>JASFBC010000230.1:0-6351 GCA_036172315.1 Anaerolineae bacterium | reverse complement strand
AGAGTACCGGCGAAACTCCCAGGCCGTCATCCTGCCCGATCAGTTCGCCCGCCCCATTCAGGAGATGCCCCATAATGGAAAGCGGACGGGTAATCGGCCCCTCGGTGACCTGCCACCAGGTCTCCACATCCAGGCTGGATTCGCCCCCAAAAGCCACTGCCCCTAAAAAAGTCAGCGGGCCGACCAATGAGATAGGAGTACGGAGAGACTCTCCGCTGGCCGTTTTCACGTCGGTCATCGGTCGGTAATTCCTGTGAGGGGACTCCGGCCTCTGCTCATAGAGCGCAAAAGCCGGAAGAAAACCGAAGAAAGGCTGGTAATATGCCAAGCGAGTACCGACGAGATGCCGTCGTACAAACGGGTCCGTCGGTATTGGCTGAGGGCGCAGGCTCGGGGGCAGAAAAGCCCAAGGTTGATCCAGTAGGTGGTTATGAAGGGCGTATGTGCCCAGCACCCCACCGCCTGCCGGATATATCCATCCTCCAGTGCAGTCAAAAGTGCCTCTTCGCAGGGCCACAGGTCCAAATCCCCAAGCGACAGCAGAGTCATCCAGCGGAGGTGAGGGAGTAGAGCACTGGAAAAGCCAGCGGGGGGAATCCCGAACTTCATAGATATAGTAGGCGTGACCCACCATTGCCTGAGGGACGGCCCGGCGAAACCATTCCAACTCCATCCGATCCCGGCCAACGAGCCCGTAGAGGGTGGTCACTCCTATGGCGTATCGTCCTGGTTGGGGATAGAGAGGAGTGACCTGATAGGTTACCCCTGGCGAAGGTGAAAGGGAGCGATAGCGGATACCGTAATACTCCGGACGAACATGGGTATAGTAGACGAGGTATGGTTCCGGGCCAGGGTGGGTATCCAGATAAATGCGCAATTGTTTTATGGATTGCCCCCAGTCCTGGGTATAATCTACAAGGTAACGAGGAGCGCCAGCAGGGCCACCCACCAATTCATTGAAATAGGCCAGTTCATCCGGAAAAACGGCGAGAGTTCCACCTGTATACCACAGTCCCAGGGGGATCCATATTGCGAGGGAATGCCACACTGGCTTCTTTTTCAGGGTTTGCCATATTCCGTATGCCGCCAGCATGGCCAGGAAGGGGTGTACCGGCAACATATGCCGGTAACTGACGTTCATTCCTCGCAAGATAGCACTGGTTGTATACACCACAGGGAGAGAGGCTACTGGTATCAGAGAATCCCAGCGGGGTCGGGACCGTAGAAGCGTTACAGCGCCCCAGAAGACGGCGGCTATCCAGGGTAAGGGATTTTTGATCAGGAAGTTCAGAGGGAAATACCACCAATGGGAACCGAAGCGTAATTGCCCAAAGGCAACAAAACTTCTCCAAGAAGCGTTCCGGCCCACATCCAGAAGAGTTCGCCAATAGCGAGGTGCTGGTACTGGTATAGGGAAGGGGACCTCGGGGATATATCCTACCTCCCATCCGAAGGCAGTCCAGACTAATAGCAGAGCGAGGACAAGAGCGACCGATGTTTGACTCAGCAACACCCATTTTAAAGTTCTTTTCACCCTTACCAATTTGTAGAAAATAAGCCAGAGGCAAGAGAAGGCATAAAGTATAGCCGAAAACTTTACGATCAACGCAATACCCAGCCAAACCCCTAGCCATATTGCTGGAGACCAAGAGAGAGTTCGCAGCCACCGCCAAGCAGTGTATCCTGTAATTAGAGCCATCAGTGTGGCCAGCGTATCTGTCGTGGCGAAACGACTATGGGCCCGTAGAAGAGGGTCCAAGGCAAGGATAAACATCACCACAATCCCCCCTAACCGTGAACGGAAGATAGCCACGCTCCATCGGAAAGCGATTGCCAACGTGAGCATGCCTGCCAACATTACCGGCAAACGGCTGATCACTTCTGTGCGCTCCATCGGGTACAAGTAGGGCATAAAAGAAGCCGTAAATTCTACATAATTAGTATTCCAACCAGCCAGCCCTTCTACCGGAATTGCAGGACTGGAGAGATAAAATAACAATGCCTCCAGAATCCCTGGTAAGGGCGGCTGAATGTAATAGGACAAATGCCAGAGGCTCCTGGTTCCTCGGGCGAGGAAAGTACAGCCAGCGGCAATGTGCAGGGGCTCATCCATAGAAAAAGAGAGAAAACGGCTCCCCCAAAGGAGAGAAAGCCAAAAGAAGAGCAAAAGCCCACAGGACGGAATCAAGTAATAGGGTGCTAATGAGCGCGCTTTACCTTCAATGAGACCCACAAAACACCCTCCTCCAGAGTGTTCATTGTTGCCCACCGCTCCATCGTATCCAGCCAATAGGCCCCGGTGCGCAGCCAGAGTTCTTCACCGGCAGGGGGAAGGGGAAACCGGTGGCGCTGAACGATGATGTCCCCCGGCTGCCAGAGTACCGGCGAAACTCCCAGGCCGTCATCCTGCCCGATCAGTTCGCCCGCCCCATTCAGGAGATGCCCCATAATGGAAAGCGGACGGGTAATCGGCCCCTCGGTGACCTGCCACCAGGTCTCCACATCCATCTCCGAGCCCTCCCGGATGGCGTTGACTCCCCGAAACGTCAGCGGCCCATTCAGAGCAATAGGAGCAGAGATGAACCTCACTTCGGAGCCAGGAACCTGATTAACCGGAAGAACCGCAGCGGTACGAAGTGTAGGTACATCCGGAGCATTTTCCTGCTCATACAGCACGAAGGCAGGATGGTCCAGGGTATACCGGTTCATATCCACCGAGAGCCGCGCTTGACCCAGACGCCGGACAATAAAGGGATCCCGGGGCTCCGGTGGGGAAAGTAGCAGAGATGGAAAAGTCCGTCTGCGCTCTTTTAAAAGGTCGTAGCGGAAACTATAGACTCCCGGCCGACTACCGCCAGAAGGGTATATCCATCCGGACGTGCAGTCAAATTCCACCCGACGCAGGCTTTCCTGCCCGAAACCGCGCTCAATCACCCCTTCTGAGAGAGGGGCTGCCGGAACAGAGCATTGGGCAATCCATTGGAGGGGAGCGGTTTGCACATCGTACAAGAAAAACGAGTAGCCGATTTCCGCCGTAGGCCTGACCTCGCGGAACCAGGCGTACAGATCCGGGTCCTCGGGCCACCCACGCTGTAGAGTCGTAATACTGATCACGTATCGTCCCGGTAAGGGGTGAAAAGGCGCGACAAGCGGAGATGCCAATTCCTCGGGAGGAAGAGCCTCAGCAGAAATCCCGTAGTATTGGGGTAATACGTTGGTAAAATGATAGGCTATTTTGGGAACAGGCCCGGGGTGCTCTGTTAGATAGCGACGTAGCGCTTTATATCCCTGGCCCCAGTCTATATTAGAATCTATCAGGTAATAGTGTCCATAAGAAGGCCCGCCAATAAACTCGTTAAAATAGGCAATTTCGTAGGGAAACATTCTCACGGTTCCCCAGGTATACCATAGTCCTAGAACTGCACCAATGGCCACTTTCCAAACCGGCCGCGGTGAGGATAACCACTGGGAAATGCCTCCGCCAATGACCAGATAGATCATCGGGTGGACAGGCAATAGATGACGGTATCCAATGTTCATCCCGCTTGTAACAGAGGTGATTGCATATAGGAGCGGGAAAAACCCGAGAATCATCAGGCAGTCCAATGAAGGACGTCGAAGAAGACGGAAGCCGCCAACAAAGAAGGCTAAAAGGAGAGGAATAGGATTCTTGATGAGGAAGGCGAGGGGGAAGTACCACCACCAGTGGCCATGCATGCGCATCCCCAGAGCAAATACCCACCGTTTTTCCGCACTGAGAGCCTGGGAAATCAACCCATTCCAGTAGTCAGGCGCAGGGTAGGTGCCCGGTAAATCCCTTACGGGACCCCAGGTGAAGGCATGACCTCCCCAGAGAATCAGGAAACCCACCAATCCGGCAAGAATCCCTTGAGCCAGCCGGAAGATTCTGCCCTCGCGATCCCGGACGGTCTTCCAAAAAATCAGAAAACCACCAGTAACGACCCAAAGAATCCCGTTGCTCTTTGCCAGCATCGTCAATCCAACAAGCACCCCCAGACCCAGAGAGCGCGTCCAAGAAGGATAATTGCTCCATTTCCATATAGCGTACAGACTTGCTGTTCCGAGAGCAACTGTCCCAGCATCGGTTGTTGCCAACCGCCCGTGGGCCAGCAACAGAGAGTCCAGGCAGAGAAAACCAAGAGCCAGAATCCCGGCCCGATATCCCCAGAGATCTTTTCCCCAACGGAAGATCAGAGCGCCGAGGAGAACGGTCAGCCCCATAACCGGAATACGGGCGAGGACCTCCGTTCGTTCCATCGGCATTAAATAGGGTGTAAAAGCCCGCACATAGTTCGTCAGCCACAGAGGCCATCCATCCAGTTGCTCCAAAGGAATCCGCTTCTCCAAGTATATCCCCAATGCTTCCAGCACATTCAGAAGAGGGGGATGGCCGTGCTGAGGGAGCACCCAAAAGGCATTCAAACCTCGTGCCAGAATAGCATACCCCGCTGCTATATGGGCAGGTTCATCGGAGGTGAGAGAAAGAGATCTGCCTCCAACCATCAGAAAGCCGAATAGCCACAGAAGCAATAATAGAGGCCCCCATATGCGTAAATGTCTCATTGGCTCCGTCCGACAATTTTATACCGGGGTTGTCCATCCAGTCCTGTTGTAACGGCCAAGGGGGTAGCATCGGGAATTTCTTGCACTGGAACAACGAAGAGCCCTACAGCCCCCGAATCCCAAATCTCCTGAGTGTTGCATACATTATGAAATTGACCAACGCGAGAAACGGCACCAAACAACCCATTGCCTCTTTCAGGCAAATCTTGCTGCAAGAGATGTGGATGATAGCGGGTAAAGAAGAGAAAGTAGAGATAAGGCCAGTTGGAATCACAGGTGAAATAGATAGCCGGGTACGCTTCTACCCAGCGGCTCATCGCTATAGATACTTCTTTCATCGGAACATTGAAATTGCGCGCCGCGTCCCGAGGGTATGTTGTAAAGTAGTAGCCGAAGTAAAGTATGCCCTGGTAGAGTATCCACCCGGCCAACAATCCTGCCAGCGCCCAGTGTACGAATGTCCGGCAGAGTTGCCTTCCAAATTCAGCAATTCCCAGTCCAGACCACAACTGCCACGGTACCACCCCCGGAAGCCCCCGCAGCGCATGGCCGGAGCCAGGAAGGTTGGGTTCGGTCAATGCCACCGGGATCACCGACGCTACCACCCATCCCGCCGTCAGCAGGAGGGGCTCCCGCCACTCCTTTCTCCGCCAACCTGCTATGACCCCTAGGGGGATCAGGATGGCCTGAGCATAGTAGAGTTGCCCCATCCCTTCAGGATGCTGCAAGATGTCCAGATCTCCCCGGATGAAGAGGTAGTTAGGGGATATATTATACCATACATATCGGAAAAATCGCCCCAGCGATTCCGTGACTGGCCGCTCAGGCCGAAAGACAGCGATCTCCCGATAACGGGCGCTCATTCCTTCTGGATAGTGAACCCAGTTGGAAACCAAAGGAAGCGTCAGCAGGAGACCAACCATAGCCGCGATCAGCGTTTGTCTCCACCGGGCGCGGATCTCCCGGTAAGAAGCCAGGACCAGCACACCCAGCATTAATACTGAAAAAAGGGACATCGTGGAATAGGTATAGAGCCCCAGCCCTGCTGTCAGCGCCGCGCCGATTAGAAACCGGAACTGCCCCACCCGTCGCCACTTCCAGAACAGCCCCGCTGTCAGTAAGGCCATAGGAACCGTTGCGTTTGCCTCAAGGGCTATCCGGTTCAGCGGCACCGCCCACGGGGAAACGGCCAGAAACGCCATAGAGGCCAGAGCAACATAACGGTTAAACCATTCCTTCCCCAACCGGTATAGAGCCGCGAGAGCCAGGATGCCCCAAAAGGCTGCCGTCAGCCGGGCATTGAAGACAGTTAACCCCCCTGCGCCCACCAGAGGGGCCTGGGTGTACACAAAGAGGGGCATCCGGTAATCATTCAGTGCGCGCATCACGGTGGGGAGCAGGACACCGTGCTGGTCCCGCCCCGTGTACCAGATAGAGTAGGCATCATAACTGTTGCATGCCTCGTCTGGCGTCAGGCCCGGTGGGGATTGCTCCAGAGCCACCATCCGCAGCGCGCCCCCTACCAGAAGGACCAGAAGAATTCCTATCCATTGTCGGCACATTGCCCTACCCTCTGGGTCTCCATGTAGCAGTAGCGCGGGCCGCAGTAACGCAGGCCGCCAGGCCTGCTTCTACAGGCTAACAGCCTGCGCTACAGGCTAACAGCCTGCGCTACAGGCTAACAGCCTGCGCTACAGGCTAACAGCCTGCGCTACAGGCTAACAGCCTGCGCTACAGGCTAACAGCCTGCGCTACAGGCTAACAGCC
>JASFBC010000229.1:0-2058 GCA_036172315.1 Anaerolineae bacterium | reverse complement strand
TCGTACGCCATTCAATCCATCGGTCTGGTCTTTGCCGCCTGGGCGTTTGAGGGCGGCGGGCCAGCGCGCTGGATCCGCGGGCTATGGATCGAATGGCGTACGAGTTTGCCAATGCCCAGAAGATTGAGTGCATGTTGTCACTTACGAATAGCCCTAAGCCTTCGGTTTCTCCGGCGAGCAAGCTGGCCCGTACTGTTACAAGTTGAATCAAGTAGTTGATGTTAGCCATGACCGCGTAGATGATGGCGAACGCCAGCCCAATCATAGTCCAAATCTTCTTGTCTTCTGGAACGAAAAAGTGGACGCTGACCATCATCACGACGAAGGTCCAGCTCAGCGGCAACGCGAAGACTAGGTTGATCATGTCCGTGACGAAATTGAATGATCGCGCAGTCTCTTCCACGCCATCCCAGGGGCCTTGTGAAGTCATGCTGAACTGGAAGGCGAAGGCAGCCGCCCAGGCGATTGACAGCGAGGCGGTGAGAACTGCTGACCAGAATCCGATCTTGTACACAGCATTTGGGTGATTCGACTTGGGCATGACGCGCTTCCTCTTTTTGACTGAGATGAGTGTCGTACTCACCGTGCTGGGTGGCGGCCTAACTATTAATTATACGGAATCTGCCTTTTCCTCTATTTTGGCGTCTTAGACGGATTCCGCATAACTCCAGAGGGTTGCATTTACGGAAATCTTCCTGTAATAATTTTATGACACTCTTTTGCCATACGCCCATGGTGGCCTCACTCATTACAAAGTATAGCACAAGAACCACAACCTGTAAAGACCGGAGGAAACGGTGACTGTCCACTTGGCGGTGGACATTTGTTGGCAAAAACCTGCAGGGCACTCCTTCCCCTTTCCCCGTTTCCCGGTCATGCCGCCGGTGCCCGGATCAGGGCCTGGTCACCCTCCTCCCCTAGATAGGCCGTCAGCGTGGCGACCCGTACCAGGCTGACCCGGGACTTGTAGCCCCGCATGGTCCGATAGCGCTCCTTGATGTAGAGCCCGATCCCTCGCTCGCTGACGTTGTTGGTTCGTGGGACGAACCGCCGTTGATCTGCATCGCGTAAACGCTCCGTCAGCGTCAGGCGAGACCAGTCGGCGGCCAGGTCCATCGTCAGTAACTTCAGCCGGGCGAAGGGCGTCGCCCGTTGCCCCTTCCGGGGCATCGGCTCCCGCTCGTACCGCCGGGCCAAGGCATCCAACGAGGCCTGGCTGCCCGGGCACCGCCACAGGATGATCTCTTCCAGCTCCAGGATGTCGGCCCGCGCCTGGGCGATCTTGGCCTCCTCCTCCCCGGGAGCCTCTTCCTGGCGTCTCTCCAGCTGTCCGGCGATCTCGACCAGCAACGCCAGGGTATTGGGCACCACATGGTGCTGGCACACCTGGTGCTCCAACCCCAACGCGTCGGCCACGCTCTTGTAGGAGTCGCAGTCGTCGCTCAGCAGCACTTCGGCCCCCACCGCCTGGGCCACCTCGCCAATCGCCGCCTGCAAGCTGGCGGTATCTTCCCCTTCCAGCACTTCGACCCCCAGGGTCACCTCGTTTTCCCCATCGCTCAGCTGCAGCACCACCGTGTCCTGGCCCTTCACCCGCACATGGGTGCAGTCCCCCGCCAGGACCCGTACCCGTCGCTGCGACAGCCGCTTCTCCTGCAGCTGCCGCACCTTCTCCCCCACCTGCTGCACGTTGTTGTAGATCTGGCTCTTCCCCAGGCGGACGCCCAGCCCGGTCAGGACGTCCGCGACCCCCCGGTAGCTGACCCCCAGCAGCCAAAGGAAGATGCTCAAACCTCGTAGTCGTTCGCTCTGGTCGCGGGCGGTGACCCCCTCAGGATACACCCGCCGCGTGTGCCCACACGCTGTGCACTGGATGCGGTGGGACCGCACCTGGTCAAAGCGGGTATCGCGGATCGGTTTGTCCACGAAACCATGACTATGGAAGGTCGTGTTCCCACAGACCGGACAACGCTCCGGCCAGGCCTGGTACTGCGTCGGTTCGACCCGCGGAATCTGTACGCGCAAGCGCATGGCTTTTCCTCTCCGGCCAACTCAGGT
>JASFBC010000228.1:0-3556 GCA_036172315.1 Anaerolineae bacterium | reverse complement strand
GGAAGAAGCGGGGTTTTGCGGCGGCTTCTGGCTGCCGCAAAACCCCATCCATCAGGCAGCCGGGGCTCCGGCGCGCGCTCGCTCCTGCTCCGCGCGCTGGCGCAACTGAGCCCGCAGGGTGCGGATATCGCGCGGCACCAGATGGGCAACGGCGAAGAGGAAGAGAGCGCAGAGAATCCAGGCGGAGACGCAAATCCAGAGGATCGCATCGTGCAGGGTGTAGCGGTCGGCGATGATGCCCGCCAGCAGGGGCGCGGTGGCCGCTCCGGCCGACTCAATGAAGTACTGCACCGCCATCGCTGTGCTCCGTACCTCCGGCAACGTCACGTCGTAGATGGACGAGGTGACATTGGGAGCGGCAAAGGGGATGAAGAGCGCGGTGATGCAGAGCATAATCAGGAAGAGAATCCGGTTCTCCGCCGGGATGCCCATCGTAATCCAGAGGAGAAGGGCACCGATGAGGACAGCCGTGGAGGCCACCAGTATCCGGCCACGCGGCGTCCGTCGGAAGAAGAAGTCCCCCAGAGACCCGCCGACCAGGTAGCCGGAGGCCAGCACCAGGACCGCCGGGGCCATCGTCATCAACACCGCGTCGGAAGAGTAGCCCCGCTCCGTCTCCAGGTAATAGAAGAACCAGTAGGTGATGGTATTCCAGGGAAAGACGCCGAAGAAGCCCTGGATGAAAAGGAGGATGAGGCTGCGGATGCGGAAAAGTCCCAGCGCGGTCTTCCAGTTAAAGCGGTAAATGCCGATCTGCTCCAGGTCGGCCAGTTCCGGTTCGCTCCGACCGCGCGGCATCTCCCGCACCCCGAAGAAGATGACCATGGCCAGGAAAACTCCCAGGCTACCGGTGATATAGAAGACGCCCCGCCAGCCAATGACGTCCCGGAGCATCAATGCCATCACCATCCCCAGGAGGTAGCCGATGGGGCCGGTCAGTTGGAGGATGCCGTAGACCCGGCCCCGGATGCGGGGGCCGAAGTAGTCGGCGACGAGGCTGTGAAGGCCAGGGTAGGAGGAGTCGTCAATGCCGGTAGAGGCACGGGTAGCCAGGAAGGTCGGATAATTGGGCGCGATGGCGTTAAGCCACGTCGTGGAGCCCCAGATAAGGGAGGCCAGGGCCAGCAGTTTGGAGCGGGCATACCGGTCGTAGAGGTAGCCCCAGATCGGGTAGAGGATGGCACCGACAATCAGCGCGCCGGTGGAGACGGCACCCATCTGGGTCTTGGTGATGCCAAAGGTCCGCATAATCGGCTCGGTGAGGGGACCGATGAGGAGTTTATCGGCCTGGTGGAGGAGCATGAACGTAAAGAAAACGGCAAGGACGAACCAGGCATAGCGGGAAGGGCGGAACATGTCGCCTCCTTATAGGTCACCAGTCGCAGGGAGCAAAGCGCAGGGGTCAGGCCTGCGTGCTCAGCAGACTCTCCACAATGGGGTGGAAGCGGACGTAGCGGAAAGCCTCACCGTAGGCAAAGCCAGCCCGCTGGCCGATTTGCGCCGCCTCCGAGCGGAGCGCCCAGGCCATCGCCATCCAGGGGTCTTCTACCATCGGCCCCAGAACGGCTCTCAGGTCCAATCCGGCGAGGCGGGCTTGCCGCATCACCTCCTCCACCAGGAAGCGTACCTGGCTTTTATGCTCGGCCATCGCGGCCAGTTTCTTCTCCATAGTGTCGGTGATGTCCACGATTTTGTTGGCCCCCGCCGGGTCGGGGGTATAGAAGTACTTTTCCACCACGAAGTGGGGCTCCAGCCCTTCGTCCATATGCTCCGGGTGGAAGAGAGGGAGATGGCAGAAGTTGACCGCGTCGGAGGCAGCGCGAGCGACGGCCCGGTGGTCCGGATGCACCTCGGCCATATAGAGGGGGTCTTCCGTAATGACCACATCCGGTTTATATTGGCGGATCAGGCGGACGAACTGCTCCCGCAGGACCCCCGGTGGTAACAGACCCACTTCCAAGTCGGGATGTTCCAGGAAGATGGGAGGTTCGGCACCCAAGATAGCGGCTGCCCGCGTCGCCTCTTCCCGGCGGATCGCGGCCAGGGTCTCCGCATCATACTCAAAGGAGCCCTTGTTGCCGCTGGAGGCAATAACGATGATGACCTGAGCGCCCCCGGCAACCATTTTCGCGATGGTCCCCCCGGCAAAGACCTCCGCGTCGTCGGGGTGCGGGGTGAGAACCAGGACAGTTCCAGGCATGCTACTCCTTTCAGATGAAGTCAAAACGTAATTATCAGCCCGACAGAGATCGCCCCTTTGGCACCGACGGGGGGCAGAGGCGGGCAGGCGCAAGGCCTGCCCCTACGGCGGTTGTCCTACAGAGAGGCGGACTTTCCGTCAGCGCTGAATAGTTACGTCAAAACTGCAATTCCCCCCTTGCCCGCCGCTCCTGGGGCCAGAGGGCGTAGTACATAAAGCGATGGAGGGGGGTCTCCCTTCCGGCGGCCTCCCCCAGCCGCACCACCGCGCCGACCAGATAATCCAGTTCGGAAGGCTTCCCGGCGGCAATGTCCCGCTGCATAGAGGTCGTCCCCTCGGGAGGCATGCCGTCTATCAGGGCCATGGTGCGCGCAGGGGCATCATCGGGCAGTTGGACGCCGCGCGCTCGCCCGACGGCGAACGCCTCAGCGATGGCGTCCTCCAGCATCCGGCGCAGGGGAGGGACGCTCCTGAGCACCCCCACCGGGGCCCGGGTCACCGCGCCCAGGCCGGCGAAAGGGGCGATGAAAAGGAATTTTTCCCAGAGGGCAACGTGGATGTCGGCGGGGATTTCGGCCCGGACGCCGGCCCGCTCAAAGGCCGTCCGCAGCCGCTCTCCCCGCTCGCTGGGGCGACCGTCCAGTTCGCCAAAGGCCACGTAGGGCTCCATCCCGCCGTGGCAGACGCGGCCCGGCTCCGGGAGAGTGCTGATGATGCGGCACAGTCCGCCCAGAACCCGCTCCCGCCCCCAGACGGCCGCCAGTTGGTCGGGGGCCTCCACCCCGTTCTCCAGGGGAACGATGAAGGTCTCCGGGCCGAGGAGAGGGCCCATCTGCGGCGCCACCTCCGGCACCTGCCAGGCCTTGACGCCGACCAGAACCGTGTCTACAGGCCCCACCTCCTCCGGCCTGTCGGTGGCCTGGGCGGGGTGGATGTGGAAATCCCCCAGTGGAGTCTCCACATAGAGGCCGTGCCGGCGGATCGCTTCCAGATGGGCTCCCCGGGCGATAAAGACGACATCCTCCCCAGCCCGGGCCAGCCGGGCACCAAAGTATCCTCCGACTGCCCCAGCGCCAAAGATCGCGATACGCATGGATCCCCTCCCTGATGTCTGCTCCTGCCGGAGACAATAGGTTGAACTAACCGGGTTACCTCTCTTTTTACCACGACTACCCGATTTTCACAAGAGGATGCCCGTAGCGCAGGCTGTTAGCCGGCGTGCGGGTGCTGCGGCGCGTGGCGATGCAGCATGCCCTCTCCGGCAGCGTAGCGATGTTCGTCATCGGTCTGGAGATTTCATCACCATCGGTAGATACGCCCGCCATAGCCGCACCTCCACCCAGGCCGGCCGCTCCC
>JASFBC010000227.1:0-3783 GCA_036172315.1 Anaerolineae bacterium | reverse complement strand
GTATCGCGCACAGCATAGTAGATGTCATCCAGGTAACCGTCATTCTCTCTAAGCTCTCGCCACCAGGCCAGGACAAAGCGGTTATCGCCGGTGGCGGCGATCCGGGGGCTCCAGAACTTCGGCACGTTATAGTCGCTCCAGGTCCCCCAGATGTTGTTGTTGGTCAGGTTGAGCGGGCCGTAGGCCAGGTTGCCGGACGAATCCAGGATGGCGAACCAGATGTTGTAGTTAAACTGCCAGGTGCTGCTGTTCCACAGGTAGCGATACCACAGCACCCCGATCCGCCCGTTGGGGGCCACGGCCACGGCGGGGGAGTAGTCGTAGGTGCTCACCGTCGCTCCGGAGTGGTCGGTCAGCCTACTCACTCCCCGTACCGTCTGCCCGTAGCGGTTCAGCAAGGTGTATTCGATCTCGCTGACGGACACGTTGCCTACACTGCGGTATTTGGTCCAGAGATACGCGAAACCGCCGGACATCTCGGCCACGGCCATATTGTCGCCATAATGCCAGTCCCCTGTGGCCTTCTTCACCGCTTGGCCGCCGGGCTGAACCAAGTAGAGGCTCATTGCGCGGTCGGCGCCGTCGCTGTAGACCTGGGCGAAGGGGGCCGGGACGGCCGTCTGCAGGGTGGCGGTCTTGCTCTTGCCGGTATTCAGGCTGGAGCGAGCAGTGATGGCGGCGGAGTTGTCGTCGCCCACGTTAACTATGCTCGGGGTCTGAACCTTCACAGTGATGGTCACGGTTCCCCCTTGGGCCACGGAGCCGGTATCCACTGTGCCGTCGCCGTCGGTATCCATCAGGGGCGTGGCGCCATCGGCGTGATAGAGGGTGACCGACCAGGTGGAAGCGGTGGTCAAGTCGTAAGTATCCGCGCCCAAATCGCCGTTGTTGCGGATGGGGACCTGGAAGGCAGTGGTCTCCCCGGCGTGGGTAAAGCGGCCCTGGTACGGCGGCCAGACCTTGACCCGGGCCGAGGGGGCCGGGCGGGTGAAACGCACGGCTTTGTTAGACGGGGCCCGCTCGCAAAAGTCCAAGTAGGCCAGCCCATCCCACCCGGTAGAATCTTCGATGCCCGCACTGCCACACAAATAGCTGCCGTTGTAGATCATCGTCTGGTACTGGAAGAGGATGTCACCGTTCTCGTAGAGGACGACCTCGAAGCGATATGTTTCGTCATTGCCAATTGTATCAGATGGCGACCCACCTTTGACATCGTACCACTCCACTACGAAGTACCGGTTCGGCTCAGTACCGCCGCTCTTGTAGTACACCCGGTTGGCTGGACCGGCAGTTGCCAGGTAGAGCGGCGTGGCATAGGGCGCGATCACATTATTGGGTTTGGCGTGAAAGGGAACACGGGGTTGCCCGGGCCAGGTGCCCTCGTCGGTGAAGGCCAGGTAGCCCGAGGCGGCGATGTAGACGCTGCTGTAGGTGTTCTCATAGTACTTGAAGGTGAAGGGCAGAGGGATGGGGCCCACCTTCTGACCCCAACTATCTCCGCTCATCCCGGTGTCGGTCCCGCCGGTGGCATCAATCCAATCCAGCGGTACCGAATCGTCCCAGGTATAGCCGAAGTCATCGGGGCCGCCGGTGGCCTGGGGTGATACAGAGGCAGATGGCTCTATCGGCGGCGCAGCATCAGCGGGCATGTACCAGGTCCCATCGGGAGCCTGACGAGGGCCACTGCCAGGTGGTAAAGGGGGGCCGGATAGCGGCTTGGTAGGCTGGGGCGGCTGCGGCCCCTGCGCGCCCACGGCCCAGATGCTCAGAAGGGCCAGGGCGAGGACAAGAATGCCGACCAGTGAGAGTTTCGCTTTCATTTTGGACCTCCTGTGTAGTGAAATTGGTTTTGCGCACAAGCGTCTAACGGCATGCCGCTCAGCCGCGCCGCCGAAGGCGCTATCGGCTGATCGGCGGGTTGGGCATTTATGTCTATTGTTTCACTGTAAAAGGGAGATACAAGTTGTAATTGCCCCAACCTTTTTCAAAAGATTTCAGTTGACCAGTGAATGCCAAAGCATTTACTTTGGAGGCGAAGGTTGCACCTCCGGGGACTACCGTGAGTTCTGGAGCAGCAACTAATTCGCCCGTTTGGATATCAAAAATAAATAGGCGCTGCTTATTTTCTAAATCTATCACCGGGAAGATATACCACCCCTTTGTGCGATCAAATATAGAAGCACCCTGAAATAAGGCTTGAACTTTAACCTCAGATATTATCTCGCTCTCACCTGTCAATAAATTGATCCTGACCAGATAATTTAGAGGAACAGCTCCAGTTATACCTATCAAAGCACTATCGGCAAGTACAAAATGCGCTAATGTATGTGAAAGTGGGATAGTAGTGATCTCAAGAGTTTGGAGATCGATCTTAAAAAGCTCATAACCTCTTGAACTTGAACCTTCAAAGACAAAATAATCGTCATCTATGGCAGAAACACCGGCGAGTATACTATTCACGCCTGGGATAGCCATTAACACGTTCGGGTTTAATGTTGATGGATCAATTTCCACAAATACATTACTTGCACGCTCATGATCATACATCACTCCGTAGAGGCGTCCTCCTTTATATTCCAATATGGATAAGGTGGCTGAAAACGGTGGAGAATCCA
The DNA here is from genome assembly GCA_036172315.1 of Anaerolineae bacterium. Classification (GTDB taxonomy): domain Bacteria; phylum Chloroflexota; class Anaerolineae; order B4-G1; family DUEL01; genus SpSt-77. The sequence goes on along the minus strand of JASFBC010000227.1, from coordinate 1,168 downwards.
CTAATGCACCCGATGTGGTGTCAATTATCAGCAAACGTTGGGCAAAAGCATTCTCATAGGCAGGCTGGAAATACCGATCTGCTTCTAAATCTACAGTTGCTACAAAAGCATCAACAGCTTGGATTGTCGGAAAGGTGTTCAGTACAGTCATCTGGCCCGTATTTAGATCAATTGTAAAAAAGGTAGTCAGCCCATTATAGAAACCTACTGCATATGCTTTACCTCCGGCAGTCTGTAAAATCGTAGAAGCATATGAAAGGTCGCGGCTTTTTGTATTTAATAATAAAGCCGACATTAAAATAAGCGTTATCAAAACTTTCTTCATTTTCATTCCTCCTTAATGAAAGCGGCCAACACGGTAGAACGGTCAGCTACCCGACCGCCCCCACACAGTTCCCAGCGTGCAGCTTTCCCGCGCCGGACTCTTCCGAGATACTCGCCCCGCCTCCCAGCCCATGCTCCCAAAGCCACCAAACCGGTGCTTCGGTTGCCCATGGGCCTTCTGCCCGATCCCCATATCGGCCCAGGAAACCAACCAGGACCTCCCAACCCTGTCTTGAGCGAAGCCCAAGGATCCCTTCCCCACATCCCGCCCTCTTCGGGGACCCCGGCAGACCCCCGGCGCGCTCGCCTTCACGCACGCTCTGTGTTGGCTTCCCGTCCGTTGCCCCTGTCCTGAGCGAAGCGAAGTCGGGAGGGCGATCTCCCTTATGGGCTATCGTTGCAACACCTGGTACGGGTGGGTGGTTAGCCCTTGCCCGATAGGGACTTGCCCCCATATAAGATAGACCCTCATCTCCAGCCTCCTGCCTGCTACCGCATCCCGGGACACAACACAGACGACGTAATTTATTTTCATTTTACCACAAACCTCTTCCGAAAATTCGGAAATTTTTCGGAAATCCGCCCGGAGAGGGGGAGGAAACCCCGGATTGTGGCTTCATCCCCGCGATTTGCCTTCCGGCCGGAATCGCGGTATCATATTACGGAAGCACGTGGTTATCTCTCCCCCTTCTGTGGCCTGAGGTTCGGTTCCCATGAGCCCGGTATCCGAAGCCCGGCGCCGCCTGCTCCAGCAGGCCGTCCACGGATTCCTCCAGCGGCATCCGGAAGCCACCCTGGCCGCCGCCGAACTGGACATCGCGGACGCCCTCCACGTCTCCCAGGC
>JASFBC010000226.1:0-5025 GCA_036172315.1 Anaerolineae bacterium | reverse complement strand
TGTCCGAGTTAGGAGAATCCAACACTATTCTGGTATGCAATCACATGTAAGGGTGATGGACTGCGCCCAACAAGCGCGTGGAGCCGACCGCGCCTTCGGCGCTGCGGCTCACACGCAGACCGTTAGGCGAGACGCTTCGCTCCGCTGCGCTCCGCTTGCGTCTCGCCTAACGGGGCGGCGGCTGTACCCATCCGCAGTTAGGCTCCCGCTCGCTCCGCTCGCGTCCGCCTAACCAGCGGTTCGCGCCGACGCGAGCGTCGGCGCTCCGCGCCTCCGCTTCGCGCGGCTCAACCGCCGCGCCGTTAGCCCGCTCGTTGCGATCTAAAGCCCTGCAGATCTGAACATGGATTCTGTATCCGAAAGGAATGTAGCATGACCAACAAAGAAGTGATTGCCGTGCTATTGAAATTGTTCGAAATACTTACTGCATGGCCAGTTATTCTTCTTTTGATAGTTTTTCTTTTTCGTAAGCAAATATCTGCATTTCTCCCCGAACTGGGACATAGACTAAAGAAGGCAGAAATTGGAGGAAGCAAGTTTGAATTTTCAGAGATACAAAGAGCTGCAGTCGATGCATTGCCAGAAGTTATAGAAAAAGGTCTTGAAGAATACAAAGACAGACCAGAGCAGTTGGCTGGCTATGTGCGCGAGCAGGTCAAGAAACTTCCAGAATTTCAAGCAACTACACCGACGGCCACCCCGCCAAGCATCAGAGGGCGCTCTATCTTATGGGTTGATGACAAGCCAATAAATAATGTTTACGAGGCGAATGTTCTAAAACGCCTTGGAGCCAGCATCTTGTTTGCTCGCTCGACTGATGAAGCTCTTGCTTTTCTCAATCGAGATAACTTTGACGTCATCATATCAGATGTACATAGAGATGAGAACGGCCGCAGCAATCCGAATGCAGGCTATGAGCTACTTGAAAGACTCGGTCGCACAAATCGAAAGATTCCTTTTATTTTCTATACAAGTAGCGTTGCTCACGTGGACCCAAACAGATCACAGTCAGCCTATGGCATAGCAGATACACCCAACAAAGTCGTGGAATTGGTCATACACGCCCTTCGCTGACCAAGACGAACAAACATTGCACTTTTGGAGGGAAACATGCTGCACAAAGCACAGATGAACGCCTACGGTTTAGATGACTGGGTAGCGGAGTTCAATGAAATCTATGGGGGCGTGAACAAAGACCGCTCTATTGAGTCAATATGGCTTCATGCTATAGAACACGCCAGTATGCTCCATGAAGACCTGCGGATAGGCGAATATGAAAATGCTTTCGGGCATATAGCCGACCTATTCTGTTGGCTTTGTGCCCTTACCACAAAAGCTCATAGCGAACTTGGAACTAAAGCATCACTCTTGGATATTGTATTGTGTAAGTATCCACGTATCTGCTTTTATTGTGGTAGCTCTCCCTGTATATGCTCTGCGTTGATCGGTCGCGGAATAGAAGACCCCACCAGAAAGGCGCAACTAGAAGAAGAGGCCTTGCAGAGGGCAGCTATAAAGCGCGCGTTACTCCACGAGCAAGACGATGAGCCCAAATCACTCCAAGATGTCGTAGAGATGTTTCGTACGATCTACGACCACATCAACTTTCGGACTCCTATTGAAATCATCATGGCTCATCTTCAGGAAGAGGTCGGCGAGGTTGCCTCCGTCCTGAACGATTTTATAGACAAGCCAGGAGCAAGGTTCAGTGATCAATATCGGCATAAACTTGAACGTGAGATTGCGGATGTAGTGACATGGCTCGTCGCTCTGGTGCTGAAGCTTGATTACTTGCTTGCGGCAGGTGCAATCTACCTGATTAGAACGAGAGAAATCCACAATGCTACTGACAAACTGGCCGATTACCTGAGAAAGCACAGTTTGGGTATTACGCTGTCGCACATACTCTGGACGCACTTTCAAATACCAGATGGGAGTACACTTTGGTGTCCAAGCTGCAAGGCCCGTCCATGCAATCTAAAACTCCTTAGGTGAGGGGCGGGCTAACAAGCGCTTCCAGCCGACAGCGCTCCGCTTTGCTCCGCGCTGCGGCTGAACCCGACCGTTAGGCCGCTCTGCAGCTGACAAATCACGCCCACGAAGGGCGACATGGGAAAAGAAAGTGGAGGTGCAAGATGAAACGCATACTGAATATTGTGGGTGGTCTGTTGGGTCTGCTGGTGCTCGTAGGCTTAGCAGTGGCTCTCGCCATGACTTTTAGCGGGCTGCGAAGAGAGGTGCAACCACTATCTCAAGCCCTCCAATCCCCTATCGAGACACCAACATTGCCACCATATCCACCGCCGGCGACGCCGACTCCGCCTGGCCCACCCGCCACGCCTACTGTAGCCCCAACACCTATACCCCGTTGTACGTTTGCGGCTCGCCCGGCGCCTGTCGAGCCCGGGCCGCCTCTAGAGGCTTACCAGTTTTCCGAACCCAAGATCGTGCTGACCCATCCGGCAGCCATTGGTATCGCCGGGTGGCTGCCGGATGGTCAACGATTGCTGATCACACGGGACGTCCCCGGCACGAACCGCCAAAGCATTGATGTTTTGGATGTCCAAACCGGTGAGTTGAGCACCTATGCCGAGCGTGAGGGGAGCAGCGGCAAACCGGTCTGGTTAGCAGCCTTGAAGGCCGTAGCCTACTTGACTCTGGTGGCGGAAAAGGGGGAGGAACAACCAATACGCTATCACCCTGAGTTGTGGATCAGCTATGGCAGCCCCCAACGGGTGGAATGCCTGATCTCAGACGTATGGGGGGCTCTGGCGGTTGAACCCGATGGAAAGCGCCTGTGGTATTTTTCCCGTGCAAATCTTGACCGTCCTCAGCAGTTGAATGTGGAAACCAAAGCCATCCAGCCTGCGCCATTGGATCTTGCTCCACTGCGCTATCCTAAGTATCCAGAGCCAGTGCAGTCAATGCTCGGGCTGTCAGCCTTTCAAATTGCCTGGCACCCTGACGGTTCTCAACTGGTGTTTTACACCCAGCCGTGGACTTTCTTGTTTGACATGAGAACCAATCAAATCTGCGAAATAGACCTGGGGCGATCTGAGCCGGAGAATATGCCAATCTGGGCAATGGAGGCAAAGTGGAGCCCTAATGGACGCTACCTGGCATTCATCACCATAGGCAGTCTCCCAGACCAAGCCAGTGGTACGGGAGCAGCGATCCTCTATACCGACCTCACGATTCTGGATACGAGAACGGGCGACTTGCGTACACTGCAACCAGCACCAGATATAAATCCTGGGCAGCACTATGTTACTGATATAGCCTGGGCTCATGATAGCCGTCACCTAGCTGTTCTTGGCCTTGTGCGTATGGATGAAGTCGGGATTGCATATGATGGATTGTTTTTCGTAGATGCAGTCAGCGGTGAGTTTCGACGGATTCTGCCAGACCACGAGTTTGGTGGAGCATGGGGATGGGAAGCGGCTTGGTCTCCAAGCGGCTCGCTATTGGCTGTGCTTTGTCCAAGGATTTTGAATACAAGTCCACCAACTGGTGAGGGAGGACTCTGTACTGTCCAAGTGAACTGGGAGTAGGTCCGGGAGGCCCAATGAAGAAATCCCTACTGAGAAGCTCCATCTACTTGATTGTTGTTGCTGCCTTGTTGATGGTTTTTCAGAGGGCAGAGGCGAGAACCCCTGCGAGCTACACGCCCCCTTCCAGAGATCAGTGTTTGGATGTATCGGCTGAGAGGGGATGGAGGTATCCAGCCGCCACCTACACTTTGCTCCTCTGGTGATACCGCTTATGGCTGCACAGCCATTTCTAGTCAAGCCTATCCCTATGGCACTAACCCAGCTACTGTGCCCATCGAAACGGACTACCTATTAGATGTGGTACCGCAAGAGTTGCCTCCGTACTATCAGCCCATCGCTGTGCAAGCTCAAGCCATCGCCGCCCGCTCCTATGCCTACTGGCATATCCGTCAAGGGAGCACCATTAACAACTCTACCCAGTTCCAGGCTTTCATCCCCTACAAGTTCGAGAGCCTGACCCCAGTGACATTTCCGGACAACCCGGAGAATCCCTGCGCCAGCACCAACCTTAACAATAACCAACGGATAATTTGCGGTGCAGTTGCTCCTCGTCACTACATTTCTTATGGTACCTATCCAAACGACGACCTCCCTGCGTTCACCGAATTCTCCGCTGATGTTTGGGGGCGCACGGTTGCGGGAAGCCAACCGTATCTGGTGGCTGTGGATAATCCCATCAGCACCGGCTGCGATGCCAATAACTTCGGGCATGGACATGGAATGAGCCAGGAAGGCGCCAGCCGGTGGGCGCGGGGCAACCAGTGTTCCTACGCTGGTCAAGGCGATATGCCCTGGAGCGTGCGCTGGGAGCGGGCTGAGCAAATTCTGGTGCACTACTACACGGGTATCCACATCCGTGATGCGGGCAACAACAATGCCCGGCTCACCCCGTCCTACCGCTGGAACCCCTTACAAATTAACTGGGGCACGCCAGACAACCGTCCCCCCGCGATGTCCCACGGCGGGACATATCCCATCTCGGTGAAGGTGCAAAACACAGGCATCTCTGACTGGACCTGTGGCTATCCCAACTTCAGCTACGAACTGCGGTATCGCTGGGCCAAGGCCGGACACGGGGAAGTCACGGGCAGCGGGTCGGCCTCGGTGTGTGGGACGCTCAAGGGTGATCCTTCGCCAACGAAGAACCTGACCATTCAGAACATCCCCAACTGGGGGCCGGGAGCTTACACCATCCGTTTCGACATTTATGTGACCTCCGCTTATGGCAATTTCTGGTTCAGGGATTATGGCTGGCCTGGTTATAACGTCAGCGTGTGCGTGGATGGGCCGTGCAAAGTGTATATCCCGCTGGTGCTGAAGAACTATCCATAGCGGCCTAACCACTCGCTCCAGCCGACTGCTCCCTCGGCGGCTTCGCCGCCTCGGTCGCAGCGGCTGAGCTCGGTGCCGTTAGGCGTCTTAAGGAGACACAATGTCCAGAAAACCACTCGAAGAAAATCAGATATGGGTATAC
>JASFBC010000225.1:0-1335 GCA_036172315.1 Anaerolineae bacterium | reverse complement strand
TACCCGCAGGACACGGTTTCCATCACCGTCATAGACGAAGCGCGTGACCTGGCCGGTGACGGTGTTGGTCACCACCGCCAGCCGGTTCTCGGCGTCCCATCCTTGGTGGTAGGTGACCCCACCCTCCACCCGCAGGGTCATATTGCCGTTGGGGTCGTAGGCCGCCTGGAAGCCGGCAGTGGTGGAGACCACGGCGAACGGGGCCACGCACGCCGCCGGTGGCGGGCTATCCGGCCCATACCCCTTCATCACCAGCGGGAACCAGACCCGATGCGGCAGCGCCGGCGGGAGGCTGGGGGCGATGGAGGGCAGCGGGCAGCCGTAGGTGTACACAACCGGCTGGCTGCCCAAGGTGCGGGTGATGAGGTTCCCCATCCGGTCGTAGCCATACGCCTCGTTGTACTGCCCGCTGCCCACGGTATTGGTGCGCGCCCAGATGGGCCGGTCACGGACATCGTAGCCGAGTGCTACTTATCACTGCCTGCCCAACCAAGCCATAACTCCTCATAGATGCGCCACTCAGCCTCGTCGGTTTCCCAATAGGGATAGATGGCAACCCCTGTAACGGCTGCTGCGCGGGACTCTGCATCATTGAGTCCGTCTATCACACCTTCTAACCCACTTCTCATATTCTCAGCCCAGGGCCAGTGCGTATATGTCGTTTCCTCAGAAGTCGGGATGCCAAAGAATAACTGCACACCTGTCCCATCTATCGCACGGCTGATTTCAATCACTTGAAACCGCACCCAATGGCGATACAAAGGAGCCACAGGAATCGCAGTGTCATACGTCATTACGACAACTTGATCTACGCGTTGACTCACCTCCCTGTAATAACTCGCTCGCCATGCCACCTGTCCAACCAGCGGCCAGCGTACATCGGGGAAAATAGGCCATATCCGCCGCGTGGCGATGGAGAGGGTAGATTCCGAACCAAGAGCATCACGAAGTTCATCTATCAGAGCTAGCACGTTTTCTTCGTCCGTGGGAATGGGTAGTCTCCCTCTTGAGTGTTTACAAATAATGAGGTATCATGGGGGCATCCTTTAAGCCAGGAGGTCAGGATGCCGCAGTTTGCCCACGTAGGCGATTTCTGTCCCAATGAGGCCTGTGCAGATTTCAGCAAGCCACAAGGCGAGCACCAGAAGAATATCGTGAAATGTGGCAAGACCAGGGCGGGTCGCCAACGCTACATGTGCCGCACGTGTGGGCGTACGTTCACAGAAACTAAAGGCACGATCTTCTACCGTCGTCGCACGCCCGAGGATGAGATCATCGAGACCCTCGCCTTTCTGGCGGAAGGGAATCGGATCGGCAGTCTGGCCCGCGTCAAAG
>JASFBC010000224.1:0-1152 GCA_036172315.1 Anaerolineae bacterium | reverse complement strand
CCGAGGGCCTTGAGCAAATCCCAAGCGGCGGAGGCGAGAAGGTTCAGGAGAAAGTCTTGCAGCATAGGCGTTCACTCCTTCGTTGCATTATCAAAAGAGCTCTCGCCGGATTGGGCCATGCGCTGGCGGATGCGGGCGATGGCTTGTTGGGCGGCATCTGCTACACTGCCAAAATAAGTTTGCTCTTGGTCCTCTTGGGATATATGTTCAAGATTGGGCAAGGCACGTGGATCACCTATTTCTCCCAAAGCTTCACAAACTGCTCCCCGAACCTCTGGGTCGGGGTCTGACAGTGCTTTGAGTAGAGACTCTGTGGCCCGAACATCTCCTAACGCACCCAATGCTAATGCTGCAGCCAGGCGCACGTTTTTGTCTACTCCCTTATCTCGCACTAGTTCAATCAAGGGGGTACTCTCTTCGGATAATATAGTAACATCAAAAGTTATTTTGGTATCTCCGGCCAGCGCTTCCCATGCCTGTTTTGCTGCATCAAAACACTTGTGTCTCTGGAGCCAGATTGCCGCTTCCACTCTGAAGCCAGCGTCTTCCCACCTGTCACATGCTATTGCTAACCAGCTCTCTTCGGCAGCATTATGTTCTGCCATCCACCAAAGCTCATGCGAAGCGCGAATCCGCAACCATCCACCGTAATCCCTTTCCATGGCTATATGTCTTAGAGCGTCTGGACGCCTGAGATCTCTCAAACAGGTAATGGCATTCTCCAATATCCAAGGTTTATGGGAGTATTCACAGGCAGAAATAAGGGCATACACGAGTATGTTTAGGAACTCTTTTGTCACCTTGATTCCTTCTATCATGACTCGGCATATCCAAAACAGCCGATCCCAGTCAATGTTCACCGGTGGAACAGGTACAGAAGGTAAAAGCGATGTCACATCAATGTCTTTGTCACTCAAGATAAGCAACACAAACACGACAAATTCGTTTGGATACTCGTCTGTCCAACACATGCTCTGTTCTGGCATCTCATTGCGCTCCACCACTAGCCACGCCGCCAGATACTCACGAAACGTTGGATGCAGCCAGTCGTAAGCCGCACCACGCCGCACGAATACTCCGCTCCGCCGCCCCATCACCTGCACAAAGCGGCGACCCACTGTTCCAGCGCGGTCCCTACCCAGGTGCAGTTCT
>JASFBC010000223.1:0-4259 GCA_036172315.1 Anaerolineae bacterium | reverse complement strand
TAGCGCAGGCTGTTAGCCTGTAACGCAGGCTGTTAGCCTGTAACGCAGGCTGTTAGCCTGTAACGCAGGCTGTTAGCCTGTAACGCAGGCTGTTAGCCTGTAACGCAGGCTGTTAGCCTGTAACGCAGGCTGTTAGCCTGCGTAGCGGCCTGCGCTACATCTCACTGAAGGAGAAAGAAGCATCATGAAGGGTTGGCCCAAAGTACTCTCCGCGCTGGTGAGTCTGGCACTGCCGGTGGTGATTCTGACGGTGGCGCTGCGGGCCGTCACCGCGCCGTGGCTGGTGCGGTGGGAGTACAGCAAACCCGATTTTCCCCCCGACCCCTACGGCCTGTCTACCGAAGAGCGCATCCGGCTGGCGGAGGTCTGTGTGGAGTATCTGGCGACAGGCGCCGATACAGGGCTGTTGGCGGACCTGGAACTGGAGGGGCGTCCGGCTTTCAACGAGCGGGAATTGGCGCATATGGTGGATGTCCAGCGGATATTCTGGGCCATTCTGCGGGCCGGGGTGGTAGCGGGCGGGGTGGTTCTGGGAGGGACGGTGGGGTTGCTGGCCCGCCGTACCACCCGGCCCCTGGCCGCAGGCGCACTGCGGGGTGGGGCGCTGCTGACGCTGGCGCTCCTGGTCGCCGTCGGTGGCCTGATGCTGACCTCATGGGAGGTCTTCTTCACCGGATTCCACGAACTGCTCTTTCCGCCGGATACCTGGACCTTCCCCACCTCCGATACGCTCATCCGCCTCTATCCAGAGCGGTTCTGGATGGACGTGGGGATGGTGATTGTGGGGGCGGTCCTGATGCAGGCCGTGCTGGTGCTGGCAGCGGCGTTCGGCCTGCAGAAGATCAGGCCCGAATAGAAGTGCCTGGCACGCTCCTTACACCACCAGTGTCTCATATAGCCGCTCCAGGCTGAGGTCAGGGCAGACGGTATGGCGGCACTGGAGGGTGAGGGCGGCGGCGGAGAGGCCCAGCCGGACCGCTTCGGTGGGCGAAAGTCCCTCTAACAGGCCGAAGATGACGGCGGCGGTGAGCGCGTCCCCCACGCCGGTCCGGTCCACGATGGGCACGGCGATCGCGGGCAGGTTGCCGCTCTCATTGACGGTCGCATAGCAGAGCCCCTTCTCCGCCAGGGTGATGACGGCCAGTTTGACCCCTTTCGCCACCAGCTGCCGGGCCAGGCGGATGGGCCGGCCGCTGCTCCCGCCCACTTCCCCCAGCAGGGCGTATGCTTCCTGGAGGTTAGGGGTCACCAGATGGAGTTGGCTCAGAAACGGCCGCAGGCGGACGGCCAGCGGCGCAGAGGTCGGGTCGGCGCAGACGGGACGGTCGTATTGGGCGGCCAGGTGGAAGACCATCTCCAGCGCGTCGGGGGAGAGGTTGGCGTCTATGGCGACAATCTCCGCCTCCCGAAAGAGCCGCCGCCGGTCGTAGAGGTAGCGCGGGGTGATGGCCTGAGTGGCCCCCATATCGTCCAGCCCGACGATGAGTTGCTTCTCCTGGTCCTGCAGGGCCAGGTAGATGCCGGTGTGGAGGTCGGACTGGACCAGGATATGTTCGGTATTCACCCCGGCCTGAGAGGCATGCTCCAGGATGTACCGCCCTGGCCAATCGTCTCCCAGGGCGGTGATCAGGGCGACCTCTACTCCCAGACGGGCCAGATTTTCGGCGATGTTGCGCGCCACTCCGCCGGGGCTCTGGCGGATGCTCCCGGGATTGGAGGTTCCCATCTGCAGGGGCCCTCCCACCTGTCCCTTCACATCCAGACCCGCCGCGCCGATGACCAGCACGTCCATCTGCCGTCCTCCCGTTATTTAGCCACGGGCCGTCATTCCGCACCACCGGCCTGGAGCCGTTCCGCCTGTGCCTGGGCGATCAGTTCGTCAATGAACGGGTCCAGATCGCCATCCAGCACATCCGGAAGCCGGTAGAGGGTCAGGCCGATGCGGTGGTCGGTGACCCGGTTCTGAGGGAAGTTGTAGGTGCGGATTTTCTCGCTCCGCTCCCCGGTGCCGACCTGAGCCCGTCGGGCCTCGGCGATCTCCGTCTCCTGTTTCTGGCGTTCTATCTCGTAGAGGCGGGCACGCAGGACGGCCAGCGCGTGGGCCCGGTTCTGGGTCTGCGACCGCTCCGACTCGCAGGTCACCACTATCCCGGTCGGCTTGTGGATGAGGCGGACCGCGGTGGCGTTTTTCTGCATATGCTGACCGCCCGGACCGGAGGAACGGTACACTTCCATCTCTATGTCGTTGGGGTCAATATACACCTCCACCTCATCCGCTTCCGGGAGGACGGCGACGGTGGCGGTGGAGGTGTGGATACGTCCGGAGGATTCGGTGATGGGCACCCGCTGAACGCGATGGACGCCGCTTTCAAACTGGAGACGGGAGAAGGCCCCCCGTCCCCGAACCTCAAAGATGATCTCTTTGAAGCCGCCCAGGTCGGTGGGGTGGGCGCTGATCAATTCCGTCTGCCAGCCCCGCCGTTCGGCGTAGCGGGTATACATCCGGTACAGATCGCCGGCGAAGAGCCCCGCCTCTTCTCCGCCCGTCCCGGCGCGGATTTCCACGATCACATCCCGCTGATCACGGGGGTCGCGGGGGAGGAGCAACCGGCGCAGTTGCGCTTCCAGGTCGTCCAGATGATCCCGCAGGCGGGCGACCTCCGCTTCCGCCAATTCCCGGAGCTCGGGGTCGCTATCCTCCAGGAGGGATTCCGCCTGCTCCAGTTCCGTGCGCGCCTGCCGGTACCGGCGGTAGAGGGTGACCAGTTCTTCCAGTTCGGCGTGCTCGCGCGCCAGTTCGGCCAGCCGATCCGGGTCGCCGACGACCTCCGGGTCGGCCATCCGCTGGGCAATCTCTTCGTATCGCTTCTCAATCCCTTCTAACTTTTCCCACATATCCGGATCCCGTTGATGGTGCTCCAGAGGCTATTATAACCGACCCTGGGGATACCGTCAAACACCCGCGCGTTTGTCTCGTGCCCAGTTTGGTGTATAATTAAAAAATCCCTGGGAGGGAAGGCACCCTCGCAGGCTGGAGGAGCCTATGGACATTCCCCCACTGGTACAGGGCCTGGCGTCTTTCCTGGCCCCATTTCTGCCCTATCTGCTCAAAATGGGCGAAAAGGCGGCCGAGGAAACGGGGAAGAGACTAGGCGAGGCGGCGTGGGAGCGGGCGAAGGCCCTCTGGGCCCGCCTGCGCCCTGCCGTGGAGGCCAGACCCGCCGCGCAGGAGGCCGTGCAGGACGCAGCGGCCAACCCCCAGGACGAAGATACCCTCGCCGCCCTGCGCCTGCAACTGAGGAAGTTGCTGGCCGACGACCCCGCCCTGGCCGCCGAGATCGCCCGCCTGTGGGGCGAAGCCCAGGCCGCCGGGGTGACCGTCACGGCCAGCGGCAGCCGCTCGGTGGCGATTGGGGGGAGTGTGCGCGAGAGCGTGATCGTGACGGGGGATAAGAACCGGATAGACCGCGGATAGGACGCAATTTTCGGGGAGGTTGCCGATGCTTGAGGCTCTCTTCTCTGCCATCGCCGAGGCCGTCTTCGACTACCTGCTGCAGGAGGCCGGCCTGGCCGACCGCGCCCGCGCCGTGCTGGGTACCGACCCCGAGCGCCGCGCCTTCCAGACCGCGCTGGCGCGTGCCTATGTCGCCTTCGCCCGCCAGTACCCCGACCTGACCGCCTCCCTCTTTGACGAAACCTTCCTCAAAGGTCCGGCCGCGCCCCTCCTGGCGCAGTTGCTCACCCGCCGCGGCCGTCCCGACCCGGCTGACCTGGCCCGCCGCTGGGCGCAGCACCTGGGCCGCCGCGACCCCAATGCCTGGCCGCGCCTATCTGAGGCCACCCGTGCCGCAGCCGACTTCCTGACCTGGCTGGAGGCGGAACTGGCCCGCCAGCCGGCCCTCCAACCCCTCTGGGATTCCCGCGCCCTGGAGCGATTCGCTGAGAACACGAAATCTATCTGCAAGGAGCGAGGGACAATCTTGCTGGAACGACTGCGCGCTAATGGCAAGCACTTTGAGTGTATCCGTGCCGCACTGCTGGAAGAGACGAAACTCGTCGGATTGGCGAGGGAGTATTCCGGCGCAACAGTGGTTATGGGAGGATGAAAGTATGGGGGCTTGAAGTGAACCCCTAATCTTGGACACTTTTTCGGTGATTTTTAGTTCAAATCGAGGTCCAGAGCTTGCTCCTGTCGCCACTGTTCCTCGAACTCGGCCGGGGTTAGATAACCCAGCGAAGAATGGATACGCTTGTGCATG
>JASFBC010000222.1:0-4679 GCA_036172315.1 Anaerolineae bacterium | reverse complement strand
GCGCGTGCCTTTGAAATGGACGCGCCCGTTTGCAGTTCGCAAGGCTTGAACGGGTTGCGGCTCTTTGGAAACCATTGTATCGCTTTCACTCGCCGAACGCAACTGGGCGAACGGCGGTCTTCACGCTTTGTCGCGCCCGCTGTGCGGTTGAATCGCGTTCTGGGCGCGGGCTAACGACCTGGGTAAGCCGCGCCGCCCGCCCTTCGCTGACCAAGCCACCTTCACCGAAAGGCACCACCGAAAGCGCAAGCTGTTTGGCCGCCGCTGAGGGCGGCGTCGGCTTCACCCGATGTTGGGCCGTTCTCTGGCTCAGCGGCTTGCGCCGGGCAACCACGTCACAAGCCGCATGCCCGCGCCGCGCGACACCCGTCGCACAGCGCCGCCGGCGACCTCCACTTGCCATACTCCCGCCTCGTCTCCAACAGCGCCCCCGAACATCAACCGCCGTCCATCCGCTATCTAGACCGGCTCCTCAACCAGCGTCCCCTCGAAGCGGGTCACAGCCCGCACCTGCCCCGTTGCCACCTCGGCCAGATAGATGTTGCTCGCCAAACGGCCCGCGGCTACGTCGGCATCCCGGTCGGTTGCATTCTCCCGCACGACGAAGACGATGGCCCTCCCATCCGGCGACCAGGCCGGCCCATATCCATGCCCGGCGTCGGCTTGCCCCGAGAGCATCCGTGCCCCGCTCTCATCCATTACCCACATCTCGCCGACGGTGAAAGGTACTTCGTTGTCCACCATCCGGATATAGGCCAACCGCCTTCCGTCCGGCGACCAGCGCGGGAGAGCAATGATGTGTTGTGGCTCGCGCAACAGCCATATCGCGCCGCTCCCATCATAGTCCATCACCCATAACTCGCTGCCGCGCCCCAGCCCCTCCGTCGTGGCGTACAGTACACGTTGACCATCGGGAGAGAATGAGACATCGTAGGTCTCTCCCGGCACCGGCAAGCGCTCGGCCTCCAGCGTGCGCGGGTTCACCAGGTATACGCCGCCATCTCCGGTCGGCTCGGCCCGTACAGCCAGGCGCGGCTCGCCCCCGGGCTGCCAGTCAAGAAAGATGGACTCTTGCCCCAGCGTCCCGGCCAGCCGGGCCACTTCTCCGCTGCTCAGGGCGGCCACCAGGACGTAGCCACCCCACTCGCAGTTGACCTGCGCCGCCAGGTAGCGGCCATCCGGCGAGGGAGATATACCCAGCAGTTCGCAGCCGGAACCGACGAAGGCGGAGAAATCGGCCAGCGGCTGCGCCGCGCCGGAAGCCCGCCCTTGACCGTCCAACGGCTGCTGCTGCCCGCGCCCGTCTACCCCGAAGAGGGCCAGGCCGGAAGGCAGGGGAGCAGCGGGCGTTGGCAATGGGCTAGAGAAGGACAAGGGAGCAGTCTGGGTCGTGGGCACCGGCAACGGGCTGAAGAAAGCCGCCCCCTGCCCGGTCGCTGCCCCGTCTGCGGCCTGTGATTCCTCCAGCAACGTGGGGGCCGTGCCTTGCGAGACCTTCACCTGATAGGTGTCGTGCTGGTGCGAACCGGAATAAGAATATACCAGGATCCGGTACTCCCCGCTCTGATCCACCCACTTGCGGATGTATTCGTCCGCGTTCCCGGTGTTGGTAGAGGAGGCCAGCAATGTTCCTGATGGACTGTACAGTCTCAGATCATAGTTGGTGCCCGGTGGGATGGATTGCAGCCAGGCGTAGATGTAGGCGCTGCGCTGGACTCCAACAGAAAACTTGTAGTAGTCATTGTCCGTCGGCGTCCAGATGTAGGAGGAGTACCAACGGTCGCGGGAGATAAAGTACGCTGTGTCGAAGGTGTTGTTGGGCTCGTACGTGTCTGGGTGGGCAGGCGTCGGCGTTGGAGTGGGTGTGCGGGTGGGCGTGCGGGTCGGTGTCGGAGTAGGTGTGCGGGTCGGCGTGCGCGTTGGGGTTGGGGTGGGCGTCCGTGTCAGCGTAGGCGTCGGTATGGCCGTGGCCGGCGGCGGGTTCAGCGGCACGAATTTGACCGCGTCGGCCAGCACGTAGCGCACCGCGTCGTGGTCATAGGTCAGGTTGGACACCGAGACGTACTCGCCCCCGTTACGGCTGAAGGAATACGTGCCCAGATAGACCCAGGGGGAGGTATGGCCGGTGTTGGTGAAAGCCCACTGGTTGAGGATGGCGGTGTCGTCCTGTCCGGCGTGACGGATGGTGTAGGTGACACCCTGAGTGGAGACGAGGCCGGAAGGCAGCGCCAGGGAGTAGGAGATGATGTGGGCGTAGACCTGGTAGTCGCCGCCGGCGCCGGCCTGGGCAGGGAGATTCCATTGTGCGGAGCAGGTGGCGGTGGTGGTGATGCGGGCGGTGTAGCGCAGGTCACCACTGTGGGCGGCAGCAGGGTACACGACAGTCCAGCAATTGGGAGTCCCGGTGTAGTTCGCGTCGCCGTCGTCCACAATCACGGTGCCCGCGCCGGAGGGCGGGGTGGGCGTGGGACGCGGGGTGCCGGAGGGGTAGCGGCAGTTGCCCCGGTTGGGGTTGGAGACGGCCGGGTAGTCTAGCCAGACGTCGTGGCTGGTCACATCGGGGCCGCCTTGATCTTGCTGATATTTGACCCAAGGATCGGCGTAGTTGCCTGTCCAGCCATACGGATCACCGAGAACCCATTGTGCTTCAGGGTGAGATGTAGATGCCCGGCACATCGAGGGTCAGTATTCGGATCACAGCCGTCGCTGACGTTGCCCGTGTTGCCGCTGATGCCGATGATGCGGCCATCGGTAGCATTAGTGATGACTGTGCCCACGTCCACGACAATGGCACTGAGGTGGCCGTAGTCGGTAGTATATCCGTGATCGTGTTGCATACGCACATACAGCCCCAGTCCAAACCGATGATTAGCCGGATCATTCCACCGAGCCGCGCTTATGGTCCCGTCGGCTGCCGCCAGCACCGGGTCGTAGCGCGAAGTGCTAAAGTAATCGTAGCCGATGTGACCATCGTAACATACGATATTCTCAGTGCTGGTGATGCCGTTATAGTGGGTGACGAGATCGTCATGGCCGCTACCCGGCAAATCGTGGTCGAATACACAACTCAGCGCCCATGTGCCATAGTACGGTGCCCGCAGAAAGTCTGGCGGGGGACCTTGGTAATCCCGCGCCATCAGCGGCAAGTGTAGACTCTGGACATGCGGAGTTGCCAGGGGAGACAGAAAGATTGGACTTGCCTCTGATGCTGCTCCAAGCGTCAAAATTGCACCTACTGTGAACGTGACGGCGAGTACAAGCAATTTCGTGATGAGCATGTGGTTTTTCACGGCTATCCTCCTTGCTATTGTGTAGGCATCAGTACCCACGCGGGGCGATCCCCTATGTACTCCCTACCTAACTGGCGTGGGAAGCCGCCTGGCCAGTCGACGATGAATAGTTGCTCTTTCCATATTCCACTATTGCCGACGACAAACGCAATTTGCGAACCGTCTGGCGACCAAGTTAGGAGAGAGGCACCCATAGCGGGATCGTAGAATACAAGCACGAGATTGCTCCCATCAACCCCAACAGCGTAAATACCCCAATGACCCTGGCGGGTTGTCACGAATGCGATGTATTGTCCATTGGGTGACCAAACAGGTTGAAGGTCCTCCTCTGGATGCTGGGTGAGATTGAATAGGCCAGAGCCATCGGCATTTACAACGAAAATATCGGCGTTGTTTTCCCCTCCCACACCCGGGGCCGCGAACGCGATACGCTGTCCGTCCGGCGACCAGACCGGCTGTGCCGTGTAGGGGCGCCAGTCTTCAATCGGCGCGTCGGCGACTTTGAACAGGCCGGAGCCATCGGGACGAACCAGCCATATCGCGCTACCTTGCTCGAACAGGATTCGCTCTCCCGTCGGCGACCAGGCCACCGTCCAGATAATGCTCTCCCGCTCCAGTAGGCACTTCTTACCTGTACCATCGCGGTTGATCACGCAGAGGTGGTAGTGAAGTTCCTCTGCACCCTGTATATTCTCCAGGGCTACGAAAGCGATACTCTGTCCATCTGGCGACCACGTCCCTCCCCGCTCCTCGCTGAAATCTATACCACTCGTCAGGGTGAAAACCTCGCCGCTCCATATATCCACCGTGTACAAGTGGCCCAAGTCGGACCAACTTATGTGGTGGTTTCCTGAGGTTTCCTCTCGCTTAGCCGAGAACAAGAGATGCCGGCCATCGGGCGATGCTGTCAGATTGGTGACAAGGTACATCCATCCGGTGAGCTGTCTCAGGTCACTCCCATCCCGACGGATGCAATGCAGGCTCAATGAAGGCCCTCCCTCTGTAGGTTCCCCCACCATTAGGGGATCCAAGACCGCAAATGCCACCCCCCACTCCGGTGTTGGGGCGGGCGTTGGCAGTGGTGGTGTGGGTATTGGTGTAGGCAGCGGCATGGTCGTGGGAGGGGGTACCGACGACAGTTGTGTTGGTATTGATGTTGGTATGTTAGCCACTGGGGTGCAGGCGGTTAATAGTGATAGGATAAATGTTGCCAGAATATAACGCATTGCATGTCCTCCTGTTCAACTGCCCATGGTTCGCTCAAATCTGGACAAGTTTCCAGAATTAGCTAAACTTATCGGTATGACTGAGAGACTGATTGTAACCAACGAACGAGTGGATGATATCCCCTTGCTGCTGGCCCAGATGGAGCGGATGGGGGTACCGTCC
>JASFBC010000221.1:0-4696 GCA_036172315.1 Anaerolineae bacterium | reverse complement strand
GGGTAATCATCTCTTCCACGAAGGAGTTGATTACCCGGTTTGCTGTAGTCAGCGCACTGGACGGATTATTGGCGCGCCAGTTAATATATCTGACGTCGGCAGCCATTTTCGGGTCGGCACATTACTTCGGAACGCCCGGTGGAATAGCAGGCGTGGCATTGGCCGGGTTTGTGGGTTGGCTGTTGGCCAAGTCGATCTATGAGACACGCGGCATATTCTGGGCGTGGTCGATTCATTGTCTGCAAGATGTCATTATTTTCACGGGGCTTTTCTTTATGTACTTGTAGTGTGCCGCCCAACAACAGCATGCAGCCGACACGCTCCGCTGCGCTGCGCCGCCGCTGAAGGCGAGCGTTCGGCGGCGGCAACGCGCATCAAACACCCCCATAGTGGCGGAAAATTCTATCGAAAGATGTGCAACGCGAATGTTGCGGTACCCAAATCTCTGTAAGGAGGCAACATGGAAACTATTTCAAAATTCATCTTACCTGGAGCATTGCTCCTGCTCACTTGCGCTTTTGGCTTTTGGTTGAGCGTTCTCGGCAAGCCGTATAACGAACCGCTCTTCAACATTCACAAGCTTGTTGCGCTTGGCGCAGTGGTCTTTGCGGTAATCCAAACCTACAAGCTGCTCAAAGGCGCAAACATTCAATTCGTTGTGATTGCGCTGGTGGCGGTCAGCGTTTTGTGCATCATCGCCCTGTTTGCGACGGGTGCCCTGATGAGCATCGGCAACCTTCCGCACGCGCCGCTACTGACAGTTCACAGAATCGCGCTGGTTGCCTTGCCGCTTGCGACGATATCCATGATTTATTTTCTGTCTGGAAACAAACCATGAAATACAAAAGTGTCCAGGTCTCCCGCTACGGCGGACCAGAAGTTTTGCAAGTAGTTGAGAACGACCTGCGCCCGCCTGCCGCCGGGGAAATTCGCCTCAAAGTCCTAGCGGCGGCAGTGAGCCGTCCTGATGTGACAATGCGCCGGGGCGAAGCGCTCTACTCTGGGACACCGCTCGGACAGAAACTGCCGTTCGTGCGGGGGTACGCCGTCATTGGCGATGTGGACGCCGTTGGGAAAGGCGTCCGCGAATCGCTCCTCGGTGAACGGGTAGGGGCGCTGACCGTCGTGGGCGGCTACACCGAGTTCCTGTATTGGAAAAGTGACCGCCTCATCCCTGTGCCCGCTGAACTGGATCCGGCGGAAGCCGTCCCTCTGATCTTGAATTACATAGTTGCTTATCAGGTTATGCACCGTTCAGCCAGGGTCAAGGCGGGCGAAAAAGCGCTAATCATCGGTGCCAGCGGTGGGATTGGAACGGCGCTGCTGCAACTGGGGCAACTGGCAGGGCTAGAAATGTACGCCCTCGCATCGAAAGACAAACACGACATCCTGACCGAATACGGCGCGACGCCCATTGACTACCGGACACAGGATTTTGTCAAATTTATCCGCCAGCGCGAACCGGAGGGACTTGATGCGGTCTTTGATGGCATGACGCGCCTGAATCACCGACACCACCGCAAGCAAGATATGCCAAAAAAAGCGATAGGGTGGGCGTCGGCTGCAACCAATGTTAGGCCGCCAAACCTCACACAGTTGGTGTGGGGCAACAGACGCTCGGCAAGCAAACTTTTCTCTTATGGAGGTAGAAATGGTACGGAAAATCGGTTCTATTGCTTTGACGGTAGTAGGGATAGCGGTCTTTGTGGCCGCTACAGTCTCCCTCATCTCAACGCGGCTTTCGTTGCCGCCTTGGTCAGTGGAGACAGAGGGATGCTGGACCGCATACGGATTGCACGAATGGGGCTACTGGGCTGGAGAACTGCCGTTAAGCCTTGTCCTGTTGCTGGCAGGTGTTCTCCTATGGCCTCCACGCCCGCGCAGTCTGGTAACAAAGGGGCAGGGGGTCTTCTCTTTGGTCATTGCCCTGGTCGGCCTGGTGGTTCTGGCTCGCACGGCGTACAGTTGGCTGGGCAAGGAATTGAGCCCTTCCCTGCCGTATGTGCTCCTTGGGATTGTCGTCAACTTTGTTCCTATGTTGGCAATAACCGTCTTGGCGGCAGTAGCGGCAGTGCGAAGGTTATCAATTTCCGAGACACTACCTTAACAACAGAAAAGAAAAAGGCCGGGACAAAGCCCGGCCCTCACGTGAGCGTTGTGCTCTACGGCCTGGACTCGATGGGGCCTACTCCACCGCCTGTCTCACTGCCCGTCTCGCCCTCCGGTTGCTCCGGCACCCAGGCAGGGGGGAATTCCCCCTCGCCCGTCTTGGCCGGGATGAACGACTCGGCGATCTTTATCATCTCCTCCACGGGCAGGTTGGAAAGGATTTCGACGCGGGTATCGCCGGCGTACCAGACGAGTCGCTGCGCATTCTGGTAGGCAAAGGACTCAGGGCGATGAGCCGGCGGTGCTCCCTGCACATCCTCGGGGAGCGGTGAGATGTGGTCGAGCGTTCCGCTCAGGCCGGTGATCAGCACACCCTTCTGCCCACCGATGGTGACCTCCTGACCAGCCGGCAGAGCCTTGTCGGCCGGGGCCGGGCCCTCGGTCACCTGCAGCCACTGGCCATGCGGATCCCCGTAGAAGTAGAAGATGCTCATAGTGCCATCGTCACCGGCGGACGTCATCCCCATCAGGATGCTGCCTGAACCGAGCACATCCGGCAGGTAAGACGGGACCAGGACAGTATAGCCAGGTTGAGATCCGCCTATTTCCACGTCCCCACTTGGGAAGCTCCACCGGGCGTGGAACCATCCTATTACCTGCGCCCGCACCGACGGGACAAAAGCCATCACGCTCAAGGCAATCACCAGAGCCGCAATGGCAGTTAAAGCAACTCCTTTCTTCATCGTTACACCTCCTTCAAAGATTTGGTTGATGCGGCCAACGCCTGGCGCCAGACGTTGAAGCCACGCGGGGAGCCACGAGGACGAGGGGCGCACTTCCCCCGCCAGCCTCGCCTGCAGGCGGCTCCAGGCCTGAGGCGAGGGGGCTGCCTGGGCAGTCCTGAGTTGAAGTGAATGGCTGACACGGCTCTGCAGCGCCGATAGAGCAGCCAATTCCTGTTGACAGGTATCACACCCGGCCAGGTGTGCCCGGATCAATGTGCGTTCAGAAGGGGTCACTTCATTATCCAGATAGGCCACGAGTAACTTATTCACTTCCTGACATTTCATTTTGCCACCTCTCTTTGGGAGACGGCGCACAGGGTTGGGGCCTCTTCTGTCAGTGTTCCCAGTTCCTGGCGCAGCGTTTTGAGAGCCAGATCAAGCCGTGATTTGACTGTGCCTACGGGGATGTTGAGGACTTGAGCAATCTCGGCGTACGACAGTTCCGAATAATAGCGCAAGATCACAACCGTTCGCAGTTTTTCACTCAACCGGCTCAGTGCCTGCCGGACTGCTTCCTCATCTTCTAACCGATCCTGGGATGACGGATGTTCGGTCGGTGCTAAAGGAGAAATCTTTTCTAAACTGATGGTGAGAAGACGACGCTTGCGCCGCCGACTCAGACAATGATTTACCGTAACGCGATACAGCCAGGTCGTGAAAGCCCCTTTCGAAGGTTCAAAAGTAGACAGCGATCTATATACTTGGAAAAAGACTTCCTGGAGTACATCTTCGGCCTCGTCAGCGCTATCCAGCATCAGGTAAGCAGTTTTGTAAACCAGGTTCTTGTATTGATGAAAGAGAGCGGCGAAAGCCTCTTCGGTCTGGCAACGGCAGATCAGGTCCACAGCGCCTCTCCTTCTTGAGGTCACGGTTCTGATAAACTGTACGCTGTTTTTTCGGTCGAAAGTTCGGTAGCATGTGCAAATCATCAAGACTAGTGCTATTATAGCGACGAAAGCGCGGGCATACATCTGGGGAACATTCCAAGTGCAGGAATTGGGCGGCCTAACAACTCGCTGGAGCCGACTGCTCCCTCGCTATGCTCGGTTGCAGCGGCTGAGCTCGGTGCCGTTGGGCGGCCTAACGCAGGAGGCTCATCCGATGACGACACAATCTTTGCACATGGCGAAAAGAAAACAGGGAAGCTGGTTATCTGGAATTGAGCCAATAGTTGTCCTGTTCATTAGCATTTTGGTCTTGTCCGGATGTCTACATGGGGAAACAAGCCCCGAACCGCCAGCATTTTCTTTGCACTTTCTTTTTACGGCAGAAACGACCTACGAAAATATTGAGATCCATAACTCCAGGCTGATCTACACCTTCTTTGAAGATGTAGAAAATAAGTGCGCGCATTGGGTCTACCAAACCCCCTGTTGGACCGAGGCAGATCTAAAGACAAAAGAAACAGGTCTTTCCGAGGGTGAAATCAATGATTTAATTGACCTCATTCGCCAGACGGGTTTCATGAAACTGGACAACACTTATGGTGGTGCTTCCCCGGGACAAAGGTTTTACTCCTACAACTTAACGGTGCAGATAGGGGGAGAGAAAAAAGAGGTGATTTACCAAAGTTTTCCGGGTGCCGACCCTATGCCCGAAGCGTTTAAGGGATTGATTGACAAATTGTATGAACTCGTCAAAGGGAAGTTCCAATGAGAAAGGATAAGAGCCTAGACAATCCCCATATGCCGCCCAACAAGCGGTTGCAGCCGACACGCTCCGCTGCGCTTCGTAAGCGGCTTACGCCTGCGGGTGGGCGCTGGATGGGAAATAAATTTTTGAACTTTGTCAATTGAGTTGCT
>JASFBC010000220.1:0-3661 GCA_036172315.1 Anaerolineae bacterium | reverse complement strand
GCGGGCCCTGCTTTCGGCGTGGGAACCTCTCTCGGCGGACGTCGCAGGCCATCTGGGGACGGCAGTGGCCGGGGAGGGCCGTCCGCCCCATGCCTGGTTCCTGGGCGTTGCCCCGGCCGGGCGCCCTCGCTACGCGGTGGCCGTCCTTCTGGAGCATACCCCTGACGCCGATGCGGCCGCGCGGGTGGGGATGCTTCTCCTGCACGCGGTGCGGTAGCGCACGACTGCGTTTTGCAAAATCCGCCATTTGGGGTAAAATTTATAGCAGTTCAAGGAACCCCATCAGCCCAGTATCCCCTCCATTGGCCGGAGGACGGCCTGCGCCGTCCTTTCCAGAAGGACGACGGACGACGGACCACCGACCACGGGTCACCGATCCCCGTCGCCTATGGTCTGTGGCAGGGAGGCCGATTCCCATCGGCGCCAAGAGGGCGATCTCCATCGGCCTGAGGCCGAACTCGGGCCGTGGCCCCGGAGGGCTTTGTTTTTTTGAGCCTGGAGGTTTACATCCAGGCGGGATTGGCCCAAAGGATCAGGTGGCCGGCGCGATTTTCCATTGCCAGACCGTAAGTTCATGCCCAGAGGGGCAGGGACTTGAGCCCGAACCGTTACATTTCCTGAAGGAGAGCCGCATGAAAGAGGAAATTGACCTCCGACAGTATCTCCTTGTCCTCCAGCGCTGGTGGTATCTGATCGTCGGTTGTACTCTGGTGGCCGCCGTGGCGGCTTTCGCTGCCAGTTTATGGATACCACCGGTCTATCAGGCCGCGGTGACCCTCCTGGTTCAGCAGGCACCGACAGCAGGCGTAAGTGAGTACACCGCTATTCTCACCAGCGAGCGTCTGGCCCAGACTTATGCCCAGATGCTCACTGCTCGCCCTGTTCTGGAGATGACCATCGCCCGTATGAGCCTCCCGGAGACCCCCGAGGAATTGGCGAAAAAGGTGAAGGTGGAGCGAGTCCGGGACACCCAGTTGATCCGGGTAAAGGTGGAAGACACTGACCCGGCCCGGGCGGCCTCTATCGCCAATACGATCGCCGACGTCTTCACCGGACAGATCCGGTCCATCCAGGAGCAGCGGTACGCGGATTCACTGAACAACCTGAAGGCGCAGATAGATGAACTCTCGGCAACGATCGCGGAGACCCAGAAAGAACTGGAAGCGCGGGCCCATGATACCACTCCCCAGGGCCAGGCAGAGCGCACCCGCCTGGAGACGATTCTGGCCGGATACCGCAACACCTATGCGGCCCTGGTCCAGAGTTACGAGCAGATGCGCCTGACGGCCACCCAATCGGTGGACACGGCGATCCTGTTTGAACAGGCCCAGGTACCAAAAGAACCGGTCCGCCCCCGCAAACTGATGAATACTGCGCTGGCTGGGGTCCTGGGCATGATGCTGGCAGTGGGTGCTGCCTTTGTCATAGAGTATTTGGACGACACCTTGAAGAGTCCCGACGATGTGAACCGGACTTTGGGCCTTCCCACCCTGAGCGCCATTGGCCGTCTGAAGGAGGGTCAGAACGAACTCATCCTGACCGCCGACCCCTTATCCCCGGTCTCGGAGGCGTTTCGGGTCCTGCGCACGAACATCCGTTACTCCAGCGTGGACCGTCCCTTGCAGGTCCTGCTGGTGACCAGCACGGGCCCGGAGGAGGGGAAGAGTGTAGTAGCAGCGAACCTGGCGACGGCGCTGGCCCAGGCTGGCCTGCGGACAGCGCTTGTGGACGCTGACCTGCGCCGCTCTCGTCAGCACCGTCTTTTCGGCCTGCACCCTCGGGAGGGACTGGTGGGCGCGCTGCTGGCCGGCAGCACCGATGGGCGGTTGCAGCCCACAGCGGTAGAAGGCCTGAGCCTTCTCCCGGCCGGTGAGAAGCCTCCCAATCCGGTGGAACTCCTGGGCTCCCAGCGGATGCGGGAATTGCGGGAGGAACTGGGTGGGGCCTTTGACGCTGTTGTGGTAGATAGCCCTCCGGTGCTCATCGGGGCCGACGCGGCGGTTCTGGCCCAGATGGCGGATGGGGTGCTCCTGGTAGTAGATGCGGGCGTAACCCGGCGGGACATGGCCCGACAGGCGGTGGAGAGCCTTCAGCATGTGGGGGCTCGCCTCATCGGTGTGGTGTTGAATCGGGTTCCCATCCGCCGGGGCGGATATTACTACTATCCCCACTACCACTACTATCAGGGCTACTACAACGGGGAAGGAAAGCCGAAGAGGAAGCGCTGATCAGTGGATGCTGAGGGGCAAAGGTTAGAACCTCTCCGAAAACTACAGGGGATACGAAAGTTTTAATGTATTTTTAAAACCTCTTTGCATTCTTTGTGATAGAATTTTCAGATCACCTCACGGGGTGAAATCAATGGCGATGCGCCGCAGAATGGCTGATGCTGGCGGTCTTCGGCGCGTTTGCGGTGGAGTGGTGGCGGGGTGGAGAGTATTCTTCCACAAAGACGCAGGGACACAGAGACACAGAATGAATACCGGGGCCTGGAACGTGGAAACAAGCGTGAAACGCGAGACATTGAGCCCTGAATTGAGCCGAATCGCCGAGCGCTTGCGCCCGATTTTCCAAGCGCACCGCGTCCGGCGCGCGATTGTATTTGGATCGTTAGCGCGCGGGGAAACTTCTCGGCGGAGCGATCTGGATTTGATCGTGGTAATGGACACGGATGCGCGTTTTTTGGATCGCTATGACCTGTTGCTGGCGCCGATTGTGCGCGCGGTGCCGGAACGGGTGGTAGACTTGTTGATCTACACGCCGGAGGAACTAGAGCGCCTTGTATCGCGACGTTTCATTGCAATTGCCTTAAGGGAAGGGAAAACGATCTATGAGTGTGAGCAAGAATCGGTATGAGGCAGAGCGCTGGCTGAAGACCGCCGAAGAAGACCTGTATGCTGCCGAGATTCTATTGCACGGAGGGGCATTCGCACAAGCCTGTTTTTACGCCCAGCAAAGCGGCGAGAAAGTGGTCAAGGCGTTGTGGCATCTAGTTGATGCGGACCCTTGGGGCCATTCGGTTCAAAGATTGGTGATGGAATTTCCCCAAAAATCGCGCTTGCCCGATGTTGAGCGATGGGTCGCGTGGGCGGCGGTCTTGGACAAGTTTTACATTCCCACGCGCTATCCCAACGGATTACCTGATTTGACGCCGGGGCAGGTCTATACGCGCGAGGATGCGGAACGCGGGGTAGAAACAGCGCGCAAATTGGTAGCGGCATGTCGGGCGTGGTTCGTGGAAAACAGCGGGCAGTGAGGCAGAGAGCAGCGTTTGCTATGATAGACGCCGGAAGCGTCCTGTTCCAAGGGACCATTCCACGATCTGGCTATACGGTTTAGAGCCTATCCGAATAACCTTGCTGCCCGAAAAGCGATAAGAGCGCAGGCAAAATGGAGAAAAGCTATATACCTATGGTTCGCTCATTTTTAGGGCGGTTTAGCGAAATCGGCGCAGAGCCTGGTATAGATGTCTGTGGAGAAACCCAACAACGCCAGAAAATGTTGCACCTCGGAGAGCGGAGTGAGATGACGATAATGACCGTCAGGGTAATCTCCTGGAAGGCCTCCAGCAGGCGCTCCGTGGTAGGTTGCGCGGTGGCCCGCTGGGGGTTGCCGGCATACAGACCGGCCAATTTCACACCTTCGGCAGCCAGGTTGCGGC
>JASFBC010000219.1:0-5075 GCA_036172315.1 Anaerolineae bacterium | reverse complement strand
AGTCCGGCGGCCCATCCGCTGGGGGGCAACCGCTACTTGCTGCCGATGTACGCCCCGATGCCTCCGCCCCGATCCGGCGGGAGTTCCTGGTGGTGGGGGAGGAGTAAACGGGTTGGCAAAGGAGGCGAGGTGATCGGTCTACTTTGGTTTGACGATGACCCGAAAGCGGGATCTGAAGCAGAAAGTGGGGAATGCGCGGCGGTACGCTGGTACGCTGAGAGATTCGGGCGTCAGCCCACGCGAGGATCCAGATGCCCAGGCGCATTGCGGGTGGAGTTGACGGTTGAGCCTGCCTCCCCGAGGGTCGGGCAGGAAATCAGAATCACAGCCCACTTCGGTGGTTCCTGCCCTCCCGGGAGGGTGCGGCTACGGGTCACCGAGCCCGGGGGGCGGGTCTTTGTTTTGTCCCCAGTGGATGCCGGGGGAACAGAATGGTGCTTTGTTCCCCGGCTTGCTGGGGAACACCGTATCAGCACGCGCACAGGCACCGGCCAGGTGGCAGTCTACGTCAGGATGCCATCTTGGGAGGAGAACCTGGCGGAGAAGCTGTTCCCTGGCAGCCGCCCGGGGCCTGGCTTCGCGGATGCGGCACTGCGGATCCTTGCTGCTCTCAGTGACCGGGAGCGTGCAGTGCTTGAACTGCGCTGCGGGCTGCGCGGGGACCCCCGCTCCCTGACGGAGACCGGCAGGGAGTTGGGGATCGAGATAGACGAAGTCCGCCAGGCAGAAGCGCGGGCTCTCCGGAAGATGCGCGATCCCCGGCACTGCCTGTGCGACTATCTGCGCTAGAAGGAGGCGGGATGATCGGGCTACTTTGGTTTGATGATGACCCGAAGCGGGATTTGAAGCAGAAAGTGGGGAACGCTGCGCGGCGGTACGCCGAGAGATTCGGGCGTCAGCCCACTGTCTGTTACGTCCATCCCTCTATGCTGAACGGTCTAGGCTCCGCCAACTCCGCCTCCGCCATCTTCCTGGACGTCGGCGGTCTCTCTCTACGGGTGATACCTTGCCGGTCGATACCCCGGCATCATTATTTCCTTGGAGATGTGGAGGAGGTGGGGAATGCGGATCCTTTGGGTAAGTCCTGATCTTACACTGGAAGTCCACGACGACGGCGTGATCCGCCTCGTCAGCAGGGGTATGGCCGGCGACCGGGACCCCGATTGCGCCGGGGTGGTGGTGATCTACCGCGACGAGGTAGATCCACTAATTGCCGCGCTCCTGGCTTTGCGCGAGGAGCGTGGACAGATATGAGGTAGGCAGAGGGGCGGATGGTTCTCATCGGACGCCGAGATAATCATCTTTTCTGGCGATGTGAGCGATTTTGTTGCCCAGGTTCCTGATAATTCGGTTGCTCTGGTGGTGACTTCGCCGCCTTTTCGCCGCCTGGCGGGCAGGATGGGGGGTACAGAGTGAGCACATCCATTCCACCTCGCTTCTCGTTCTCGCCGCTGGCGCCGGCGAAGCTGCTCCTGGTGCTCGGCACAGGCGTAGCGCCCGCTCTGCTGATTCTGGCATCCGATCTGCCGCTCTGGCTCCGCGCCTGGCTCTGGATTCCTATCCTAGGGTCATCCGCAGTGGTGACCTTCGGCCGCGTGGAGGGGCGATCGGTCGCCGAACTCTTGCACTCTGTGCTACTCTTCGCCCGGCGCCGGCGGCGGCGCGTGTGGGCCTCCCGGAGGCTCTCCAAGACCGGAGATGTCGTCGCTGCCGTTCCGCTCCAGCCCTCCGAGGGCATACGGAGGGTGGCCCGGGGGGCAAAACGGATGGGAGAAGCTGCCGCTTTCTATGGTACTGCGTTCGGTATCACCCTTGCCGTCGCCATTCTGTTGAGCCTGTTTCTGCGGTGGGCGATCACCCGGGTGTTTGCCCCGCCCGCTGTTCTACACCCGGTTCAGGCCTCGGAAGTCCAGCAGCCCTCCCCTGCGAGCTTCTCCCCTTCTGTCTCTCCTCTTGCTGATCCGACTCCCGTCCCGATTCCCGTTCCAACTCCCGTTCCGACGCCGGTGCTCTCCGTCGTCTGGACTGCCCAGGAGAGCGATTGGGACCTCGCGGCCGCCCCGGGCTACCTGGCGCTAGACAATAGCGGGGGGATCGGTTGCGGCGTGGAGCTGGCGGCTCCGGGTTGGGATTACAGTGTCGTCATTCCCCCGTCCGAGGTCACGAAGGTATTGGTGGCTCCTCTCCTACAGCCCCAGGCGGCGTGGGAGAGGTTGGTCGTTAGGTCGTGGTGCAACCTGGGCGTCGCTCTCGTGGCTTTTCAGCCGTATCGGCCTGAGTACTCGCGGCTATGGTTGGTGCCGGTGTGCGACCCTCCGGGGCGAGTATGGATCAAGCCTCACGAGGGTGTGGCCCGTGTGACGATCCTCGACCGGGAGGGTGCTCCCCTCGACGCCTCTATCGTGGCTCCCGCAACGGGGGGGTGGGTTCCCCAGGCGCCCACTGCAGGGTGTTGGTTGTATCGGGTCGAGGCGGAGCAGCCGGTATGGTTAGAGGTAGCAGTATTCTGGCCTTGACTAGACTAGCAGTACTAGCAGTGATCAGGAGGCGCGTATGGAACGAGTTGCTCTTCTCATCGATGGGAACAACCTGGCCTACGGCAGCCGCCGCTTTGGGGTTGTCGTGAACTACGGAAACCTGCTGGTCTGGGTGAGCCGGGGTGGCCCCAGGAAGCAGGACGGCAGCGGGGTAGGATGGGGCCTGAGTTACCCGCGTCAGATCGCGGTGGCGCGCGTGTACATTGGCCCCAGCCGCAACGGCAGCGAGAGGCGGGATGACACCCCCAGCCGCAACGGCAGCGAGAGGCGGGACAACTTCATAAGGATGGTGCAGAGCCTGGGTTTCGAGGTCGTGATTTCCGCCGAGGAGGGGGATGAGACCAAGACGGCCGTGGACCGGGACATGATAATGGACGCCCTCACCCTGGCACACAGGGGGGCGATAGACCGGCTCGTGCTGGGGACGGGGGATGGGGGTTTCACGAGGATGGTGAGGGCTCTCAAGGAGCTGGGAGTGCAGGTTGAGGTATGCGCGTTCCCGGACGCGAGCGAAGCTCTGCGCGAGGCCGCCAACTTCTTTTGGGATCTAACGGCCCTGGCCGGGGTCACGATGGTGAGAGGGGGGAGCGGGGGCTGCACATAGACTTGGAGGACTGCCTCCGCACGGTATGGCGCGGCAAAAACCATTCCTCGAGCCTTTTTCCTCCTGAGAGGGCAGTCCCCAAGTCTATGCGAAGCCGGGGGCGGAGGAGATAAGATAGATCCTGCTCTACCTGGCCAACGCGCCGCCAGGGGGGGCAGTCTCCCAGGCCTGGCAACCGGCATGGTTGCCATCGTCGTCCTGGCGCGTGCACTGGGGGGGCTGGAAGGCCTCAACGACTTCCTGGCCGAGATGAGCAAGCCCACGCGGCCGGAAACGGCCCTCGCCGCGGCGGCAGAGGCAGCCACCCGCCTGAACAAAGCCTCCCTTGCCCTGATCTGCCTGCACGACGGGCCGGCAAGCCCCCTGGTGCTCAAGGGGGCGTGGCCGCGAGAGGCCGCCGGCGCGCTGCCCTACCTGCGCCGACCTGCGCCGCCAGGAGAGGGGCAGGGTCGAGGGGATCCACGGCACACTGCACGCCCTGCACAACCCGCCGCAGATGGTGGGGAGGTTCCTGGCGACAGCCGACGCGCCTGGCCTGCCGGCACTGCCAGGCAGTGCGCATCGCCAGGGATGCCGCAGCCCGGGCGATCGAGTTGGCCGATAACTTCCTGGCCGAGAGACCTGAACGGGGCAAACCGCAGCCGCAGCCCGTGGACGTTGCCTCCGGGTCCCGGGGCTGACTGAGCAGGCCTCGGCTGCCACCCACGCAGTGGAGAGGGGGAGAGCCGGCCGGGGGAGGGGACGTCCCTCCGCTTTACGTTGCCCGGGGCAGACCTGGCCTTCGCGCTTCGGCAGGCCCAGGATGGAGGAGCAAGGAGGGGGCATGAGCAGACAGGTTGGGCAGCTGCCGCTGTTCCCGTTCGCGCCGTCGAGGGATACGGGGGGATGGGCCGTTCCCCTGGTCGAGGTGCCGGGTGGGGCTCTCTCGGCGGAGAGCTCCCTGGCGCTGGCCCTGCACTGGTTCGGGCAGGAGATGAAGCGATTGGGGCTGGCCGAGAACACGCGTCAGGCCTACACCAAGGCGGTCAGCCTCCTCGTCCGCTACCTGGGTCCCTCCAGGAGGCTGAACCAGGTCACCCCGGACGACCTGCGCCGCTTCCAGGCCTGGGTCGAGGAACGGGCGCGGGCGCCGAAGACGGCCGAGCTCAAGATGACCGGGGTGCGGCGCTTCTTCCGCGCGTTGTACCAGGCCGGGGTTCTCCCCGTCGACGTCGCGTGCGACATATATCCGGCCAAGGCGTCCAGCCCGTTGCCGGCGGTGCTGCATCGGGGTCAGGTCGACGCGATCCGGCGCACGGTTGCCGAACTGGCTGCCCGCCCCGACGAACCGGACGTCTTGCCGGCGTTGCTGGTCCTGCTGCTGCTGGACCTGGGGCTGCGCATCGGCGAGGTGGAGCGGCTCCACCCGGACGACGTAGACCTCAGCGACCGACTGCAGCCCATCGTCTACGTCCGGTATTCGGAGAAGCGCCACCGGGCGAAGCAGCGGGCCCTGATCGCGCCGCCGGAGCTGGCGGAGCTGCTCGACCGTTACCTGCGCCTCCATCCACTCCCGGAGGGGGAGGAGCGGCTGTTTCCCTGGTCGCGGCGGAGCCTGCAGTACGAGATCGCCCGGGTTGGCCGGGCGGCCGGCCTGCGCCGGCCGCTGACGCCGAGCATGCTGCGTTGGACGTGTGCGCTGAAGCAGTTCCAGGCGGGCGTCGACGCAGAGACGCTGCGTCGGCGACTGGGGCTCTCGAGACTGGGCTGGGAGGACGCGGCGGTCCGGCTGCGGGCTCTGGCCCAGCAGCCGGTGTAGGAGGGGGGCTTGTGGGAGATTCCGCTCGATCTGCTGCTGAGCTACGCACGCTGTCCCCTGCTGTATTGGTGGCGGGCGCGGGCGAAGATCGAGGCCCCGGCGACGGTGGAAGCGCTCCCTGAACGGGCCGTTCGCC
>JASFBC010000218.1:0-8972 GCA_036172315.1 Anaerolineae bacterium | reverse complement strand
CTTCTGAGTGAAGTGATCATCCCGCACCCGAAGGACATTGCCGAACAACGCGCCATCGCCCACATCCTCGGCACGTTGGACGACAAGATCGAACTGAACCGGCGGATGAGCGAGACGCTGGAGGCGATGGCGCGGGCGCTTTTCAAGGCGTGGTTCGTGGATTTTGAGCCGGTGTGCGCCAAACGTGTAGGGGCGGTCCCCCGTGGCCGCCCTGATTCGGGGCAACCACAGAGGGTTGCCCCTACAGAATGGCAATGGCCCCAACACATCCTCGACCTCTTCCCCGACCGGCTGGTGGATTCGGAGCTGGGGGAGATGCCGGAGGGGTGGGAGGTGGGAACGCTCGGCGATCTTGCGGAGGTTACGAGCGGTAAGAGACCCGATGTCAGACACTCTGAACCGACCCAACAAGCCACCGTTCCGGTGTGGGGTGGCAACGGGCCAATGGGTTTCGTCCCTGAATCGTTGTTTGACCAACCAATCCTGATAACCGGAAGGGTAGGAACGTTGGGGTCGGTGTTTCGAGTCACCACACCGTGCTGGCCGTCGGACAACACGCTTGTTGTACGGGCGAACGAAGCGACCTCCTTTGAGTACTTGTTCCATCAACTTCAACAGGTTGACTTCGCGTCCCTCAACAGAGGGTCTACGCAGCCACTGCTGACCCAGAGTGACTTGAAGGGGCAGTTGATCCTTGTGCCCCAGAGAGACGTTCTCAAGGTCTTTAGGGATGTTGTTGGGCTGCTTTACAAACGCGTCGATGAGTTGGAAAAGGAATCCCGCGTCCTCGCCGCCCTGCGCGATGCGCTACTGCCGAAGCTCATCTCCGGCGAGTTGCGGGTAAAGGATGCGGAACGATTTTTGCAGGAGCGCGGGCTATGACATACGATCCGCAAAAACACCACCGCCGCAGCATCCGCCTGAAGGGATATGATTATTCCCAAGCGGGGGCGTATTTCATCACCATTGTCACCCAGGATCGGACGTGCCTGTTCGGCGCGGTGGTGGATGGCGAAATGCGGTTGAATGAATTTGGTGAAATCGTTGCCTGGACCTGGCGCGACCTGCCAAACCATGTGCTCAATATGGAATTGGATGCATTCGTCGTCATGCCCAACCACGTGCATGGGATCATTGTCATCACCGATGCGTCGGCCAATCCTGTAGGGGCGGGTGCTGAACCCGCCCCTACCGAACGCGCCCCTACCAAACGATACGCATTGCCCGAAATCATGCGCCAATTCAAAACGTTCTCGGCCCGACGGATCAACGAACAACACGGCACGCCCGGCCTTCCCGTCTGGCAACGCAATTATTACGAACACATCATCCGCAATGACTATGAATTAAACCGCATCCGGGAATATATCGTGAACAACCCATTGCAATGGGCGTTGGATCGAGAGAATCCGGAAATCGTTATACCAATTGGGCAAACACAGGGGCAACCACGGGGGATTGCCCCTACAAAGGACGAACCATGGCGCACTTGACCGAATCCGACATTGAATCCGCTGCCCTTGCCTGGCTGGAAGCCCTTGGCTGGCAAATCAAAAACGGCGTAGAGATTGCCCCCGACGGCGCCACCCCCGAACGCGGGGATTTCTCCGCCGTGGTGCTGGAGCGTCGCCTGCGGGATGCGCTGGCATTGCTCAACCCGGGCCTGCCCGCCGAAGCCCTGGAAGATGCGTTCCGCCGCCTGACCCACCCCGCCGGCGCTGAGTTGCTCTGGTGCAACCGCGCCTTCCACAAGATGCTGGTGGAAGGCGTCAATGTGGAATACCGCGCCGCCGATGGCGGCATCCGCGGCACGCAGGTGCGCGTGGCGGATTTTGACAACCCGGCCAACAACGACTTTCTGGCCGTTAATCAATTCACCGTGGTGGAAAACCGCCATTCACGCCGGCCAGATATTGTCCTTTTCATCAATGGCTTGCCGCTGGCGATCATTGAACTCAAGAACCTTACCGATGAGCAAGCCACCATCTGGAGCGCCTACCAACAACTGCAAACCTACCGGTCTGAACTGCCCACCTTGTTCACTTTCAACGAATTGCTGGTCATCTCCGATGGTTTGGAAGCCCGCCTTGGGGTGCTGGATGCTGGGCAGGAATGGTTCAAACCCTGGCGCACCATTACCGGTGAAGATTTCTACCCGCCGGTGAGCGATGCAAGCGTTCAGCCGGGCGTGCCACGCGTGCCGGAATTGCAGGTGTTGCTGGAGGGGGTTTTCACTCCGGCGCGTTTGCTGGCCCTATTGCGCGATTTTATCGTTTTTGAGAGCGACCGCTCGCGGCTGGTCAAGAAGGTGGCCGGTTACCATCAGTTCCATGCCGTGCAAATTGCTGTGCAGGAAACCCTGCGCGCCTCGCTTCTGCAACAGACCCTCCGTGAGCAGACCGCCGGGTACCTGACCCGCCGTCAGCCTGGCGGTCAACAGGGCGACCGGCGGGTAGGGGTGGTCTGGCACACCCAGGGCAGCGGCAAGAGCCTGACCATGGCATTCTACGCCGGGCGTGTCATCCGCGAACTCGCC
The DNA here is from genome assembly GCA_036172315.1 of Anaerolineae bacterium. Taxonomy (GTDB): domain Bacteria; phylum Chloroflexota; class Anaerolineae; order B4-G1; family DUEL01; genus SpSt-77. Next base: position 6,436 of record JASFBC010000218.1, on the reverse strand, counting down.
ATGCAGAACCCTACGATCGTCGTGCTGACCGACCGCAACGACCTGGATGATCAACTGTTCGGCACATTCTCACGCTGTCAGGATTTGCTCCGCCAGGCGCCCGTACAGGCCGAAAGCCGCGCCCATTTGCGGCAGTTGCTCGCAGTGCAATCGGGCGGGGTTATCTTCACCACCATTCAAAAATTCCTGCCCGAAGAGAAAGGCGACCGCAATCCGATCCTCTCCGAGCGCGCCAATATCGTGGTCATTGCCGATGAAGCCCACCGCAGCCAATACGATTTCATTGACGGCTACGCCCGTCACATGCGCGATACCCTTCCCAACGCCTCATTCATTGCCTTCACCGGCACGCCGCTCGAACTGACCGACCGCAACACCCGCGCCGTGTTTGGTGATTACATCAGCATCTACGATATTCAACGCTCCGTGGAAGACGGCGCCACCGTTCCGATTTACTACGAGAGCCGCCTGGCAAAACTGAACCTGCCCGAAGAACTCAAACCAAAAATTGACGAGGAGTTCGAGGAAGTTACCGAGGGTGAAGAGGTTGAACGCAAGGAACAACTCAAGACCAAATGGGCGCAATTGGAAGCAATTGTCGGAGCGCCGCGCCGCCTGGAACTCCTGGCGCGCGATATCGTCGCGCACTTTGAACAACGCCTTGTCGCACTGGAGGGCAAGGGGATGATCGTGTGTATGAGCCGCCGCATTGCGGTGGAACTGTACCGTGAGATTGTCCGCCTGCGCCCACAGTGGGAAGACCCTGATGACGCTCGCGGGCAAATCAAGGTGGTGATGACCGGTTCAGCCGCTGATCCACCCGACTGGCAGCCGCACATCCGTGACAAACGCCGCCGTGAAGCGCTGGCCAACCGCTTTCGCGATCCCCTTGATCCCTTCCAACTGGTCATCGTGCGCGACATGTGGCTGACCGGCTTTGATGCCCCTAGCCTGCATACCCTCTATCTGGATAAGCCCATGCGCGGTCACGGTCTGATGCAAGCCATCGCGCGGGTCAATCGGGTGTTCCGCGATAAACCCGGCGGGCTGGTAGTGGATTATCTCGGTCTAGCGCAGGAACTCAAGGAAGCGCTGGCAGTTTATGCCGCATCAGGTGGGCAAGGCGCAACGGCAATGCCGCAGGAAGAAGCCGTGCGTTTGCTGCGCGAAAAGTACGAGATCTGCCGGGACTTGTTTTACGGTTTCGATTACCGGCCCTGGTCGGTTGGCACTCCCCAGGAACGGTTAGCTCTGCTTCCCTCCGCCCTGGAACACGTTTTGAAGTTGCAGAACGGGAAAGAACGATTTGTCCAGGTCGCGCGCGATCTCTCCAAAGCCTTTGCGCTAGCCGTGCCGCACGAAGACGCCCTGCGCATCCGCGATGAGGTTGCTTTTTTCCAGAGCGTTCAGGCAGCGTTGACCAAACGCACTCCTGCCGAGGGGCGCCCACCTGAAGAGTTGGATCATGCCGTGCGCCAGATATTGGCACAGGCCATCACCCCTGAAGGAGTGGTGGATATCTTTGCGGCCGCCGGTCTCAGCAAACCGGATATTTCCATCCTCTCGGAAGAGTTCCTCGCCGAGGTTTGCGATCTGCCGCACAAAAATCTCAGTGTTGAGATTCTACAACGGCTGCTTAAAGGGGAAATCAGTTACCTGCGCCGCCGCAATCTCGTTCAGGGGCGCGCTTTCTCAGAGATGCTTGAACAGACCCTGCGCCGTTATCAGAATCGCACCATTGAGGCGGCTCAGGTGATTGAAGAACTGATTGCTCTGGCGCGTGAAATGCGGGCAGCCCGTGCGCGCGGCGAATCGCTGGGACTGAGCGAGGAGGAACTGGCTTTCTACGATGCTCTAGAGACCAACGACAGCGCCGTAGCCGTATTGGGAGATGAAACTCTGCGCAGGATTGCCCGAGAACTGGTGCGAACTGTGCGGAACAACGTCAGTATTGATTGGACGATGCGCGAAACGGTGCGCGCACATCTACGGGTGAAGGTCAAGCGCCTTTTGCGGAAGTACGGCTACCCGCCCGACAAGCAGGAAAAGGCGACGCAGACGGTGCTGGAGCAGGCGGCGCTCCTATCCGCGGAATGGGCGGCCGTATGAGAGGGGCATCTGCGAACAGTATGCAGCGGACGGTGCTGCGCCCCGCCGCTGATGCTGAGCGTTAGGCCGCCTCAACGGCCATGGAGACGCTGAAACGAGGCGAAAGCCCCCCTCACAATCTTGGGTCTTTTGCTATCTGCTGGGGGCGCCCGGGGTAGCGGCTTAGAACCTGGCCTGACGGCAGGAGCAATCAACCAGCCACGTTACCCGCACGCAACGAAATGAGACCCTGACCCCGCAAGGGACACCCGCTGCAACCCCCACCTCAACAAGGATACGTACCTCAACTCAGACCGCTACGCCTACGGAGATGTCCGAAGCGAACACTGCGCTAACTCCGACACCTGCGCGACCGCCCACCCCCTCTTCCGACGTTCGCCCCTTCCGGGGTGGTCTTCTTTGACACAACGGGAGCATTTTTCAACCGCACGAGGCTCGCATTTGAACCCGTCCCTATCCCGACTACGCGGGATTCTTCATTGCTACCGCAACCGGTAGTAGGTTCAGGCGATCTCTACCCGCTCCGACCACTACCTATTGCACCATCTGTCGCGCATCCTGGTACTGCTTGCCATTTCTGTCAAATGCGACGATCTCAAGAGGCTTCAAAGCACGGCAGATCGTCGCGTTCTGAGCCATCTTCGGGACCTTTTCGGACTCCGAAACCACTACGTGTAGGGGCTGCGTAGTCCCCCGCTGCGACGATCTTCGGAAGGTCTCCTACCCACCCACATCGTCGCAGTCAGACGACCATGGTTTCCTGCTTGCCGCTCAACACTGCGGCGCCGCAGGGTCACCTCTGTTTTGGGCACGCACGCCGCGCACAGGTAGTAGAAGCGTACCCGCTCCACCTTGGGGCGGATGACGCGCTTCACGGCCTTCTGCATCTGGCCCAGGCCCTTCTCGTCCAGCATGTGCTCAAACGCACTGTACTGCACCGGCGTCCCAAAGTCAACACGCGCGGCGATACGTCGTCGGCGTGGTACCCCAGCTGTATCGGTTCTCGCCCCATGCTTTGTAACGCAGTTCCGCCGACTTGGATCCGGCGCTGGTGGCGGTGATGGCAGGATGATATACTTACCCCCTACCTCACTTCTTCCCTCTGCTAATGCGTCTGAACTGTGCTGCTCTGAGCTCGCCCCCTAGGACACCCATGAGCGCAAGCCCGATCTGCCAAGAAAGTGGCAGGCTGGGCCAGATGCCACGTATCGGGAAGAAGAACAGTGCGACCTTTGGAACGGCTCCTAGGGCGCGGCGGGCGATGCAGGTGCGCGCGGCATTTGTGTGGCGCGTTATCCAGAGCACAGCCCACCTGAGTATGAGGAAGGACGCTACTCCCAGACAGATGTTTTCCGCGATAAACAGCATAGCAGTTGCCACCTACCCTTCGGGGACTCACGTGCGGCGCCTAACGTGCTATCAGTATCCTACTGAGAAGCCAGGCCTCAGATCCACAATGAGGTTGATCAGTTGGACTGGGACACCAATTACTGGTAGGATTCCGTAAATGTCTCGGAGCACAACATTAGGTGGTCGCACCCCTGTCAATGCCTCTTGGCTGTGCTTGACGAATTGTGCGCCTCCCACCAGCAATTCCGCGTTTTCGACGGCGCCGTACGCAACGGAGCCCTCCCTAAGCCATCGTGCAGCCCCGAGACCAAGTAGACTTGCAATGTCAAACCCGACATCTACCCAGTCCACCTTGTCGGGATCGAATCTAATGCCACAATATCCCTGATATCGCTCGTAGATAGCGCCACCGATAAGGAAGCCAGCCCATGTGCTTCTCAATGCCCACGTGTTCGCATCAAACGGGTGTTCACGGTAACCAGGCTTGTCTCGGGCGATCCCTATGCCCCCCTCGTATTCAATGAATACGTAGTCCTCGGAGTATCCTATCGGATGTGGCTTTGGGAAGTCAACCAACTCTCGGAAGCCAGCAATGCGGTCGCCGAACTGCGCAGCACGGAGCACGGCGAGCCATCCCCACATTCCCGCAAGCTTGCCGCCCGACATGAATATCTTGAGCACCTCATCCCAAGTCTCCACGCCGAAGTAGGCCATAATCTCGTCTTCAGTGAACTTCCCTGTGGGGTCCGTATACCTCATCGGGTTGTTCAGCGTGTACGCATACCGGTTCAGCGGCTGGGGGTTGCCCGGCTCGGGCACGATCGTGTCCGGCTGCACAAACCGCCCCAACGCGGGGTCGTACCACCTTGCGTTGTAAAAGTACAGTCCAATTGTACTCTCTTCCCGCTGGCCTGTAAAGCGGTACGGCGTGACAACCTCTTCGCTGCTGCGCCGGGCCCCCCATGGATAGTAACGCTGCGTTTTGGTACTGATGCCGGTGGTATTGGTTGCCGAGCCCAGGTGATCGCTGTGGATGCACCACTGGTCCGAACACCCTAACGTGGCTGTATCTTTCGGCCGGTGCACCTCACTTATGGTTCCGATCTGGATACATGTGTGATCTCTCCACTGAGCGCATCTACCGAGACTTCGAGCATAGCCTTGGTCACAATCGAATCGTAGACTATGATCCACTCGACTGGGTTGAGTCCCCGCGCTACATCTCTGGTAGCATACTTCCTTTGCAGTGTCAGTCGTGTGTTCTCCGAGCGCCACTTCGCGAAGAACTGGCAGCCTACTCTGTCGTGCGCAATCGCAAGCGCCTCTGGACTGTCCACGCGCCAATCCTGCTCTGCGATGGGAATATACTCGTCTATCGGATGTGTCGTGATACTGAAACCCGGGTCATGCCCATCAGTGAACTGGACGCGGTAGGAACGCGTCGGTGTTGAAGGTGACTCGAAATGGTAGGTGAGTTTGAGTGGCCTGTCGTCAGCCACCGACCTGAAATCCACGCTGATTGCCACGAGAAAAGCGTCCGGTTGTTGCTGGCGTACGGTCTCCAGGGCCTCTTCGTAGAAGCGTTTTGCCGAGATGGTGTGGACGCTGATGGTGCAAGTGTCCGGCGGCGTGGGCGATGTGCACGCGGTGAGAATGAGAATCGCAATCGCGAGTGTGCACAGTCGGCATGTTCGGGTCATGGTCGTCAGTCTCCAGTGCCTGTCGGTCCCAGCTTTTCGACAACAGACTGGGGGTAGCGTCGCCACCAGTCATACGCTGTCCTGGCCGCCCAGATCGCGTCCTTGTGGTAGACCATGAGTTCGGCCAGATAGTTGGGCTCGTAATTAGTGGGGTTTGAACCGATATCCTTGTTGACCTCTAGCACGTCCAGGAACTGCACGATAGCCACGTTATTGGAATTTCCCACGATACGGCTGAACAGGTAGGAGTGCGCCAGTGGCGATAGGGTGCCCTCGCTCGTTAGGGTGCGGATATCATCCTGGCTAACGGGATTGCTGCCAGGCTTCTCGCTTTTCACCGCCTGCAACAGGCTGCGTTGTTTCTCCCCTTGGTAGATCATTGCTCCGGCCTGCTTTAGGATCTCTCGAGCCTCAGCGTTAGCGCTTTGCGGGGGGAAGGGATCGATCTCGGGCGCGAGGTTGTCCAAGAATGCGCGTGGGTTCTCCTCATAATACTTATCCAGGGATGCGATCATCCGCATGTTGAGGTTCTGTTTGTATGGCTGTAAGTATACGCCGTGCTTCGCTTCCAGAAAGCGAACCATTTTCATCAACCGGGCCGGCAGTCGCCTCAAAGCCCCACAGTACCCAATGTCCGCTCGGATCCGTGTACTTCACAGGATTGTTCAGCGTGTACGCATACCGGTTCAGCGCCTGGGGATTCCCCGGCTCCGGCACAATTGTGTCCGCCTGCGCAAAGCGCCCCAGCGCCGCGTCGTACCATCTGGCGTTGCAAAAGTACAGGCCGATTGTACTCTCTTCCCGCTGGCCTGTAAAGCGGTAGGGGCGAGACCCGACTTGTGCTTCGCTGCGTGCCCCACGGGTAGTAGCGTTGCATCTTGACGTCCGCGCCGGTGGTGTTGGTGGCGGAGCCGGGGTGGTCACTCAGCGGGACCTGCGGCCATGGCACGATGCAGGGCTCGCACCGGGCCCTATGATCCTCTCTCGCGGCGGCGACGTCTCTCGCACTATCCCTACAGCTTCCAAATGAATAGCCAGTTCAGGGCAACTACTCCAAGCACCACAAGCACAAAAGGCACAATATCGTGCCACCTGCCTCCACCGTAAACCAAGATCGCCAGCAGACCCACCGATACAGCCAACAGATGAAGGGCGAATGACACTATGCGCCCATGTTCCTGTTGGCGCACACGCCTTTCAAGTTCCGAGATAAGCAGCCAAATGCAGCCCCCAACGGCTAGAATCCACCATTCACCGCTCATATTGTGCCTCCGAGG
>JASFBC010000217.1:0-7926 GCA_036172315.1 Anaerolineae bacterium | reverse complement strand
GTTCAATTCCCGCGCCCGTTGGACCCCTTCCTCGCCGGTGACGGCCGTGCCAACCACCTCTATATCCGGCGCGAAGGAGAGGAGTTTGCGCAGATTTTCTCGGGTCTCAGCGATGTCATCTACGATGAGGACGCGAATTTTTTCGGTGCTCACGGACCCTCCGCAGAAGCCTGCGATGGAGATGCGGCTGAGCAGGTTTACTCGCCAGGCCCTCCACCTGTCGCAGCGCCGATATGGATCCGACCCTCCAACGGGTTCGGTTCAGGGGCACTGACGGCATAAGGTAACTTCGGCGGGACGACGAAATTATAACGGAGAATGATATAGTCCTGGGAGACCGTGTCGGTGGAAATGCGAGCAGCATCTCCCGGACGGCGCAGGGCCAGGGTAATATCTGCCTTCATTTCCACCAGCGCTTTGAGAACCAGCGCTTCCTGGGGGTCTACGACCAGGATTACGGCTTGAGCCGTGACTATGGCAGGCGTCGGGGTCGGCTCCGCAGGGGCCGCTCCAGGGGCTGGTTGTCCCCCTTCTACACCTGGGGCCGGAGTAGGTTGGGGGGCCGCCACCTGTACCGGTGCCTGATAGGTACCCACTCCCAGCACTGTGGCGTCCTGGATGGTCAACTGGGCTACATACCGGGCCTGGGTGCTCTCCTGGGAGGGGTATACCATAATCACCTGCCCGGTTGGTAAGAGTTCCACCCGCCCATAGGTGCCCTGACACAATTGGCCCTCTCCGCACTGAAGGGCCGCCCACTGGTTGGGAAGGGTGCTTTGAAAATCCTGATCCATTTCCCGGATCACCCACGAAGCCAGCACATCCACGTGGTCACCTGGCTGGAGAGCCCAGGCAATCGCCCCCAGGAGGTCTATCGGAATGGCTACGGCCCGCTTCCCTTCTGGGATCTGGAGCGCAGCGGGAGAGCCAATAGCGCCCAGGGCCTCTGCGCTGGGGGCCAGCATACTGGGCATCAGAGGCATTCCCTGAGGGATGTCTACCCGAACGAAATACCCGATGACCTGCGTCGGGTCGGTGTAGTAAACCGGCGGCAGGTACTGGATTGGCCAATCTTGGGCCAAGATGTACTCGGGGGCAATTTCCATTCCCCGGGTTAAATTATTAGCAGCGACCAGAATTTTCATTGTTTGCGGCACTTCGGTGGGAGCGACCTCTTCCCCCCCTCGTGGCCGTCGCAGCAGTACACCTGCGATGAGCGCTACGCCGATGATCAAAAGGCCTACCACAATCAGTGTCCGCCGGCTTCCCATTCTGCGCCTCCTGAATGGTGGGTTATGCTTAATATCTGGTGAGGCCGATCTGCTCTTCAGGGGAGGGCCCCACGCCTGCGGGCAATGCCCTGAAACGGGACGGGATATGAATATGATATTCCACTTTCCAGTAAATGTCAAATGGTAACTATTCAGCGCTGACGGAAAGTCAGCCTCCCTGGGCCTGCGGCCTCTGGAGAGCCTGCGCCGTCCCTTCAAGACGGACGACAGACGACGGACCACTGACCACCATCGTCTGTGGTCTGTGGCAGGGGAGGCCGATTTCCAATCGGCGCCAGGAGGGCGATCCCCATCGGGCTGAAAGGCATAACAGGAAGCGGGCGACAACAGGGCCACCCGCTTCCCCAACGGCAAGTTATGCTGGCGGTGCTACATGTTGAAATCGCCGGGGCGCTTACTCCACCAGCCGCAGAAAGATGCGTTCGTACAACTCGTCAAAAATTTGATGCAATTTCTCCGGGCGGTCGGCGTTGCGGTGCACCCCACCGGTGATATTCGCTACCGTCTCCATCAACTCAAAGTCGGCCGAATTGCCCAGGGTGATGGTGTAGATGACGATGCTGTTGTTTCGCGCCTGTTCGGCGTAATAGAGCGTGCATTCCTTCCCCCGGCGCTCGCTGTCGTTGGACGGTACAGTCAGGCCGTATTTCTGGATGAGATTATATGTATAGCAGGTGTTATCGGGGACCACGTTGGGCCGCCCGTCGGTCATCAGAATCATAATGTGGGCCGCCCCGGGCCGGCCGTAATGGCCCGATTGGGTGCTCAGAACCGCTATCCCTTTCTGTATGCCGCCGCCGATGTTGGTGCCGCCTCCGGCCATCGTGGCGTCCAGTTGGGCGATTACCGTGCTGGTGATCACCGCCGGGGTACAGTTCTGGGCTCCCAGGCGACGCAGACATTGCAGTTCCGATTTAATCGTCACGTCGGTGGCATAGGATACGTAGCCGATCTGGTCATACCGGTAATCCAGCATCCCCACAAATCGCTTGGCGGCTTCAATAGCGGCCCGGATGGGTTGTTCGTCGTCGTAGATGTCATCCCTGCGGCGGTCCGGGTTGGGGCCGCTGTTGCAGTTGGGAGAGTAGGCACAGGTGGGCTGCCCGCACCCGCCCGGATAACCGCCAAAGCGAGCGTCGCAAGGGCTGCAGGCCCAGTCTGTCCGTCCGTTGGACCAAACACCGGTTTGGGAGACATACGACCCACTGGGGTCGGTAGTGATGACGATGCGGTCTATGGCAAAGCCGGCTCCTCCCGCCCAGATGCGCAGGGTGTGCTGTGACCCGGCCGTCCAGGAAAAGGCCGTATTGTTGAGCCGCCGCCATCCCCAGGCACCGGAACTGGCGCCGTTGTAACCGGTGCCGCGCGGAAAGTCCGTGGGGCTGGTTTGAATGCTGCTATTATCTACGTTCCAGAAGAAGCGCCGGTCTATGTTTTGCGGGTGGTTCCATGTGCCCTGGGCCTGTCCGCGCACCCAGATATAGTAATTGCCCGTTGTCAGGATAGTAAAGTCATAGTCCACCCGGGGCGCCGGGAAGGGGCCGCCGGGGACGTCCATCTTGCAGTAGCACCGGGTGTACCCGGAAGCCAGGCATTGGCCGCCGTTGTTGACCGCCTCATACCGGCAGGTCACACCGTAGCCAGGAGAATAGGTAGCCGTTGTTTCGTGATCGGAATACGGCATATGCATAATATAAGCCCCCCGGCTATCCCGACCGGAAGCGCCGTCGCCGTTTTCCCGTTGTATGACCCAATAAGTATAGTACGGGACATAGAGGTAGCGGTTATACGGATTGCTGGCCCGGGAGTACTCTTCGGCTTCAATGTAGTAATACTTATAGCCGCTGTAGGTGAACTCCTGGGTGGCGCCGCAGTGGGCTGGCGGGCCATTGGGCGGGCCGTTCCAGGGAAGCGGATAGATCGTGCCTCCCGGATAAGGCACACCCGGTTGTTTCGCCCAGCACCCATAGCAGAGGGTGTCAAACTCCATGGAGCCGGAGCGGTCAAAGACGATCACGATATCCAGGTGATTGATGTTTTCGGCAATGGCAGATGCGCTGACCCAGAGGGAATCAAAGCCGATGAAGCGCATAAAGATGACGGGCACCCTCTGCCGGACTATGACCCGGATACGGTTGGCCGTGTTGAGTTGCTGGGCGGGCGGCAAGGACACATCCCGAAAACTGGCCGTATCCAGAATAATGATGGTATTGGCCTGGTCTTCCGGTGGGCCTGAGGAAGTACCGTTGATTTCTACTCGCGTCTTGGGATCGTCCGGGTTGTACCTCTCATCCCGCAGGAACTCCAGGGCTCGGCGATGGGCTGCACTCTCCAGCGGGAGTTCAGGGGCGGCGGCCAGCGCAGCGGCATCCACCGCCTGGACGATTTTCACCCGTTCCGAGTAATAAATCCCCAGGTCCACTGCTAACCCCACAAAGGCCAGCAAGGTGAAAATCCCCACTGCTACCAGGATAATGCTCTGCCCATACTGGGTGTCCTGATGGGTAAAACGTTGGAAGATGGCCCGTATACGTCTCATCTCACACCCCCTATTGGCTCCGCCGGGCATCGGAAACCACCCGCATCACTGAACGGGAGTAGAGGTTCAAAACCCTGGAGAATCCCAGCGGTTGGTAATTCCAGAGGGTTCGGTGGGCGTAGAAAACCTCCACGATGACAATCTGGTTATCCAGCGCTTCATAACCCTGTGCCACCCGCTGCTGATTGATGGTGATGGTCTCATTCCGATGTCGTTCAATGTCTACCTCCCCGGCCCGACTGTCGCTGAGGGAAATGGGAACGATCTCAGTATTGGAGAGGGTGATGGTACCGGTCAGGTATATGGATGACGGCCCGATGTTCCCGTTCGCCTGAATCGGGATGCGGGTAATGATGATGCCGGTGTTTGGTTCCGGGGCCGTTGTTCGGAAAAAGGGGACCTGCTGAGCATTCAGCCGGGTGTATCCGCCGCCGGCCAGCATCCAGCGGGCGGTATCCGCATCGGTGTATCTTCCCCGCGAAGCAAAACGGATGCCCTCCCGGCATGCCGTGTTTACATAGAGGTAACTGTGCAGCGCGAAGGCGGTTTCCACCATCCCGATAATCAGCAGGATCAGGAAGGGGAGAATGATGGCGAACTCCACAATGCTTTGACCGCTTTGCTTTTGCTTTCTCATTATCTGACCTCCTTAGAAGAAAGGCAGATAGCTATATCCCCTAAACGTCCTTCTTCAAAGCGTCGGCAAAAATAAGCGAGAAGGGAACCATCTGGAGACCAGGCAATGTTCCTTCATCAAAAAGTAAAAAGTGCTCACAATTATACACTATCTGCCACTGAAGCGTCAGATGGAAGGGGGTTGCCCAACAAGGCCGGTGGAGGTGGATGATAACTCCGCTACGGCCCCTGAACCGCCATTCCCTCTGAGCAGAGATGCTGTTATTGTAAGACCAAAAGGAGGACTGATCCTACCCCCAGTTTGAATGCTTTTCCTTTCATCGGGTCACCTCATAGAGATCACGGCCTCCGCTTCCCGTCCACGCCGCTGAGGGTCACCGTCTGGACCTGCCGGCCTGCCACGGCGGTGACGACCCAAACCGGGCGGTTGTCGGCCGGGCCGGCCGGTTTCAACTGCAGGGTCACCTCGGCGTTCGGCTGGCGGGCCAGAAAGTCAGCGCCGCCCCCGGCCCACCATACCTCCAGCGCCTGCGGGCTATCCAACTTCCACCGATCTTCGGCAAACGTCGGCAGCGGGTACGGGCTGAGGGCCTCCCGGAGCATCCGGACGCGCCCCACCTCCATCAGAAAGACCGCCAGCCGGCCGGAAGAGGGAGAGTAGAAATGGACCGTCCAGACGGTCTGGGCCGACCATTTCCCCCGAGTCCATCGCCAATGGGCCGAAAGGGACGAGGGCGATGCATCCGGCTGCCAGTCTCGAGCCGCTTCCCGCACGGCCTGCTCGGCCTGTCGGGCCGTGGGTCCCGGCGGGAGCGGAGGCGGAGAGCCAGAGAGGCCCCCCTCTGCCGGTTTCAGGCCGGGCCAGAGCATCAGAACGGCTAGCCCCAGCGCAGCGATAAAGGCCAGCCCCAGCAGGACCATCCACTGCCCCCCGCTCCCCCTCACCGACTGCCTCCCGAAGCGTTCGGTTTCCCGCTCATCGGCCCCCTTTGATCAGCGGGCGTTCCGCATCACGATAGGGAGATAGACGCGGGAGTAGCGGTTGTACTCATTGCCGTCGTAGTACGTCTCCCAGTCATCCCCACCGGTGCCTTGCTGGAGATACACCGCATGGAGCGTATCCCCGGCCAGGAACGGCGCCACGACCGGGCTGGCGGAATGGAGCAGGGCATTCTGCCCGAAGCGGCGGATCTCCGCCCACCCTATGGCCTCCCCCGCATTCTCGGGGACCGTCATCGCCTCGGTGTAGTAAATGTTATAATCCGGGTACTCGGTGGTCCCGTCGTTCACGTGCCAGACCACCACCGGCTTGCCGTCGGCCCGGAACCCTATCGATGGGCGCAGAAAGCGCATGTACTCCATGACCGCACCTGTGGAGGTGTAGGGCATATCGGTACCCAGAGGGCCTCCCCCCAGTTCGTACCACAGAGGACTCCCACTCTCCAGAGGCCAGGAAGTGCCATTGTTCGTGGAGCGAATGTAGGCAAGGGTATACTTGTCACACTTTGTTTGATCGCTCTGGCAATCCGGGTCTGTCCAGGCGTTGTTCATATCCCAGGCTACCAGCACCGTGCTGCTGAAGACGGCGATGGCCGGGTTATGGGGGGCGTAGCCCAGAGATTGTTTCACCAGACCGTACTGTTCATCCCAGGTCGCCGTTCGGCGCCGGTAGAAGATGAAGTAGTCGTAATTCCTACTTCCGGGCTCCGTGGCCCAGACCACGTGGACGGCGCCCCCATTCCAGGCGATGGCGGGAGTGCGGGCGTTCTGGCCATATAAGGATACTTGTTCTGGACCTGCAACATTCGGGCCCCGATAATACACAGTGCCCACATCCCCCGAAGTCTCGCGCCGATAATAAGCGAACACAAAATGGGGCTGCCCATCGCCGTCCAGGGCGACGTCCACCGAACCATAGCCGGGGTCATCCGTCTGCGTAACTGAAACGACAGTCTGAACAGTACCGCAGGAGCCGCCCAGAGTGCAGAGCCGGTAGCGGATGGCCTGGGAGGTCGGGTTGTCGCAGGGGCTCTGGGTGATGTAGGCCACGACAGCAGTATAGGGGTTGGTGCCGGTGACGGCGACAGCGGCCCAGCGGGCGCACTCGTCGCTGCTGCCGGCGTGCACGGTCACCGACGCGCTCCAGCCGCTGCCGGTGCGCTCGGAAGCCCAGCGCAGGTACACCGAATCTTTGGTCACCCCCCCGTAGTCCTGATACGCCTCCGGCCAGACGACAACCACCCGGTCTCCGTCCGGGCTGGCGGCGATGTCGGCGTAGTAGGAGTACCGGTTCGGGCTTGCGGAGAGATTGGTCGCCAGATGCAGGAAACCAACGCGCGGCGCAGCCAGCGCACTGGAGAGGGCCAGCGCGCTCAGTGCCCCGGCCAGCAGGGCCGCCATCAGCAATAACCGTCCTTTTGGATGTAGCACAGGTTCCTCTTCCTCACAAGATTTGCATATCAGCCACAGGCCGGAGGCCTGTCGGCTGGATGCACGGGTGGGCAGTTACCTCCTCGCCCTTTCCCCCTACAGCAATCCCTGCCAGACCTCCTGGGGTGTCCGGCCTTCCCATTTCCACATTCTCCCTTGCCACCACTCCGACTCCGCCCTCAGGGATGGACTCCCTTTCTCCCCTATTGCCTTCAACAACGCTTCCATCCGCCTCACCCATTCCCGGCTAAACTGCCATCCTCTTCTCCCCTCCACCCAACTCTCCAACCCCGGCCTCGCCTCTATCAAGAGCGCCTCTGCTTCCTCTCTCAACTGCTCATCTCCTACCAATATCCCCACCACTTCCGGCGTGTACCGATACACCCGCGCTACATACTCCTCCCCTCCCCGACTCCGCAGCATCACCTCAGCCCGTATTCGGCTCAACAATTGCCCATAGCCCCGCACTTCCTCCGCCGACATCCCCTGCAATACCGCCTCCTCCGGCGTTATCCCGGCCTCCGGCCCTGCCTCCCGCTCCGGCAACATCCGCCATATCTCCCATCCCGTCCTCCCCACAAACTGGGGTAACCACTTCCGCCGGTAGTCTCCCTCTTGAGTGTTTGTAGGTAATGAGCTATCATGGGGCATCCTTCGAGCCAGGAGGTCAGGATGCCGCAGTGCGGATTTCGGCAAGCCACAAGGCGAGCACCCGAAGAACATCGGGAAATGTGGCAAGACCAAGGCGGGTCGCCAGCGCTACCTGTACCGCACCTGTGGGTGCACGTTCACAGAAACCCAAGGCACGCTCTTCTACCGTCGTCGCACACCCGAGGATGAGATCATCGAGACCCTCGCCCTTTGGGCGGAAGGGAATCGGATCGGCAGTCTGGCCCGCGTCAAAGGGCACAAGGAAGACACCATTCTGGATTGGCTGCGCGACGCCGCTCAGCATGCCGAAGCGATGGAAGAGGAGTTGCTGGCCCGCTATCGGATCCAGCGCGGTCAACCGGACAGCCTATGGGCCTA
>JASFBC010000216.1:0-5584 GCA_036172315.1 Anaerolineae bacterium | reverse complement strand
CGACCTCGTGGGTCAGCCGGGCCCAGAGTTCCAGGGAGGGGGAGCGGACCAGCAGGCCGAGGTCGTAGTCGCTCCCCGGTCCGGCCGTCCCGTCCGCCTGGGAGCCGAAGAGGTAGGCCAGGAGGACCTGGTCGGTCTCTGCCACGTATTGAACCAGTGCCTGCATCCGATCGGTCATTACTTCGATACGAATGATGCTACTTAACTTGGATACACTGTAGAAATTGTATCACAGCCATCCCGTTAACCTTCTCGCCGGCGATAAATAGTCACTTCTCTGTAATTATCCCGGATAACTTGTTCCACAAGAAAATGCTGGTTCACATACTCCCGAACCACGCCAATTTGTCCTTCGTCTAATCTTAGGAAAATCTCATGATCCCACACCAGGTAACAAGTCCCCTCCAATACCCTTATGACCTCTTCCATCAGCAATGTATACAGCATATTGTAATGTCGGTTCGCGTAATACGCTGTTACCGTTGCTTCGTGTACCACTGTGATAATTTCCTCGGGCCCGGTATGCTCTTGCAGGTACAAACCCGCAAGGCGCAATACATTGTAGTAGCGATCATTCTCGAAAAGACGCCAGGCATAAAGAGGGTCAAACCAATTTTTTAAATCTCGCATACCCTGCAGAGGCAACCTTAAAGGAGAGACCGAAAACAGAAAAGACAAAGCAATCATTGTAATAGCGATCACACGTAGTCGGCTCACCCGTGCCCATGCCAGTAAATCATCCCACCCTATCTTCGTTCCAATAAATAAAGTGATGTTTGGCAAGACACCGATCAGGTGGCGTGGTTCTTTCAACCGAACAAAAAAGGAGAAGGAAATTGCCAAAATCGGATATCCCAGGAGAATCCAGTCCAGCATCACAAACCTTCTGTGCCTAATGGAATATATCAAAGCCAAGACCCATAGAGCAACCAGACCAGGCTCCAGCAAATCATTCACAATCCGTTGTGCCCATTGGAGAGGAGTAAGAGAAGTTCTAGGATCGTAACCACCAATTGTAGCTGCGGCCATCCAACGCCGCATTACGGCGATGAATGCAGCGGGAGATAAGTGCCAGTACCAAATTCCCCAGATAAGCAGCGCTATGATAGAAGGAGCCACGGCCAGCACTATTGCTTTCCAGAGGAAAGGCCTATTATTCCAAAACTTGACCAGAAGGTATACTCCAAAAATTGCCGTGAAAATAAGCATGATCTCTTTAAACAGTACAGCAATAGCCAATGCAACCCCCGCTATCAGCCAATTCCACGCAGAGACTCTCTGATCATCCGGGATTCCTCCCCTCAACCCTGCTAACAAGAAAAACAGACAAAAAATTTCCATACCCGCGAAAAAAGAATAAAGGGCAAAGAAAGAATGAATTCCCAACAACAACGCACTGACCCAGCCCGCGATTCGTCCCCCTAAGCGCTTCCCTATACTATATACCAGAAGTACACTACCCAAGCCAAATAGCGTTGTAATCCAGCGTCCCCAGAACACCCCCGCTTCCCCATAAATGCTAAGGAAATACGGATATAACGGTGTGTGGTCAGAATATAACACACCTTTACTACCGAGGGAGCGCAGAGGCAACCCTGTCTGTTGGATATTCCTGGCAATGTCATAGAAAATGGCCTCATCGTATTCTACCAGTTTTACCTTTAACATTAACGGCAACTGGGCCAGCAGCGTTAAAGTAATGAGCACAATTATTGCGAGGCAAGAACCTCTACTATGGCTTTTCAAGAATACCTCCCCGCATTTGCATGTGAGTAGTCTCTGGTGTACAATTAAATTCTATATAGCCAAGAAATCACTTCGCAACCAGAGAATTCACAATGAGCGAGAACAGACAAAAATCACAGAAATCGGCCTTGTTGCTTGCTACTTTCAGTATATTGTTGCTATATCTGACCCATTTCACCCTTCAGGCTCAAAAGAACCCACTGCGCCTGGATGAAGTGGATTATTACCAGTGTATGGAAAACATCGTACGATTAGGCTTTCCCCTGTACTACGCAGGCGAAGTCAACATTGACCATAGCCATCTAATTTATTTATCCACTCGCCACCTGGGTGGTCAGGAATTTGTCTTCTGGCGATTTAAACCCGAAACAGGTGTTTTGAAGGAGACCTTTTTTGCTCTAGTAAACGATTCCAGCCGATACACCTTCGGAATGTGGCATCCCCCTCTTTACATCTATCTGGGCTCCCTGGCTTTCCGCCTGCTACCGCTCACACCCGAGAGCAGCCATCTTCTCAGGTATTTTAACCTGGTATTCAGCATCAGCATCTTTATAGGCATGTTTGTCCTAAGCCGGGAACTGTATTCTATCAGACACCACAAAGTTTTTCTGCTCGCGTCGCTTTTATATGCACTCAATTCTCTCGCTGTACGCGGCTCCACATTGATAGATTATAATGCAACAATTGGCCCCTGTGCCGCTATCTGGTTCGTTATCGCTTCTCTCCATGCCGAGCGAAAGACACGCATCTCTTGGGAACTCGCTGTCTCAACGGTATGGATGCTCTTCACAGGGCTTGGCATAGCCGTCAGCCTTCTTCTTGGATTAGGGATGCACTCCCTTCTCAGACTCGTTATCGGACATCGCCGTAATCCTGGCCAGATTATTCTATCGGCCACATTGGGTACCGGAATCTTCGTCACCTCGTTTTTTGCACTCTGCCAGATGCTACAGATTCCCTTCAGCCAGCCCTTCCTGCACAATATTGCCCGTGTGCAAACCGTTACCGGAAGCCCGTGGTCACCTCAGCAATTTTCAACCCTCTGGACACACTTATGGTGGTACAGCAAAGAGATCGGACTTCTTGCTGTGATTATTTGGGTTTTCCTAAGTAGCCGGACTGTTTTTGGGGGCCCCAAACTTGTATACAGACGCCTTCTGGTTCCGTTCGCAATTGCTGTGGGCCTGATCTCCCAAGCATCCCTGGCAGCAAACGCTTACTGGTTTCCTAAATATATTCTGTTCGTCTTACCTCTGTTATTTCTCTCCATCGCGGGTGAGGGTACTATTCTAGCCTCCGGCTGCTCCTGGAAGGAAACCGCTTTCACTGCAACACTTCTTCTCTTGGTTCTGACAAATGGGCTCAACTCGCTTCACTGGCTTCTGCAACCCGGTAGTACATTGTACAGCCCGGGCGAGCGCGGTGTGCTTCAAATAGCCCACACACTGCAAGCCGCTACTTCCCCAGACGATATTGTATTATGTCGCAAAGACATCGGTTTCTTCTCCCACCGGAAGTTCATTGAATGGTCGGGCAGATTGTTATCTGATGTGAATCTTCTCCAGACGAGAGCCAGTGAGTCAAACGTACAATATGCTGTGAGTCACATCTCCTTGCTGGACCCTTCTACAGATATTGGCAAATTCGTGCATAATGAGTTCTCAATAGAGAGCGAGGCAGGGGATTTCGTCCTTCTGCATCGTAGAGGAGAATAACCCGCTTCATGATGTCGTCAATGCTCAATAACGGTAGTATCACTTTAACGCAACACTAGCGGCAAGAAGATTTGATCAGGATTCACCAGAACAAGACCTTGTGCAATGTTATCCGCCGTATAGTCGTCTCCTTCAACTTTCACCCAATACTGATACTTCCCTGTAGTCAGGCCGCCCCAGAAAACGTTAGCAGTAACCCATTGCCTTGCACATCCTCCCAAAGTCTTTGTAAACACAGACGACCCGATCACCTGGGTCAAATTAGCATCGGCGTAGAATGTCACAGTAATTGGACCGCTGACGTATGTATTGCCATTATTGTATATACTCGCAGAGAGAGTAATCCCTGCCGTTCCAGTTGGTATAGAAGTGAAAGCAATGATATTGGCAACATCTCCAGGAAATAAATTGACAGAAGTAGCGATATTACCAACATAATCAGAAAATGTCCGGCCCACTTGAGTAAGAGAGCTCAGATCCTGAGTCAACAGATTACTGGCGCTACCAGCCCCTTCATAATACATACTAAACCAAAGCCACTGCTGGACCAGGCGATAATTATCCACTGGATAGCCCAGGGTAGGATCTACGGTTGTTTCCATATAATTAAAGGTACGAGTCATAAAATTGCTGACACGTGCAGTCGTAAAGCATCTGCCAAACTCATCTTGTAAAAAGCACCGGGTTGGATTATTTGGGTCATCGTAGTCTTCAAATGGATAAAGTAAGGAATATTCAGATATAATCAGTGGCTTGTTCTGCTGCCCATGTTCCTTCATCCAGGTGCGCATTTTGACAATCTGGTCTGCAAAGATGACCAGATTGTCGTGCTCAGCAAAGCAATAAATATTATCCAGCGGATCCGTGCACCTTTCTCTCTGCCCTCCACTTTCTCTCATTCCCAAAGCCGGGTCCGTTCCCAAAGCAACATTCGCAATTCCATTCGGTTCGCCTTCCCGATTTACCTCCGGAAGGATGTAGAGGTGCATATTCCAAACATCCACAGGCATCGGTGTGCCAAATTTAAGGAGATAGGCATCCCATACTTTATCAAGATACTGGAGCCGGCCAGGTGTAACTTCTACCAACCCGGCTACCCCTACCTGCGCAGTTGGGTCGCGCTGCTTGATAAACTGGTAAACCTCGTGATAAGCCTCGGCATAAACCTCCGGATAGGTATCCCCCTGCACGCGACTCGTACAATCACTACCAGGGTTGGGTCCCCGGTCCGGCTCGTTACCCACCAGCCACATCGTCCCCGGATAGGCACGCACCAAATTACCCAGAGCGCTTTCGGTCAGTGAAGGGCTAACTGAATATCCGGGCAGATAGGTACAACCAGATTTGTTTTGTTTAACACTAATAACCTGAACAAACTCAATACTATCCGGCCCGTTTGGTGCATGCGCCCCAAAGTCCAGATACCAACCTACCCCCAACGTGGGTAACCATTGAAGTTGAGAAGCCCCCCATGCCGCCACACCATAACGGCAATTCGGAGAACGCCTCGATAGCGGTGTCGCATCGCCTTTTGTGGCCAAGGGAAGATATGCCTGGTTTTCTGATGCTGAGACTACACCCTCCGGAGATGATTTCGCCCCAACTGTTGGCCTCAGCATCAACAACACTATGCTCAAAGAGATCATAGGAACTGATATTGCTGATAAGACATGTCCAGCCTTCACCTACCCCTCCGACCAACTTGATGATTCCGGTAGGTCCTGAGAAACACTCAGCTCATTGGTTGGTACCCGAAAAATTCCTCAATACCACTGGCAGATAGGCCTCCGGAGTCAACATAGGCGTCGGTGTACGTGTGGGCACCGTCTGCCGCATGGTATTCTGGTCGGGCATCCCCCATCCTGGTGCCACCAATACCAACAGACACAAGGCCACAAGTGTTCCCAAGATCAGAAGCATCCAGAAGCGAAATTCGCGTTTCATCTTTCGCCTCCCTCTGTCCACTGGGCCACTACACTTATCCACCCCTCCCCCACTGCTGTCATCGCTCCGGTCTGGGGGTCGAAGAGGCGGCCGGTGGGGTAAGTGACGTCGTCCAGGCTGTACCAGCACCAGCGCTGGACCAGCCGGTAGCCATCCGCCGGGTCGCCCAGGGCCGGGTC
>JASFBC010000215.1:0-36851 GCA_036172315.1 Anaerolineae bacterium | reverse complement strand
CAGGCTGTTAGCCTGTAACGCAGGCTGTTAGCCTGTAACGCAGGCTGTTAGCCTGTAACGCAGGCTGTTAGCCTGTAACGCAGGCTGTTAGCCTGTAACGCAGGCTGTTAGCCTGTAACGCAGGCTGTTCGCCTGCAGCGCATGCTGTTAGCCCGCAAATGCAGGCCTGGCGGCCTGTGCTACGAAAGTGCCTGGCTTCTCCCCAGGCGGTGGCTGGCCCAGAGGAGGGCAACCGTGACCAGGCAGGTGAGCAGGAAGAGCAGACCCAGCATAGCCAGCACCAGGAGGCCGGCTATCGCCATCCAGACCCTATCATTGGTCCGGGCCAGCGCGGTCAGGCCGACCAGAACCGTTACAGCCGCGCAGGAATTCCACATGCTATGAAGCACCACCGCGCCCACGAAGGCCAGCGGAAGCCGCCAGGGCCGCCGTCCGGCCCACCACTGGCCCCATCCCCAGCCCATCAGGCCGCCGGTAGCGGAGTGCATCACCGTCGCAGCCAGGCGGGCCAGCACGCCCGGCCCCCAGGCCAGGCCGCTGAAGAAGCCGTTGAGCACATTTTCCGCCATGGCGAACCCTGCGCCGGATGCCACGCCCAGCAGAAAGGCCCGGGCTGGAGAAGGACGGATCCAGAACCCCGCCAGCCCAACCCCCAGCGTCTTGGCAATTTCCTCCACCAATGGCACCAGGCCACCGATCAGCAACAGGGCGGAGAGAATCAGAGGTGGGGTCAGCCCCTTCAGCAGACCCTCCATGTCGGCAGGGGAAGGGAATTCGCCCGTCGTCTGTCGGAGCCATTCCTGAGGGAGCAGGCCCAGTGCCAGCAGACCGACGACCAGGGAAATCGCCAGCACCATCTCTATCACCAGGGCGATGCCTGTGCCCAGGAGCGCACCCCCCAGCAATCCGCCGCTCACGTCCGACCAGAAGACGCCGCGCCCGCGCAAGCCCCATCCCACCAGAGAGAGGACCAGCGCGGGCAGAAGCAGCAGCGTCAGTGCATGGAAGAGGGCCATCAGGAGCGGCGAGGTGTTCAGCACAGAGGCCCCGGTACCGGCGACCAGAAGAGCGGCGAAAGCCAGCCAGAGCCATCCGGACCGCCGGGGGTGGAAGGGGGCCGAGGGGACACCTCTCCGCCCCCGTATCCCCTCGGCGATCAGGACGAACCCGAGGCACACGCCCAATACCCCCACCGCAACGGCTTGTGGGAGGGCCATCTCACCGATGCCCGTCTCGCCATCCTGGAGTTGCGCACCGAGAACCAGCAGGATGGCCAGCACCACGCCACCTGCGGCAACCAGGCCGCCGACGAGGAGGCTGAATAGCCCTACGAATTGGGCAGAAAACGATCGGTCAATGGAGCGATCTGGCAGTGTCATTGGAGAGTGCTAAGAGCCTATCCGAATAGCCCCGCCGCGCGAAAGGCGATAAGTGCGTAGGCAATTGGAGAGCCCCCATCAGGGCCTACTCCCGTTCCAGCACCCAGAAGTGGGAGAGACCGAAGGCGCGGAGCGGGGTCCGCTCCAGGGTATAAGTGATGGCCTGAAGCAGACGAGCCAGAGTGGGCCGACGGTGGGCCAGACGGTCGTAGCCGGGGAAAATCACCGTCCGAACCACCACCCGCACGGGCAGGCCCCGCAACAGACGCCACAGCGTGCCCCCTGTGTACGCCCGCACATGCGGGACCAGCCGGTTTCGCAACGAGTTGGGCAGATAATTGACCAGCGGGATGTTGCCGAAACGGTAACGTCTTTGCCAGAAGACCCCGTGGGTCTCAAACGGGTAGAGCCGGTTAGGGACGAAGAGGAAAATCCGACCGCCGGGCCGGGTGACCCGGACCATCTCCGCCAGAGTGGCCCGGTCGTCGGCGACATGCTCCAGTACCTCATGGGAGAAGGTCAGGTCAAAGGAGCCATCGGCGAAGGGGAGGGCTTCCCCCACGGCCTGTACCACTCCAGCGGCGCAGGGCCGGGCCTGGCAGGCCCATTCCCGCTCCACCTCCACACCAAAGACATGGGAGGTATAGCGGCGGAAGGCCGCCAGATACATCCCCACTCCGCAACCCACATCCAGCACTCGCTCCCCGGTAGGGTCCGCATAGCGGCAGACCATCTGGAAGCGGCGCTCCTGTCCCGCGCGCCACGCCAGAGAAGGGACGCCGCGCTCGGCCCGCCGGTCAATCTCTGAGGGCATCACCTCTCCCGAAGGACCACGTCTTCCAGCAAGAGAACCCAAGGGCAGGTGGCCTCGCACAGCGTGATACAGACGCCGATCACCGGTCACCAGTTGGGTACCCCACTCTTCTGCCAGAGCCAGATATGCGCCATCATAAGCGGAATAGTTACCCCTCTTTTTACCCGAAGCGGCCGGTAATGTAGTCCTCGGTGCGGCGGTCGCGGGGGGTGGTGAAGAGGCCCCGACCGGGCTGGTACTCCACCAGTTCCCCCATCAGGAAGAAGGCGGCATAGTCGGCCACGCGGGCGGCCTGCTGCACGCTGTGGGGGACGATGACAATGGTATACCGGTGCTTCAACTCCTGCAACGCCTCCTCCACTTTGCCGGTGGAGATGGGGTCCAGCCCCGAGGTCGGCTCGTCCAGCAGGAGGACCTCCGGCTCCAGGGCCAGACTGCGGGCAATGCAGAGCCGCTGCTGCTGCCCACCGGAAAGTCGGCTGGCCGGGTCATCCAGCCGGTCCTTCACTTCGTCCCACAGCGCGGCCAGCCGCAGGCTCCGCTCCAATATCTCCTCCAGTCGGGCCCGGTCCCGGATCCCAGCCAGTTTCGGGCCGTAGAGGATGTTCTCCCGCACCGTCCCCGGCAGGGGCAGCGGCAACGCGAAGACCATCCCCACCCGCCGCCGCAGGCGGGGAACATCCACCCCCGGCGCATAGATGTCCTGTCCGTCCAGCAGGACGCGCCCGGTCATCCGGGTGCCCTCCACCTCATCGTTCAGCCGGTTGATGAGGCGCAGAAGCGTCGTCTTGCCACCCCCTGCCGGGCCGAAGACGACGGTAATAGCATTGGGTATGATGTCCAGCGTCACGTCCCGCAGGGCCGGACGGTCACCGTAGAAGTAACTCACGTCCTGGAAGCGAATTTTGGGTTCCACGAACTCACCACTCCCGGCGCTGCCGGAAGTAACTGCGGATGATGGCCGCGACAGCGTTCATAGAGAGGACGATAACCAGCAGAACCAGCGCCGTTCCGTACTGGATGCGTGGGGGCATGCCCGGTACCTGGGTGCTGATGACGTAGAGGTGATACGGGAGCGCCATGGTCGGCTCCAGCAGGGAGCGGGGGATGCGGGGCAGGTAGAAGGCGGCAGCGGTGAAGAGGATGGGCGCCGTCTCTCCGGCGGCCCGCAGGAGCCCCAGGATGATGCCGGTGATGATGCCCGGCAGGGCCTGCGGGAGGACGATGTAGCGGATCCCCTGCCAGCGGGTGCCCCCCAGACCGGCACTCACCAGCCGGAACTCCCCCGGCACGGCCCGCAGCGCCTCCTCCGCCGTGCTGATGATGACGGGAAGCGTCATAATGGCCAGGGTCAGCGAGCCCGCCAGGACTGAGGTGCCCAATTGCAGGAAGAGGACAAAGAGCCCCAGGCCGAAGAGGCCGTAAACGACCGATGGGACTCCCGCCAGGTTGATGATGGCCAGACGCAGGATGCGGGTCCACAGCGTGTCCCGGGCGTACTCCGCCAGATAGATGGCCCCGCCAATACCGACAGGTATGGCGACAACCGCCGTCCCCAGCACCAGCAACAACGTACCGACGATGGCCGGGAAGATGCCCCCTTCCTTCATTCCGCCGCGCGGCATTGCGGTGAGGAATTCCCAGTTGATGGCTCCGATTCCCCGGACGACGATGTTCCCCACCACAAACAGAATCGGCAGCACCACGATCAGAGAAATCAGACCCAGAAGGGCAAACCCCAGCCGCTGGACTAGATGCCGATTTCTCATCGCAGGCCTCCCCGACGGGGTTTCTTGAAGATGGTGACTGCCGCCATCGCGTTGATGATGAAAGTGATGACGAACAGGATGATGCCAATGCCAAAGAGGGCGTGGTAGTGGACGCTGCCCTGGGCCACCTCCCCCATCTCGGCGGCGATGGTGGCGGTCATGGTGCGGACGGGACGGAAGAGAGAATCCAGCGTGAGCGGCATGCGGGCCGCATTGCCAGTGACCATCATCACTGCCATAGTCTCGCCGATGGCCCGGCCCAGCCCCAGCATCACCGCCGTGACGATGCCGGAGCGGGCCGCCGGAACGACCACTCGCCAGATGGTCTGCCACTGGGTGGCACCCATCGCCAGACCAGCGTCCCGGTAACTCTTGGGCACCGCATCCAGCGCGTCTTCGGCCACGCTGATAATGGTTGGGAGCGCCATGTAGGCCAGGATGAGGGCGCCGGTGAAGGCGGTCAGACCGGTGGGGGCGCCCAGCACTTCCCGCACCAGCGGCGCTACAACGGTCATCCCGAAGAAGCCCAGCACTACAGAGGGGATGCCCGCCAGGATTTCAATCATCGGTTTGAGGATTTCCCGCGCCCAGTTCGGGGCCACTTCCCGCACAAAGACCGCCGTCGCCACGCCCAGGGGGAGAGCGATGAGAATAGCGGTCACCGTGACCAGGAGGGAGCCCAGGATCAGGGGCAGGGTGCCGAAGAAGCCAAAAGTAGGATACCAGCGCGTCCCGAAGAGGTTCTCCGGCGATGCTTCCCCGAAGATCGGGAGGCCTTCCCGAACGAGGAAGAAAAATATGAGGATGACAAAGCCGATGCTGGAGAAAGCCAGCACCCGGATGGTGGATTCTACGACGAACTCCCCCCAACGGGGAGGGGAAGAACGGGACAAGAGGTTCCGTTTACCCAATCCACACCTCCTGGTGGATGGCGAAATCAGGCTGGCACAGTTTCTCTGAAGGCAGTTCGGCACCCAAGGTACTAATTATACCCGATACCAGGATTTTCGCCATCCGACGGGAGAGGAGGATGGGGTTTTCTCCCGCGTCCATTTGCGCAGATGCAGAAGTAGGGTAAAATGTGGACGCAATGGGCGAACAACAGGTCAACCAGTTGGTCATCGCAATTGTGGCCGGTGGACAGGCCGGAGATGTGATTCGGACTCTGGTGGAAGAGGGGTTTTACGTTACCCGGATAGATTCCACCAGCGGCCTGTTGCAGGAAGCGACGGTCTCTCTCCTTATCGGCCTGGATCGGGTCCGTCTGCCTCACCTGCTGGGGCGGCTTCGGACGCTGTGTCGCCCGTATACCCGCTACCTCCCTGTGCACCTGGAGGTCACAATGGCGGAGGTACAGCCGATGATGATTGAGACACAGGTGGGAGGGGCAACCATCTATGTCCTCAACGTAGAACGGTTTGAGCAGGTGTAAGGATGAAACTACTCATCGTAATCCTGCGGGACGGAGATGCGGGGATCGTTATGGAGCGGCTGATAGCCGAGGGCTACCAGGTGACCCGGATTGCCAGTACTGGCGGGTTTCTCCGACGGGGAAATGTCACCCTCCTGATCGGGGCCGAAGCAGGGGAGGTGGATAGAGCGATGGATTTGCTCCGCCAGAGCTGTGCGCCGCCGGAGCCGGGCCAGCATCGGGCAACGGTGTTCGTGGTAGAAGCGGCCCACTTTGAGCGGGTCTGACGCTGCAGGCCTGCCGGGCCCTGGGGGCCTGGCAGGTCTTTTATGAATCCCCACGGCGGGCCCGCGCAGCGGCCCAGCCCGCCAGCCCCCCCGTGACCCCCCAGTGCAGGAGAATGCTCAGCCAGAGATTGGCGGCCTGCAGGTAGAACGCCGCGCTGAGAAGGGCCATACCCGCGCGAATCAGGGTAAGGGAACGCGTCTCCGGTTCCCGCAGAGCCTCCCGCCACCAGGGGTTCAGGAGAGCCTCCAGCGCGGCGATCCCCAATCCCACCCAGGTCCCCCAATAATTCCCCAGCCTAACGGAGGGCCCGTTCCGGTAAAACATCCAGTGGGTCTCCTGGAAGAAAGCCTCCCTGAGCGCGACGGGGATGGAAAGAGGAAGATGGCTCCGGCGCCGCGCCGCCCACCAGATAACGGCCAGGAAGGTCCAGGCAATGGCCCCCAGGAGGACGGCCCACCCCAGGCCGCGCACCCCGTCCATCCAGAGTTGCAGGCGCTCCTCGGGGGAGAGGGAGTGGCTCAGCAGAAGGGGCAGGGGTGTCAGACCGAACAGTCGCTCCACCACCGCGTCCCGCCCCCAGAGGAGGGCCGCAAACGGCCCGCCAATATAGTACAGGAACCGAAGCAGTTGGAGCAGAGGAGGGAAAAACGGGGAAGCGCTCAGCCTTTGAGCCCAGGCCTGGCGGCGAAGAAGCCAGGTTGCCCAGGTGCTCAGCAGAGCGACCAGCACGGAGCCCCCCAGCCAGAGCCACCGATCAGCCACGGGCATGCTCCTCTTTGAGAGGAACCTCCAGCCGGATGGTAGCCCCCTGGCCCGGGGCGGAAATAATGGTCAGTTTGCCGCCGACCAGTTCGGCCCGTTCCCGCATGTTCAGCATCCCCAGACTGCCTCGCTCTTCGTACCCCCGCTCCAGGACGCGCGGGTCAAAGCCCACGCCGTCATCCACCACCTCGGCGACGAAGAAACCCCCCCGGGTGTACATCCGGACCAGAATCTGGCTGGCATGGGCATGCTTGCGGGCATTGCTGATGGCCTCTTCTATAATGTAAAAAATTGTGCCCTGCTGGTCCTTATCCAATCGGCTATCCACGCCCTCCGGTGCTTCCAGCCGGATCGGCAGCGGGTCCGTTTCCATCCGCTTGGCGATGTACTGCTCTATGGCCGCGCGCAACCCGTGACTCTCCAGAATGAGGGGCCGGAGGGTGAACAGCATGTGGCGAATCTCTTTGGTGGTACGACGGGCCAGTTCCTCAATGCGCGCCAGTTCCGACGGAACCTCATCGGGCCGTTCTTTGAGGAGCATCTGGACATAGTTCAGCCGCATCGCGATGGCGGCAATGGACTGGGTGGGACCATCGTGAAGGTCCCGGGCCAGTTTTTTACGTGCGTCCTCCTCCACCGCGACAATGCGCTCCTTCTCTTCCATCAGGCTCTGGTAGAGGCGCGCGTTCTGAAGAGCGACGACGCCCTGGTTGCAGAGGGCACTGAGAAGGTCCTGATAGTCGGGGGTGAACAGGCCGGTTTGAGGGCTGCCGAAAACGGCAAGGCCGAAGGCCTCAAAGCCGGCCCGCAGGGGCACCGCTATCGCTTCCCGGCACTGGTGAAGGGAGACAAAGCGGCCCAGTTCCGGGTCCTCTCTCGGGGCCAGGCAGAGGGTCGGTTCCGCCCTCCGCAACGCCTGGGCCAGGACCCCCGACCGCCCCTCCAGGGTCATCTGCTGGTCCCGGCGAGGAGTGTGGCGAGAGGCTGCGACCCTCAATTGATCCCCCCGGAAAAGCAGGATCAGGCCCACCAGTGGGACTTCCTGCCCCGCCAGTTCGCGCAGGCCGATTTCCGCCACGTCCAGAATCGCCTCCAGAACCCGCTGGTAATTCAGCGTCGCGCTGAGGGTACTGGCCAGTTCGAAAATGAGGCGGGATTGCTGGTGACGGGCTCGCAGCCTGCGCAGTTCCTCCTCTTCCTCCTGCCGTCGGAGAAGCGCGATCCGCCGCTTCATCTGTCCACCGATCAGTCCGGTGACCACCGCACCCAGCAGGATGATGACCACATTCCCGATCCTGAGCAACACGGCGTCTACCGCGAGGGGAGAGGGCTCCAGAAAGCCCAGGCCCAGATAACCAATGGCGATGAAAAGCGCCGCCGCCAGGCTGGTCAGGAAGGAAAAGCGGAGCGCCGCGGTGATGATAGGGAACAGGCTGAAAAACAGAAGGGGGCTATCCAATCCCCCGGATACGGCCATCAGGCCAACCGCCAGGACCGTATCCACCCCCAGAGCGAGGGTGGAGAGAAGGGGCGGAAAATGACGAACGGCCAGCAGGAGGGTCAGCACCAGATTATAGATAACGGCGATGCTGAGGAGCAGACCGAAGGGAAAAGAGAGGGTGCTGCCGAAGCCATGCGAGGGATCCAGAAATCCCACCAGAAGGACCGCTAAAAGGAGGAGCCAGCGCAGATTGCTGACCACCCAGTCCACTTCCAATCTGCGCTGGGGAGGTTCCTGCACCGCCGGAGGAATCGGTCCCTTCATCCAGGAATACAGCCCTCAAAAAACACGCGCCCGAAGGACTCCTTCGGGCCGTGGTCATGAAGTCCGTGTGGGCGCGAAGGGATTTGAACCCCTGACCTCCACAATGTGAGTGTGGCGCTCTAACCAGCTGAGCTACGCGCCCACACATATTATAGCATCATCTTCCAGAAAGGCAAGCGGGAAGAGGGAAGTCCTCACCGTCCCCCGCCGCCTCCGGCGGCAGCGGTAAAGCCGCCGGGGGTGGGATAAGGAGACCCCATCAACCCCGTGTCCCGACTCGCGTCTGAACATCGGTAGCCAGTTTGCCTATCCTTTGGGACAATGTTATAATGACCCGATGCTCAAGGAGATGGCGCACCCTATTCGCTGCACCCTCTGTGGACGCTCCGATTTGCCCGTGGCTTCTATCCTGACCGTCTGCCGCGAATGCCTTCGGGAACGCCGTCCGGAAGCGCTGGAGATGGCCGGGAGGGCCCACGCTGCCACGCGCCGCACTTTTGGTCTCCCGGAGACCCCACCCCACACCGCCAGGGGAATCCTTTGCGGGCTGTGCGGCCACGGGTGCGTCATCGGGGAGGGGGAACGAGGATACTGCGGCCTGAGGGAAGTCCGCGAGGGAAAACTCCACCATCTGGCCGGGACTCCGGAACGGGGCCTCCTCCAGTGGTACCGCGACCCGCTCCCGACCAACTGCGTCGCCGATTGGGTCTGCCCAGGATCCGCCCAGCGGGGCCAGCATAATCTGGCCGTCTTCTACTCCGCATGCACCTTCAACTGCCTGTTCTGCCAGAACTGGCATTATCGGGATGCCGACCCCCGTCGGCACCGGACGATGACCGCCCAGGAATTGGCCGATGTGGCTAACCCCCGGACCTACTGTGTCTGCTACTTCGGCGGCGACCCGGCGGCCCAGATGGCCCACGCACTGGCTTCTGCCCATCGGCTGGCCGAACGAGGCGTTGTCGTCTGCTGGGAGACCAATGGGAGCGCCCACCCCCGCCTGATGGACCGCGCCGTGGAGATTTCCCTCCGGACCGGTGGTATCGTCAAGTTTGACCTGAAGGCCTGGGATGGAGCCCTCCATCGGGCGCTGACAGGGGCAGATAACGCCCGGACGCTGGAGAACTTCGCCCGGGCGGCGGCCCGCTTCGCCGAACGGCCCGACCCTCCGCTCGTCGTCGCCAGTACATTGCTGGTTTCCGGCTACGTGGACGCGAAGGAGGTGGAGCAAATTGCCCGTTTCATCGCAAGTTTTGACCCGCGCATCCCCTACGCGCTGCTGGCCTTCGCCCCCCAGTTTTACTTTCACGACCTGGGCACCACCCCTCGCCGCCAGGCCGAGGAGGCGGAGGCCGCCGCCCGACAGGCCGGCCTTACCCGCGTCCGTATTGGCAACCGCCATCTGCTGGATTTGCTACCACCCGGTCGTCTGTAGGAGCCACGAAGCGATGGCATCAAGGTAAGGGAGCCCTATGACCTTTGGCATTCTGGACCTTCTGCTGGCACTGCTCTTCCTGGCTATTTGCCTCCTCTCCCTCATGGCAGGCCTGCTCCGTCAGTTGCTCAGCTTGCTGGTCTTCTACCTGGCCACCGCTGCGGCGGGCCTGTTGTACCCCCACCTGGCGCTCTTCGGGAGCGCCGTCGGAGGCAAAACCCCCACACTGACTCAATTTGTCGTCTTCTGGGTCATTTTCATCGCCGTCACGGTGGTGCTGGAAATCCTCCTCCGCAAAGGCTTCCCGGATACCCGTCTGCCTGCGCTGGGCTTTCTGGACCACCTGCTGGGACTTCTGCCGGGGATTATCTGCGGGTTGATTGTGGCCAGCCTGCTGGTCTCCACCCTGGGCTACGCCCCCCAGCAGACCTGGGGAAGAGCGCTGGAAGGGTTCCGCTCCGCCGCAGCCTATATGGGGGGAAAGAGCGCTTTGCGCCCCTTCCTGGCCCGATTCCTGACCGCGTATCTGGACCTGCATAAACTTTGGATGCCGGTCCTTCCACCCATTTTCCACCTGGAGTAGAGCAACTCCCCGCGAGTCGCTCTCCATCCCTATGGAGGGAGCAATGGCCAGACCCATTATCGTAGACGCTCACGAAGACATCGCCTGGGCCGGGCTGGCCCTGGGCCGGGACTACTTGCGCAGCGCGCGGGAGACCCGCCGGCTGGAGGAAGGGACGGAAGCCCCTCGCCGCAACGGTCAGTGCATGCTGGGACTGCCGGAGTGGCTGGAAGGGCGCGTCGCCGTTATCTGCGGCTCTGTCTACATCACCCCTCGCGCTGCCGGAGCGACGGAGTGGGACCCCCAGAGTTATGCCGACGAAGAGGAGGCCTACCGGCGCGCGAATGAGCAACTGGATTACTACGAACGGCTGGCGGAGCGGTCGGAGCAGATCCGCCTGGTCGGCAGCCGGGCCGACCTGGAGGCCGTGCTGGCCTCCTGGGACGGGGAGTCCCCGCAGGTGGGCATCATCCCGGCCCTGGAGGGGGCCGACCCCATCCGTCGGCCCGAGGATGTGGAGCACTGGTACGGGCGGGGGGTCCGCATCGTGGCGCTGGCATGGGCCGCCGGCTCCCGCTACGCGGGCGGCAACCGCGCCCCCGGCCCCCTCACCGATGCCGGTCGGGCCTTGCTGGAAGTCCTGGCCGAATCCGGTATGATCCTGGATGTGAGCCACCTGGCGGAGGAGGCATTCTGGGAGGTGGTGGACCGGTACGAGGGGCCGGTCGTGGCGACCCATTCCAACCCCCGGACACTGGTCCCCGGCCCCCGTCAACTCTCCGACCGAATGATCCGGGCCCTGGCCGCGCGCGATGGCGTCGTCGGTATCGTCCCCTACAACCGCTTCCTCATGCCCGATTGGTCCCCCGCCGACGGCAAGGAGGCGGTAACCCTGCAGGATGTGGCGGCGGCGATAGACCATATCTGCCAGGTGGTGGGGGACGCGGCCCACGTGGGGTTGGGGTCCGATTTTGATGGTGGGTTCGGCGCCGAAGCGGCCCCTCTGGGCATAGATACCGTCGCCGACCTGCCCAAAATCGCCGACGCGCTGGCGGAGCGAGGCTTCGCCGAATCCGATATCGCGGCGGTCATGGCGGGGAACTGGCTGCGGGTGCTGCGCGCGGCGCTCCCATAACAGAGACGGGCCACAAGGAGCAAAAAATGCACGACCCTCTCTACACCTTCTTCCACCCGCGCGGCATCGCCGTCCTGGGCGCCAGCGCTAACCCCACTAAACTCAGTTACGGCGTTCTTCACAATCTGGTCACTCACGGCTATCTGGGCCCTATCTACCCCGTCAATCCCAAGGGCGGGGAGATGATGGGGCTACGGGTATACCCATCCGTTGCCGATGTCCCCGACCCGGTGGACCTGGCGGTCATCGTTCTTCCGGCCGCGCAGGTCGCCGGAGCGCTGGAAGCATGCGGGCGGCGGGGCATCCGGCACGCCGTCCTCATCGCCTCCGGCTTCGGCGAACTGGGCGCAGAGGGCAAGGGGGAGGAAGAACGCCTGCGCCAGGTCGCCCGTCAATATGGCATCCGCTTCATCGGCCCCAACTGCGTCGGCGTCCTGGATACGTACACCCCCATAGATACCACCTTTAGCCGCACCATGCCCGGGCAAGGAGGCATCGGACTGGTCTCCCATTCCGGCGCGGTCTGCGGAGGGACGATGGATTGGGCCAACGTCGTCGGGGTGGGATTCTCCCGCATCGTCAGCCTGGGCAACCAGGCGGATATAGACATCGCCAACGCGCTGGACTCCCTGGCCGCCGACCCGCACACCCGCGTGGTGGCGGCTTACATAGAGGGTCTGCCGGACGGTCGCCGCTTCGTGGAGGCCGCGCGCCGGCTGACGACGCAGAAGCCCCTGGTAGTGCTCAAAGCCGGACGGACGCCCAGCGGGACCCGCGCTGTCTCCTCCCACACCGGCGCGCTGGCCGGAGCCGACCGGGCTTTCCTGGCAGCCTGCCGTCGGGCCGGCGCCATTCCGGTGGAGACGCTAGAGGAGATGGCGGACGCGGCCATCGCCCTGGCCTACCGGCGTCCTCCGACAGGGCCGCGCATGGTCATTCTGACCAATGCGGGTGGCCCGGCCGCGCTCGGCGCCGACCACGTGGACCGGCACGGGATGCATCTGGCTGATCTTTCCCCCCAGACCCAGGCCCGGCTGCGGGAGGTCTGCCCACCAGGGACAATGACGGGCAATCCGGTGGACATGCTGGGCGGCCCCCAGGCCGACCACTACACCGCCGCGCTGAAGGTCCTGCTGGAGGCACCGGAAGTGGATGGAGTGATGGCCCTATTCGTCCCTCAGGCCATTACCCCCGTCTACGATGTGGCGATGGCGGTGGGACGGGCGGCGGAGACGGCCCCGAAACCCGTCGTCTGCTGCATCGCCGGCGGGGGCGGCATTCGGGCCGCCGCGCGGGCGCTCCATGCCCACTCGGTCCCTCATTACCTGACTCCAGAGCGCGCCGCCTTCGGCCTGGGGGCCCTCTGGAAGTACGCCTGCATCCGGGAGACGCTCCCCCCGGAGCCAGAACCGCTGCCGGATATGGACCGGGAGCGAATCCGCACGCGGCTGGAGGGGAACGCGGGCGTCCTGGACCCCCAGACGGGGGCGGAAGTGGCGGCCGCCTGCGGCCTGACGGTGCCCCCCTCCGGCCTGGCGGCTTCAGCGGACGAGGCCATTGCGCTGGCAGAGGCGATAGGGTACCCCGTCGTCCTCAAACGGGTGGCCCCGGGCCTGACCCACAAGAGCGACACGGGCGGCGTTATCGTTGGGCTGAGGGGAGCCGACGAGGTCCGGGATGCCTTTTCCCACGCGGTGCAGCCCGGGGAGCGGGCCCTTGTCCAGCGGATGGCTCCGCCGGGAGGGGTGGAGGTCATCGTCGGCGGGCATCGGGACCCGCAGTTCGGCCCGCTGGTGATGGTCGGGCTGGGCGGTGTCTACGTGGAAGTGATGCGGGAGGTGGCTTTCCGGCTGGCACCGCTCAGTCGGGAAGAGGCGCGCGGGATGTTAGAGGAGACGGCCCTAGGGCGGTTGCTGGCGGGCGTGCGCGGCCAGCCACCGCGCGATGCGGAGGCCGTGGTGGATGCCCTCTATCGGGTGGGCTGGCTGATGGCGGAGTTCCCCCGGATCGCCGAAGTGGACCTGAACCCGCTCATCGTCGGGGAGGAAGGCGCATGGGCCGTAGATGTGCGCATCGTCGCAGGCTAACAGCCTGCGCCACGATCGCCGAAGTGGACCTGAACCCGCTCATCGTCGGGGAGGAAGGCGCATGGGCCGTAGATGTGCGCATCGTCGCAGGCTAACAGCCTGCGCCACGGCTAACAGCCTGCGCCACGGGCCGCAAGGCCTGCCTGCATCGCTCTTTCAAAACCTTTCCGGGAGGTGATCAACGATGTCTGCTAACGCTTCTCCACCCAAGATGCCACCCCTGTGGGTGATCAAAACGCGGGCCCCCTTCTTCGTGGCCGACATCGTCCCGGTCGTCCTGGGGACGGCGCTGGCCTGGGCCCGAACGGGAGCCTTCAATCTGTGGTACTTCCTGCTCACCCTCATCGGAGCGGTCGCCCTGAACGCAGGCACCAACATGACCAACGACTACTTTGACCACAAATGGGGCTCCGATGAGGTCAACACCGAGTTCGCCAACCCCTTCACCGGCGGCAGCCGCCTCATCCAGATGGGGCTGGTCAAACCCGAGGAGATGCTCTGGCAGGGGATCGGCTTCTTCGTTCTCGGTAGTCTGATCGGCCTGTTCCTGGCCTTTACCCGGAGTCCGGCCATCCTCTGGCTGGGGATCATCGGCGTTTTCTGTGGCTACTTCTACACCGCGCCCCCCTTCCGGCTGGCGCGGACCGGCCTGGGAGAACTGGCGGTGGGGCTCTGCTTTGGCCCGCTGATGGTCCTGGGCGCCTACATCGTCCAGACCCGCCAACTGGCCTGGGAGCCGGTGATTGCGGCCATCCCCGTCGGCCTGCTGGTTGCGCTGATCCTCTGGATCAACGAGTTTCAGGACATGCGGGCCGATGCGGCGGTGGGGAAAAACCACCTGGTGGTGCGGCTGGGCCGCCGTCGGGCGGCGGTGGCCTATGGGGCGATGCTCGCCCTTGCCTATCTCTCTATCCTGGGCGGCATCCTGCTGGATACCGTCACCCCCTTCGCACTGCTCGGTCTACTGACTGTTCCGCTGGCCGTCCAGGCCTACCGCATCGCTCGGGTCCACTACGACCACCCGCGCGAACTGACCCCGGCCAACGCGCTGACTATCCGCATCCATCTGCTGACCGGGCTGCTGCTGGGGCTGGGGTATCTGATTCAGGGATTTGTCCGATGACCTTTGCCTCGGCGGAAGAGAAACGGGCTTACACCCGCGACCTTTTCGCCCGCATTGCCCCGCGCTACGAATTGCTCAACCAAGTGATGTCCCTGGGGCAGGTGGAGTCCTGGCGACAGGCGGCCGCCGAAGAGGCGCGCGTCCCGCCGGGGGGCTGGGTGCTGGATGTGGCGACGGGGGAAGGCGGATTGGCTCGCGCCATCCTCCAACGATGGCCCGGGGTGCATGCGGTGGGGGTGGACTTCAACCGGAAGATGCTCACGATGGGCCGTACCCACTCCGCCGGATGGCCCATCCGCTGGACCGAAGGGGATGCCCTGCGCCTCCCCTTCCCCGATGATTTCTTTGACGCAGCGGTCAACGCCTTTATGCTCCGCAACGTCACCGACGTCCGGGCCACCCTGGCCGAGCAGGCCCGGGTGGTCCGGCCTGGCGGCCGGGTGGTCTGCCTGGAGATGACCTGGCCCCGCCATCCGCTCTTCCGGCCCCTCTTCCACCTCTACTTCGGGGGCATTGTGCCCCTGCTGGGCTGGCTCCTCACCGGTTACCTGGACGCCTACCGCTACCTGCCCCGTTCGGTGCAGGCGTTCCTGCCGCCGGAGGGCCTGGCGGCGGTCATGGAGAGAGTGGGCCTCCAACAGGTGCGCTACCGGCTGCTGATGATGGGGACAATAACCCTGCACGTGGGAATAAAGTGAGCAGGCCGTAGCGCAGGCTGTTAGCCGGTAGCGCAGGCTGTTAGCCTGCGGCGGCCTGCGCTACGGCCCATAAAGAGCCGCATAGACGGCATAATGCTCCCGAATCCGTTGCAGGTAGAGCCGCGTCTCCTCCAGCGTGATGGACTCCAGAAACACATCCGCATCTTCCCCCGCCGCGTCCAGCCAGCGCTGCGCGTTGGTGGGGCCCCCGTTGTAAGCCGCCAGCGCCGCATCCAGCCGCCCGAAGCGGTCCCGCTGACGCGCCAGGTACCAGACCCCAAAGCGGATGCTGACATAAGGACGGTAGAGAGCGGCCGTGTGGTAGTTTGGCGGCCAGCCCAGTTGACCGGCAATATACTCGCCCGTAGAGGGGATGACCTGCATCAGGCCGTGGGCGGCTGCCGATGAGGTCGCGATGGCCTCAAAGAGGCTCTCCTGGCGGATCAGCGCCAGCAGCAGGAGGGGCGAGAGCCCCTCCCGTTCGGCCTCGGCTACAACGAGGTCCTTGTAGTACGTCGGGTAGGCCAGACGGGCCAGGAAAGGCGGCGCGTCCAGCGGGGAGACGCCGGTCAGCCGCAGGACCGTCGCCGCCGCCAGGATGGAGGAACGGTAGAGGCCGATATCGCGAAACAGGAGGGCCAGCCGATACTGGGCCAGGAGATCCCCGGCGGTGGCCTGCCGGAGCGCTTCCAGTTCCCTTTTCGCCCCTTCGGGCCGGCCCAGCCGCCAGAGTTCCAGCCCGCGCGCCAGACGGGGGTCGTTCAGAAGCGCGGCATCCGGCTCCCCCAGCCGGTCCGCCGATGGGAGGCCCAGGCGCGCGGCCAGCCAGGCCTCCGCCTCGGCCCGCATCCGGGGCGTCTCCGGGGCCGGGGCATAGCGGACCGGCGGGAAAGGCGGAGCGTCCGGGTCGGCCAGGAGGTCCGCCGCGCGCAGACCGTAGTAGCCGGTGGGGTCGGCCCGGACGGCCTGACTGAGGGCATCGGTAGCCGAAAGGGTCTGACCGGCAGCCAGGTACGCTTTGCCCAGCCAGAGGAATCCGGCAGCCCGATAGGAGGGCTGAGAATACCCATCCACCAGCGCGCGCCAGTCGGCGATGGCGACATCCAGAGCGCCCCGGCGATAGCGCTGAAGGCCGGCCCGCAGGAGAGATGGCGGGGCGTACTCGGAGGCCGGGAAGGTCCGGTGGATAGCCTCATAGAGGTCGGCGGCTTCCTCCATCCGACCAGCACGCTCCAGGAGTCCAGCGGCGGCCCATAGAGCCCCCGGCGCGCGGGGGTGGGAGGGCGCAGTCGCTGCGAAGGTCCGGTAGGTCTCTACCGCGCCGTCCACGTCCCCCTGCGCGGCCAGCGCCTGTGCCCACCCGATCCAGCCGTCCCCCCAGTGCTCGTTCTCGGGATGAGTCTCCACCAGGACGCGGAACTGGACGGCCGCCAGTCCGGGACTACCGGCGGCCAGATGGGCCAGCCCGGCGTAATAGTGGGCATCGCCGGAATGGGTTTGGGGGTAAGCATTGATGTAGCGGTAGAGGGCCTCCACGGCGGGCCCGTAGGCGCCGCCGTAGTAGTCCACGATGCCCCGTGTCAGGTCGTCCACCGGCACCCCGGCGTCCACCAGGACAATGAGAGACTGGTAGGCCCAGGGGCTGGTGGGGTAGTTCTGGACGACGTCCAGGAAGCGGTCGTAGGCTTCGTTGTACCGGCCCAACAGGAGAAGGGTCTGGGCGGCCTGGTGCTGGATGCGGGCGCGGTATTCCGGGATGCGAGCGCGGGCCAGAATGAGGTCATATTGTGCCAGGGCCCCGTCGGAATCCCCTTGGGCGGCCAGCGCCAGGGCCAGTTTCTCCCGCATGCCGACTTCAAAGGAGAGGTCGGGGGCGGCGTCTACGGCGGACTGGTAGGCATCGGCGGCGGCGGGGTAATCCGCCCCGGCGAAGAGCGCGTCCCCCAGCCATTCGTAGATGTAGGGGGCGACGGCGGTGCCTTCATCCAGGTAGGCCCGGTACTGCTGGGCTGCTCCCAGCGGGTCGCCCTGTCCCATAAGCGCCCGGGCCCGCAGGAAACGGGCGTCGTGGGCCTCCGGGGCGGCGGGAAAACGGGCCAGGAGTTCCTGGAGAACGGTCGCCGCCCGGGGGTAGTCCTCGTCCAGCAGAAACGCTTTGCCCAGGGTCAGCAGGGCCCGGGGGGCCTCTTCGCCGTTGGGGTCGGCGAAGTAGGCGGCCTGAAGGGCCGGCAGGGCCGTGGCGGTGTCGCCGACGGCCAGCGCCTCCTCCCCCTGCCGGAGGAGGACGTCCGGGGGCGGGGTGGGTGTGGGAGTCGGGGTTGGCGTCGGCGTCGGGGTAGCAGTGGCGGTGGGAGACGGCGTCGGTGTGGGTGTGGAGACCGGCAGGCCCTCCAGACGGCAGGCCAGGGCGGCCAGCAGGAAGAGCAACCAGGCCCGAGCCCAATGGCGGAAAGGTCTGCCTGAAAACGTCAACAACGGAGGTGCAAAGATTTGAGGGCTGTTCATCGGAGGCATTGTACCTCAAAAATAATGAGCGGGCAACCGCGTTGCAATCTTCTCACCGGAAAAGTGGCGGCCTAACTGGGGAGGGATTTATGCCACGATGTACCCCGAGCCTACCGCGCTTGACCGCTTTTCTTCTCTGCGGTATAATGAACCCGCTTCTCCGCCGAGGAGCCTTCGTGCGGAGATTCAATTTTGTATAGGGGATACGTGCAGAATGCCGAAGCGAACATACCAGCCCAAAAAACGGAAGCGAATGCGGACGCACGGCTTTCGCGCCCGGATGGCCACTCCAACGGGTCGTCGGGTGCTGAAGGCCCGGCGGCTGAAAGGGCGCCATCAACTGACCGTCCAGCGCGAGTGGGCCAAGAAGTGGAACTGGAAGGAGAGCGCCCGCCGGCCCCGGCGCCGGGCGTAGGGCCGGAAGGAGGCCGTCCGGCCCGATGGCGGGAGGTCCGGCTGCGGCGATCGGCGGATTTTGACCGGGTTCGGCAGGAAGGCCGGACCTGGTCCCATCCGTTGCTGGTACTGGTTGCCGCCCCCAACACGATCGGGCAGACTCGCATCGGGGTTGTCGCGGGACGTCGGCTGGGCACAGCGGTGGCCCGCAATCGGGCCAAACGACTGCTCCGGGAAGCGGCCCGTCATCTTCACCCTCGCCTGGTGGCAGGATGGGACCTCCTCCTCATCGCCCGACCGCCTATCCTGACCGTCCGAGAGCCCGAGGTAGAGGCCGCGCTGGAGCGACTGGCGCGGGAGGCCAGGCTCTGGGAGGAAGAATAGACCTGTGAAGTACATATTGCTGGCTCTGATCCGGTTGTGGCAGTGGACCTTCTCGCGCGTCCTGCCACCGACCTGTCGCTTCTACCCTTCCTGCTCCCAGTACGGCTATGAAGCCATCTCCCGCTACGGGGTCCTGCGTGGCGGCTGGCTGACCCTCAAACGGATCGCCCGCTGCCATCCCTTCAATCCCGGCGGATATGACCCTGTCCCTTAAACAGGTCCATCGGCCATCACAAGGAGCGCTATAGCGTGAACAGACGATTACCCCTTTCCCCTTTTGCTCTGGCTCTTACGGCCGTCCTCCTTCTCGCCGGCTGTTCCGGCGGCATCCGCGCCACCACCTGGACCACCCTGATCCTCCACAACGGAACCCTTTATGTGGCGGACCTGGAACAGGTGCGGGCGCTGGACGCGGAGACCGGTCGGGAGACCTGGGCGTTCCCTGCCACACCGGACCTGCGTCAGTACGGCCCCTTTTACACGGTCACCTTGCTGAACGACGAATTGCTCCTGGTTACCTCCTATGAACGGACCGGAGGGGGCCTCTTCGCCCGCTCCAGAGGCGTGCTCCGGGCTCTTTCCCTCAACGGCGGGCAACTGGCCTGGCCCCAACCCTTCACAGCGGACGGAGAGTTTATTGCCCCTGGCGCGGCCGGAGACGGCATCTTCGTCATCGGCAACAGTAACGGTAACGTCTACGCCCTGCGGATAGAGGATGGCTCTTTGGTCTGGCAGTATCCCACCCGGGGCCGGGTCTGGGCGACGCCCCTGATCATCTCCGATACCGTCTACATCGCCTCCCTGGACCATCACCTCTATGCGCTGGACTTGGAGACCGGTGCGCTGCGCTGGCAGTTCGGAGCCGGTGGTGCGATGGCCGACCGCCCTCTTGTACTGACCGATACCCTGTACATCGGTTCATTTGACCATAACCTCTACGCCCTGCGGCTGGAGGACGGCACCGAAATCTGGCGCTTCACCGGCGCCAACTGGTTCTGGGGCATCCCGGCAAGCGACGGCGCCCGCCTCTATGCCGCCGACGTGGACGGCAACATCTACGCGCTGGATGCCGCCACCGGGCAGGAAGTCTGGCGCAGTCGGGTGCCGGAGACGGTGCGGCTGGGGCCGGCGTTGAGCCCGGACGGGAAGCGGCTGCTGGTCGCCAGTGAGAACGGCGTCCTCTTCGGGCTGGATACCGCTGACGGCTTCATCCTCTGGCAGCAGGCTGGCCAGGGGCAATTGGGCTCTATGGCCATCGGCGGAGAGAAAGTCTACGTGACCCGCATTAACGCTCCCCAGCGGGTGCAGGCCTTTTACGTGGAGAACGGTCGTCCGGTCTGGTCATATCCGGCCCAACAACAGTGACGGAATACGGAATATACGGAATACGGAGCATACGGAATACGGAGCATACGGAATACGGAGCATACGGAATACGGAGTATAGAGTAATGTGGAACTTGTTGATCCTGAACCCAATGGTGAACCTGCTACTCCTGTTCTACCGCTTCCTGGGCCATCAGACGGTG
The DNA here is from genome assembly GCA_036172315.1 of Anaerolineae bacterium. Classification (GTDB taxonomy): domain Bacteria; phylum Chloroflexota; class Anaerolineae; order B4-G1; family DUEL01; genus SpSt-77. Next base: position 16,810 of record JASFBC010000215.1, on the reverse strand, counting down.
CTGGCCATCACGGCGCTCACGCTGGTGGTGCGGCTGGCCCTTCTGCCGATGACGTTGAAGCAGCAGCAAGCGGCTCGCCGGATGCAGGAACTGCAGCCGGAACTGGCGAAACTCCAGAAAAAGTATGCCAATGACAAAGAAGCGCTGGCCCGGGAGCAGATGAAACTCTACCGGGAAGCCGGTATGAATCCCCTGGGAGGGTGTCTGCCGCTATTGATCCAATTCCCCCTCCTCTATGGCCTCTGGCAGGCGATTGTGCGTACCCTGGCCGCCAGCCCGCTGGAACTGATCCGCCTCTCCCAGAACGTTTACTCCTTCATCCCCGGCCTGGCTTCCCTCATCCCGTTGCAGAGCCGGTTCCTGTGGATGGACCTGGGCCAGCCAGACCCTTATTACGTCCTTCCCATTCTGGTGGTGGTCACTTCCTGGCTTTCCCAGAAGATTCTGACCCCGCCCTCCACCGACCCTCAATCGGCGGCGATGAACCAGCAGATGCTAATCATGATGCCGTTGATGTTCGGCTTTTTCTCCCTCTCCTTCGCCTCCGGACTCTCCATTTACTTCATTATTTCCAACCTGGTTACTCTCCTCCAGTATTTCGTGACACCGAGACCGAAGCCCACCCCAGCGGGAGAGGATGAGAAGCCCAAGGAGCGGAAACGGAAGTAGGAGAACTCCTATGGGGGTTCTCCTGCCAGGAGGGGAATATAATGAGCGCAGAGAGGAAGATTTTCTTCGGCGAAACAGTAGAAGCCGCCATCGCGGCCGGGCTGGCGGCGCTACGTCTCCCGCGCGAGGCGGTGGAGATTGAGATTCTGGACGAAGGGAGTCGCGGCATCCTGGGCATTGGCGCCCGGATGGCCCGGGTCCGGCTCACGGCGCGGGTCGCCCCTGAGGCCGCTCCTGCGCCGACCCCCGCTCCAACCCCGACGGCTCCTCCGATCGCTCCGGAGACGCCCGCCGAGGTGGCCCGCTCCCTCCTGGCGGACCTCCTCCGGCATCTGGGCTTCTCCGCCGAGATTCAGGTGCGCGCAGCAGAGCCCGCGACCGATGAGGAGGCGGCCCCTCTGGTGCTGGACATCCGGACCGCCGGGGCGGACACGCTGATCGGTCCCCGGGGGGAGACCCTGGCCGCCCTTCAGCATATCCTGCGCCTGCTGGTCAACCGGCGGATGGGCCGGATGGTTAATCTGGTGGTGGATGTCCAGGGCTACAAGGAGCGGCGGGAGCAGAACCTTCGCCGTCTGGCGGAGCAAATGGCCGGTCAGGCCATCCGGAGCGGGCGCACCGTCTATCTGGAACCGATGCCTCCCTACGAGCGCCGCATCATCCATCTGGCGCTTCGGGACTACCCCGGCGTCACCACCCAGAGCGTCGGCGAGGGCAACCGCCGCCGGGTCACCATCATCCCCCGGGTGGGCAAGGAGGAGTGAGGACGGTCTGGGACTACCTGGTTGTCGGCCACGTGACGCAGGACCGGTTGCCGGATGGCTCGCTGACCCCCGGCGGCACGGCTTCTTACGCCGCCCGCACCGCCCGCGCGCTGGGCCTGCGTACCGCCGTCCTCACCAGCACCGACGATTCCCTGGACCTGAGCACCGTCCTCCCCGATGTGGAAATCTACCGCCTCCCGGCGGCCAGCAGCACCGTCTTCGAAAACCGCTACACCTCGGACGGGCGAATCCAGTTCCTGCATGCCCGCGCCGCTCTCCTGACCCCTGATACCATCCGTAGCGCAAAATTCATCTTGCCCCCCACGGGCATCCTCCACCTGGGCCCCGTGGCGGGGGAATGCGATCCCGCCCTGGCCGACTGCATCCCCGCCGACTTCCTGGGCCTGACCCCCCAGGGCTGGATGCGCCGCTGGGACGGGGCCGGACGGGTTACCGCCGGCCCCTGGGAGGGCGCGAAGGACTGGCTCCCGCGCGCCGACGCGGTCGTCCTAAGCGAAGAGGACATCGGCGGCGACGAGGCGCTGGCGGCCCGCTGGGCTGCGCAGACCCGCATCCTGGCCCTCACCCGGGGCGCGCGGGGATGCTCCATCTATGCCGACGGTCGGGTCTGGCACCTGCCGGCCTTCCCGGCCCAGGAGGTGGACCCCACCGGCGCGGGGGACGTCTTCGCGGCCGTTTTCTTCGCCTGCCTCTGGCGGGGAGATGACCTGGTGCAGGCCGCTCGCCGGGCCAACTGCATTGCCGCCATCTCTGTTACCCGACCCGGCCTCTCTGGCACTCCCACCCCGGCAGAAATCGCTCACTGTCTAAAAACCGCGTAACTATTCAGCGGAACGGGCTGTTAGCCTATAGCGCAGGCTGTTAGCCCGCACCTGTTCATCAAAATGATCATCTACGCCTTCGCCAACCAGAAGGGCGGCGTGGGCAAGACCACGACCGCCGTCAACCTGGCCGCTTACCTGGCCCACTGGGGCCAGCGGGTCCTGCTGGTAGATATGGACCCGCAGGCCAACGCGACGGTCAGCCTGGGGGTGGACCGCGCCGCGCTCCCGACGACGATCTACGATGCCCTGGTGCGCGAAGTGCCGCTGGAGTCCATCATCACCCTGACCCGCTGGGTGCGGCTGGACCTGGTGCCCAGTTCGGCCCAACTGGCCGGCGCGACGGTGGAACTGATCCCCATGCTGGCCCGGGAACGGCGGCTGGAGACCGCCCTCTCCGGCCTGGACGAGCGGCACGACTACGTCCTGATAGACTGCCCTCCCAGTTTGGGCATCCTCACCGTCAACGCGCTGGTCGCCGCCAAAAGCGGCGTCATCATCCCCGTCCAGTGCGAGTACCTGGCCCTGGACGGACTTTCCCAACTGATGCGGACACTGGACCTGGTGCGCCGTTCTCTGAATCCTTACCTGCGCCTGCGGGGGCTGGTGATGACGATGTTTGACTCCCGCACCCATCTCTCCCAGCAAGTAGTGACAGAAGTGCGGCGGCACTTCGGAGAAAAAGTCTTCCGGACAGTCATCCCGCGCAACGTTCGGCTGAGCGAAGCGCCCAGCCACGGGCTTCCCATCCTGGCCTATGCCCCCCGTTCTCCGGGCGACCTGGCCTACCGGACCCTGGCCTGGGAACTGCTCAGCGGCGACGGACGGGCACCGTCGGTGGAGGTGGAACGTGGGGGGTAAATTCGGCCTGGGCAGAGGGCTGGAAGCGTTGATCCCGGTCGGAGAGGAGAGGGAAGGCATCCTGGAAGTGCCGGTAGAGGACATCCGTCCCAACCCCTATCAGCCCCGCATGCTCATCCGGGACGACGAACTGGTGGAACTGGCCCTCTCCATCCAGACGCACGGCGTCCTCCAGCCCCTCATCGTCGTCCGGGAAGGGGATGGATACCAGTTAGTGGCGGGGGAGCGGCGCTGGCGGGCGGCCAAACTGGCTGGCCTGACGACGGTGCCGGTCATCGTCAAAGACCTGGCCCCTCAGCAGACGCTGGAACTGGCCCTGGTGGAGAACCTTCAGCGGAAGGATCTGAACCCGCTGGAGGAGGCGGCGGCCTATCGGCAATTGATAGAGGGGTTTGGGCTGACCCACGAGGAGGTGGCACGGCGGGTAGGCAGGAGCCGGGTCGCCGTCACCAATACCCTGCGCCTGCTGAAGGCCACCGACACGGTCAAAGAAGCGCTCCTCAACGGCCGCATCGGGGAGGGGCATGCCCGCGCACTCCTGGCTCTGGAGGACCCGGAGGCCCAGGTCGCCGCGCTGCGCATCGTCCTGCGCCGGGGCCTCACCGTCCGCCAGACGGAGGAACTGGTGGGACGCATTCCCCAGACCCGGCCCTCCCGATCATCCGCCCGGCCTGTCGCCCCCGAAGTTCAGGCCCTGGAGGACCGTTTCCAGCAAGCGCTGGGGACATGCGTCCAGGTCCGCCCGGGAAAGAAGGGCGGGCGAATCATCATTTACTACTATTCGGAAGAGGAATTGGAGGGGTTATACGAGCGGCTGGCCGCGCACCGCTAACGTACCAGGCACTTCCCGGGTGCCTGGTACGCCGTAGTCATCCCCGGGCCAATCGGGCAACGGCCCGCAGCGCTGCGTCCACCTCCTCCCGCGTGTTGAAAGCGCCCAACGCGAAGCGGACGGTCCCCGAAGGAAAAGTGCCGATGGTGCGGTGGGCCGCCGGGGCGCAGTGGAGCCCCACCCGGCACATAATGCCATACTCCTCATCCAGCCGCCCCCCCACCTCTGAGGGCTCCATCCCGGCGATGTTGAAGGAGACGACAGCCGTTCGCAGGCGCGCGTCGGCAGGCCCGTAGACGGTCACGCCAGGGATTTCCCGCAGGCCGTCCGAGAGCCGCTGGCTCAGGGCTACCTCGTGGGCGCGGATCGCCTCCACGCCCCACTCCAGCACCCAGCGGACCCCGGCCTCCAGTCCCGCCAGCCCTACCGCGTTGAGCGTCCCGCTCTCGCACATATCCGGCAGGAAATCCGGCTGCTCCTCCTGCTCCGACCGGCTCCCCGTCCCGCCCCGAATGAGGGGCCGGAACTCCTCCAATGGAACCCGCTCTCCGATGATGAGGCCACCGGTGCCAGTCGGCCCGTAGAGGGACTTGTGCCCGGTGAAGGCCAGCAGGTCAATCCCATCGGCCTGCATATCTATGGGGATAGCCCCCCCGCTCTGCGCCGCGTCCACCAGCAGCAGGGGCGACCCCTGCGGTCGCCCCCGCAGAGCCCGCCCTACCTCGGCCACCGGCAGGAGAGTCCCCGTCACATTGGAAGCGTGGTTGAGGACGACCAGGCGGGTATTGGGACGCAGGGCCGCCAGCACCGCCTGCGGGTCCAGCACACCCTCCGGAGAGCAGGGGACCACCGTCACCTCCACCCCTTCCCGCTCCAGCGCCCGCAGGGGGCGCATCACCGAATTATGCTCCATGCTGGAGGTGACGACGTGGTCGCCGGGCCGCAGCAGGCCCCGCAGGGCCAGATTGATGCCCTCCGTGGCGTTGGGGCCGAAGACCACCCGCAGCGGGTCAGGGGCGTGGAAAAGTTCGGCCACCGCCTCGCGCGCGGTGTAGACGATGCGTCCAGCCTCCACCGAGAGCCGGTGGCCGGAGCGGCCCGGGTTGGCGCCGACTTCGGTCAGAAAACGGACCATCGCCGCCAGGACCGGGGGCGGTTTGGGCCAGGATGTGGCCGCGTTGTCCAGATAAATCATCCCGCGCTCCTGGAATGTTCTACTGCGCTATTACCTCAATCCCCGGCTCTCCCTCCCTCACCTCCCCGACCTCCCAGAAAGGTTGATCCAGCGCCCGGCACGCTTCGGCGAAGCGGCCCATCTCGGCGGCGGGGATGGCAGCCAGAATCCCCCCGTTGGTCTGGGCGTCATAGAGGAGCATCTGGACTTCCTCGGGAATGGACGGGTCAAAGGTCACCCACTGGCGGAAGTACATCTCGTTGGCCGCCGTCCCGCCGGGGAAGAGCCACAGGGCGGCCAGGGGGCGGGCGGCTTCCAGAACGGGAACCCGGTCGGCCCAGACCCGGAAGCGGACCCCCGCTGCCAGGGCCATCTCCACAGCATGGCCCAGGAAGCCGAAGCCGGTGACGTCGGTGGCGCCGCGGGCGGAGGTGGCGTGGACGGCCCGGATCGCGTCCCGGTTCAGCCACAGCATCCAGGGGACGGCCTGGGCCAGGGCCTCGGGGGAGGCCTGGCCGGCCCGGTAGGCGGTGGTGATGACGCCGGAGCCCAGGGGTTTGGTCAGGACCAGCCGCTCCCCGGGCCGCGCGCCGCCTTTCAGGAGCAGCCGCCCCGGGGCCACCGTCCCGATGACGGCCAGGCCATACTTGGGCTCTTTATCGTCCATCGTGTGCCCGCCCGCGACGATGACACCCGCCTCCCGGGCCTTCTCCATCCCGCCCCGGAAAATCTCGGCGGCGATCTCGGAGGGCATGTCCGAGGGAATGACGGCCAGGTTGAGGGCCAGGAAGGGCGTCCCGCCCATGGCGTAGACGTCGCTGATGGAGTTGGCGGCGGCGATAGCGCCGTAGGTGTAGGCATCGTCCACCACCGGCGCGAAGAAATCCGCCGTGGCGACCAGCAGGATGCCGTTCTCCATCCGGTAGACGACGGCATCGTCGGGCGAGCCTAACCCCACGATAACCTGCTCACTTTCCTCCAGCGAATCCAGCAGGGGGCGCAGGACCTGCGCCAGGGCCCCGGGGGCCAGTTTCCCCGCTCAACCCGCGCAGGAGGCAATCTGGGTCAGCCGGGTGAAGTCTCGTTTGGGCATGGTTTCCCCTTATCCTCACCCCACCCCCAGCGGCTGCGCCGAAGACAGCGGGGGAGGGGTGAGGATATATCTACCGCATCAGCGTCAATTTGAACTCATCCCCCACCGCTTCTACCTGCACCTTGAGGCCGGCCCGTTCGGCGGCCCGGCGCACGTTCTCGCGGGAGGTGACGGTATCCACCAGTACCTCAATGGGGAATTGTCCCTCCCCCATCGCCTGCCGGGTCAGGATGACCGGCTGGGGACAGGAGAGACCCCGCGCATCCACGATTTTTGCCATCACAGCACCTCCTGTAGCGCCGCGCAAGATGAGTCTTGCGCTACTTCTCACGCATGGTGAAGCCCAGCACGATGCAGAAGACCAGCCCGATGATGACGGCGGCCTGCCCGTAGGGGCCGGGACCGCCCACCGTGAGCACCCCCTCGGCCAGTTTGTCGGGGACACCGGCGAGGGCCCAGTTGTGGGCGAAGCCGGCGCCGAAGATCATCCCCAGGACGAAGAGGCCGGCGTCGCCGTCGCCCTCACCGGAGAGGAAGAGTTGACGGCCCGGGCAGCCGCCCGCCAGGAGGAAGGCCAGACCGGCCAGCGCCATCCCCAGGAAATTCCAGAGATGGTTGGAGTGGGCCACCGGCTGAGCCGCGAAGCCCAGTCTAAATTGCCCCAGGGCCAGGTTGGTGACCAGCGCCACCACGGAGAGCGCACCGACGCCAGTGAGGAGATGGGTATCCCCTATCAGGATGACGTCCCGCCAGGCGCCCATGGTGCAGAAGCGGGTGCGCTGGGCCAGGAATCCGATGACCAGCCCCACAGCCAGGGGGATGAGGATGGGCGCGTGTTTGGAACCAGGCCCTTCGGCGCTGAAGAAGATGGGGCCCTCTTTAGTGAATTGGGGGCGGAAGAGGAGAAGCAGGAGGAGGCCCAGCATAATGGCGGGCATGATCCAGCCCACGGGGGCCGGCGCCGGGCGGCTGCGGCCCAGGGAGTAGCCCCGCTTCAGGAAGACGACGCCGAGGGCGATCCCGGCGACCAGCCCGGCGGTGCCTACCAGGCCGTTCAGATCGCCGCCCGCCAGCCGCAGGAGGGCGCGCCAGGGGCAGCCCAGAAAGGTCAGGGCGCCGATCATGGCGAACATGCCCAGGAGGAAGCGGACGATGGGGGCGGAGCCGGCGCGGGGTTTAAACTCCCGGAAGATAAGGGCGGCGATCAGGGAGCCCAGGACGAAGGCGATGATTTCGGGCCGGATGTACTGGACGGTGGCAGCCCGATGGAGACCCAGGGCTCCGGCGATGTCCCGCTCAAAGCAGGCCACGCAGATGCCCATATTGGGGGGGTTGCCGGCCCGCTGGAGAAGCGGGGCCAGGAGGCCGATGACAACTCCGGCCAGGAGGATGCCCCGGCGCGAGGCGAAGAAACGGGTGAGGCGTTCGGACATGGTGCGTACCTCCCTGAAATGGAATCTCCACGCGACCAGGCAGTGGCCCGGGCACGGCGTGGGCAACAGAAAGCCGCCGTCGGCCCACGCCGGCGGCGGCTTCCGGAGGCGCGCCCCATATCCGTCTCAGGGTGCGGCATCCCCGCCGCCCCCGAACGCAGGCTCAACGGTCTGCGGGCGCCAACCGGCGCCCCAGCCCTCAAATCAGGTGCGGCGGTGATACCAGAGGGTCATTCCCTGCTCCTTTATCCAACCGCTAAAAAGTATATCACGGAACGGCAGAAAACGCAAGGCCTAAGGCTCGGATGCGAGTTGGGGCATAGACTGGTGAGGTATCCTTACCCCACCCCAGCGGCTTCGCCCGAAGGGCCGGGGGAGGGGTGAGGAAGATAGGTGGTCACACCGGAGGGCCAGAATCTCCCTCACCTGCGTTCCCCTCGAAGCAGAAAAACCCCGGCCAGGATCAGTCCGCCGCCCAGCAACTGGATAGGGGTCATCTGCTCGCCCAGGATGCATCACCGGCTCCAGGGTGACGACGATGTTGGCAACGGCCGCCGGAAGGTAGGCCATGCTGACCGTATACAGGCCGTAGCCCCCGATGGTCGGTACCAGCGCCAGGGTCGCCAGAAGGGCCCAGCCGCCTGACTGGTCGCTCAGCCAGAAGAGGGTGGCCCGGCGTTGCAGGAAAAGCAGGAAGAGGGTTGCCAGGTGAACGCGCTAAAAGTAGCCGTCCAGGGAGAGATTCCCCGACGGTGGACCGCCTTGCCAAAGAGACTATAGGCCGTGACCGCCAGCCCCCCGCTCAGCCCCACAACGATCCCCAGCGAGTTCACGCTCCAGACACCCCGATCGTAGGCGCCGGAGGTGAGAATGCAGCCGGCCAGACTCAGTACCAGAGCCACCCCGCGCAATAGCCCAAAGCGCTCGCCGAACAAATAGCGCTCTCTCAGAGCGGTAAACGCGGGGGAACTGTAGACCAGTACCGTGGCCACCGCCGCACCGTTGAGCGCCACCGATGGAGTCCACAGGGCGTTGAAGATGGCCAGAGTGAAGCCGTATGCGATGAAAAACGCCGGGTTGCGATGGGGATGGGGGATGGGGAGCAGAGAGGGCCGGAGCAGGCCCAAACCCAGCGCCAGCCCCAGGGCGACGAAGAGGTCCCGCCAGAAGGCCAGCACCAGGGGCGGCAGCCGATAATGGTTGCTCAGATGGGCAATAAAGATGGCCGTCGTGGACCAGATAGCGGTCCCTACCAGAGAGATGAGCAAGCCACGGGTGAATGAAGAGCGGGATGCATCGTATCGTCCTAATGAATCTCCAGCGGGAAACTCAGCGCCCGGTCCGGTGGGGCCCCCAGCCCGAAAATGACCGGCATCCGTTCTCCGTCCGGAGCATAAAGGCCCACGCGAATCTGATACCGACCAGGGGGCAGGCCAGGCAACGGGTGGGGGTCGGTAATAATTTCACCCGAAACCCAGGTGTGGGTGGGACACGCGCCCCCCGCAGGCCAGCCGTCGTGCTGGGCCGCCAGGGGAGCGGGCGCATCCGGCGGCGCAATGTGGACAAAGACGGAGCGGGGGATATCGTCCGTGAGGCCGGCCCGCCAAATTAGGGTGACGGTGAACGGTTCCCCCGCTGGCACCTCCGGTGGATCCAGACGGTACCCGACCAGGGTGGCAAACCCGGGCCCGAACTCCGCCCCCACCGGTTCGTAGGGGATGGTCGGCTCCGCAAATACCCGCTCCGTCCGAACGGCGACCGTCGGGCCATACCAGACTCCGCCTGTCTCCACCCCGTCGGCCCGCACCAGGCGGACCTCCAGCGGGGCTTCCAGGTCCAGCACCCGACAGGGGAAAGGAAGTTGGAAGTAGGAACGGATGCGGTCTCCCGGGCGGAGAAGGGCCTGGGAGTCGGCGGGGGCCAATGGGTTCTCTTCCCGATGTCCGCCAGCCGATACCACAACCCGGTACGCTTCCCGAAGGGGTTCTTTAACCTCCCAGAAAAGTTCCCCAAGAATCCTCCCACATATCCCGGCCTGGTCCTCAAAAAGATGGACGCCCAGAAGCATCAGCGGGCCTATCAGGCCCTCTGGGCGAGCCGGGGTGAACTCTGGCGGCATCTCCGGTGGGGCGGTGGGATATGTGAGAGCGACCGGACGCAGGCTCAGTGTCTCCCGCGCCGCCGGGGTGAAGAGAGTCAGTGTAGGGGTGTAGATGCCAGGCGGGATGCCCGCAGGGAGACTCAGGAAGAAACGTCCCAGAATCGGCACACCGGGAGGCCAGCGTTCCGGACGGTAATCCCCATCGGTCAGGACGCGGTCATCCTGGCCCCACTCCGTGCCCCGCGCGTCCCGTAGGCGAAATGAGGCGGCATAGCTCTGCCCGCTGAAGCGCACCCGGTCGTCCGCCACCCACCAGACCCGCAGTTCCAGCGGACGGTCGGCGGGATGTGGCCCCTCCGGCAGAAGGTATCCCCAGAGGCGAATCCCCGGCAGGAGTTCCCGGTCGGGCCGGTCGGTCGTGGGGGGCTCCAGGGGGAATTCGGGGGGACGGTCCAGCAGGAAACGGCGGACCTTCAGCCCCCGGAACCAGGGTACTGGTTCCTCGCGCGCCCCGTCCTCCAGCAACGTCTCTACCAGACGGGTGGGGTCGGTAACATTGTCCAGCCAGGCCACCAGCCAGAGACTGCAGGGCGCAGGGCGCAGGGCGCAGGGCGCGAGAGCCGCATTCAGCGTCCGGGCGGCTCCGGTGTAGGTCAGGACATGGGTAACGTCTAACAGGGGGTCCTCGGGCATCGGGAGCATCCCCTCATCCCCGGCATAGTAGAGCCAGGCCGGGAAGACGGAGCCAGTGGAGATGATGACGACGTCGCCGGGGGCGCGGCGCTCCTGAATGTAGCGGGCGGCGCCGCGCCAATCCTCCCAGGCATAGGCGGGGTTCATCAGCAGATTCCGGTCAGCCTCCCAAAGGAAACGGACGTTCAAAACCGTGATGGCGGTCAGCGTCAGGATGGCCAGGGCTCGCAGGCCACGCCGCCGAATCCCCCAGACGCTTCCCCAGGCGACGGCGAGAGCCAGGAAGGGGCCCGGGGCAAAGAGAGTCGCGTGGCGGGGGCTCCACTTGGGAATTTGACGAAAGGCCAGTGCGATGAGGCCCAGAGGGGCGACATAGAGGATGGGGTATATTCCAGCCAGTAGGCGAGGGCGGGAAACCGCCAGGGCCAGGAAGGAGGCCGTCAGCATCAGGCCGGCTACAATCTCCCGCCTTTCAGGAGACAGGTGCTCCATCACGGTCAGGCCGCCCAGGGAGAGACGGAGAAGGTAGGGAGGGGGCATAAAGCCGTGCCAGTAGGTGGGGGTAACGGGCCCCATCTTGATGGCGATCCCGGCCCAGGGAAGGTAAAGGATAACCACGACCAGGGCGGGAAGAAGCAGGGCTCGGAGCCACCGCCTGCAGTCGGCTTTCCGGGCCTGGGCCAGCAGGAGCAGGGCCGTTAGCCCCTGCCCGATCAGCCAGAACCCCGCCAGGGCCTGGGTGTAAAGGGCGGCCAGGGTGGCGGCGGCCCAAAGCCAGGCCCAGAACCGACGTCGGCGGACGGAGGAGACAGCAAAGACCTCCAGCAACGCCCCATCCGCCAGGAGGGTCCAGGCCAGCAGAGGGCCGTACATTCGGACTTCACGGGATGCCCAGAGGAATGGGGTCCCGACGGCGAAAAGGAGCATGGCCGTCAGGGCTCCCAACCGCCGTCCGGTGAGGCGCCAGGCCACCCGCCCGGCCCAGGCAACGGTCAGAACGCCCAGCAGCACCGACGGCCAGCGGAGGGCGAATTCCGTCGCCCCGGCCAGGGGGATCCAGGCCCGGAGCAGGAGATAGTAGAGGGGCGGGATGACTTCCCGCGCGCTGAGGGCCAGCATCTCCTCCAGGGGCACCCGAGAGGCGACCCACCAGCAGTAGGCTTCATCATACCACAGACCCCACCGATCCAGTCCCCCCGCGCGCAGGGCGAGAAGAGCCATCAGTAGAAAGCCATTAGCCATTAGGGGGAAGAGAGCCGTCGGGCGGGAGTGGGGCATCGGAAGGGGAGGATCGGCCATCATTTGCCGTCTGTGGTCCATGGCCTGTGGTCTGTCGTCTGTAGTCCGTCATCCCGATACACAGGGATGGCCCCGGACGTAGAAACGCCAGGGGACGGTCCGGGCTCGCAGGTCGCCCTGAACGCCGACGCGTGGGCCGGTAGCCACCTGGGCGTCGGGAATGGGCGCTCCTATTTCCACGAAAAGCACCGCGTCGGGTGCGCACATGTCGGCCTTATCCAGCCGCCGGTCAATCGCCATGGCCTGGCAGAGGCGGGCTGGCCCGGCGGTCAGGAGGAGGGGGTCCGCAACGCCCCGTCGCTCCCGCATCCGCTCCAACCCCTCCAGCGGCTCCAGGGCCCGGATGAGGACCGCCGCCGGGAACCCCTCCGGTCCAGTGACGATGTTCAGGCAATGGTGGAGGCCGTAAATCTGATAGACATAGGCATGGCCAGGCGGGCCGTACATCGCCTCGTTGCGGGGAGTGCGGCCAAAGCGGGCATGGGAGGCCAGGTCATCCTCGCCGATGTAGGCCTCCACTTCCACAATACGCCCACTCAGCCGTTCGTCGTCCAGCACCCGCACCAGGACCTGCCCCAGGAGGTCCCGGGCAACCTGGAGGGTATCGCAGGCGAAGAAGTCACGGGGGAGGGGGGTCATTCTGAGCAAAATCTATGGCAGTATGGCAGCATAGATGTCATCAGGCGTCAGATGAGGGTGATCGGTAGATTTCGTCTATGGTCATGCCGCCTGCCAGTTTGCGCAGGATGTGCTCAACAGTGATGCGAGTTCCCCGGATGACCGGTTCGCCAAACATAATGTGGGGATTGATTTCTATGCGCTCGTGCCCCATCTTACCTCCAGCCCTCCCTCAGGACTGTCGGGAAAAACGGGGGTCGTATTTCAGCGTCAGCCGCAGGCCTTCCTTCAGACTCACTCGTGGCTTATAGTTGAGCAGACGGCGGGCCAGGGTGATGTCGGCGCAGAGGCGGGAAACGCCGCCGCTCTGGGCCGGGCTATGGATCATTTCTACATCCCGTCCGACAATCTCCAGCACCATCTGCGCCAGGTCGTTGATGGGGGTTTCCTGCCCGGAGCCGATGTTAATGATGCGGCGGTCAGCATCCGGCGCGGTCGCAGCGGCCACCATCGCATCCACCACATCGTCCACATAAACGAAGTCGCGCGTCTGGGTACCACCGCCGAAGATGACCAGTGTGCCCCCCCGCACCGCCTGCTGGAGGAAACGAGGGACGACGGGGGGGTGGGATGGCGGCAGATTCTGCCCGGGGCCATAAGCGTTGAAGATGCGCAGGATGACGGTCTCAATCCCCCAGAGGGCGCCGATGGTACGGACGTAGTATTCGGCAGCCAGTTTGCTCACCGCGTAGGGAGACTGGGGGTTAAGGGGAGCGTCCTCCCGCACCGGCTGGGTTGGCTGTTCGCCGTAGACGGCGCCGGAGGAGGTCAGCACCACCCGGTGCACCCCGGCGTCCCGGATCGCCTCCATCAGGGTGACGGTGCCGCCGACGTTAACCTCGTTGTACTCCCGGGGGTAGAGGATGGACTCGGCCACCAGCACCCGCGCGGCCAGGTGGTAGACGCAGTCTATATCTTGCAGGAGGGTCCAGAGTTTGGGACGGTCCAGGACGCTCCCGCGCGTGAAGAGCACCCGCCCGTCCAGCCGGGAGGGGTCTCCGGCGCTCAGGTCGTCTATGACCCGCACCTGGTGTCCCTCGGAGACGAGGCGATTGGCCAGCGCGGTGCCCAGAAATCCGGCTCCACCGGTGATGAGGAAGCGCATGGTCGTGGGGGAGGGACCGGACAGGCGGCCCGCGCAGCAGGCCGCCCGCTCCGGCCCCGGTTCTCTATAGATACCGCTGCGCTACCGCGACGACATCGGGGTAGTCAATCCCCAGCCGCCGCAGCGTCTCCACCGTGGGGACGCCATCCCGGGTCCAGCCCCGGCGAGCATAGACGGCGTCCTTCAGCCGCTCGTACTGCTCCTCCCGATACTTCCGCAGCGCGGCCAGTTTCTCCTGGGTCGTCATCTTCGTGGGGTCCAACCCCAGCAGTTCCCGCAACTGCTTGTCGTACCGCTCTGCCCGGGACTCGTACTCCTCCACCGTCACCGGCCCCATGGAGCGGTAAGGGACGTTGTCGTGCTCCCGGCGGCCATAGCCCCGGCGCAGGTTGAAGACCCGCTGGAAGTTGTAGACCCGTTCGGACATAGTGATGAGGTCCTCGCGGGTGATCTCTTTGCCCGTCACGCCGGAGAAGAGGTCCACATAGTTCTGGACGTGGGCCGGAATTTTGGCCGGTTCGGCCGTGTACTTGTTGTCGGGCGGAATGATGTCGTTCCAGGGGAGTTTGCAGTGGCCCACCAGCCCAAACCAGGTCCGGAACATGGGGAAGTAGTGGAGCGCTTCCGCCTTGTCCTCAAAGGTGGGCAGCAGGTTGCTGACCATATCCATAAAGATAAGCCAGGCCTCGTCGTGCTGAGGGCCCTTGTTGGTCAGGCCGTAGCCGCCCTGCTGGGCCAGCGACTCTTTGGAGACGTACTCGGAGTACTCCAGCCCCTTCGCCTCCATCCCGATGTCCTGGACGAACTGGGGGTCGGCGCCGAAGTGCTCCACAAAGTATTTTTTCATATAACGGATGCCCTGCCCGGCGATCTTGCCGAAACCCTCACCCCGGGCCATCTGGTGGAGCATTTCTATGACCGCGTCGGCGTTGCCGAATCGCAGTTCCAGCCCGCCGGTCTTCTCCTTATCCAGGATGCCGGCCTCATAGCACTCCATTACGAAGGCAGTGAGGGTACCGAAGGAGATGGTGTCTATGCCGTAGGTGTCGCAGTAGAAATTGATCTCCAGGATGGCATCGGGGTCAAAGATGCCGCAGTTGGAGCCGACACCGGCCACCGTCTCGTACTCCGGCCCGTCCACGATGACTTTCTGGCCCTTATAGGGGCCGGTGCGGACGGTGTAGCCGTCCACGGCGTGAGAGCAGGACATCGTACAGCCGTACCAGCAACCATCGGGGAGGCCCTGCCGGAAGCGGGACTCCCAGACGTCGCCGTTGATTTTAGAGGCATCGGGATGGCTGCCGTATTTGAAGTTATGGACGGGGAGGAGGTCATAGTCGCTCATAATCTGGACCAGATAGGTGGTCCCCCGGCGACGCATGCGGTTCTGGGAGTCATCGTAATCGTGGATTTCTTTGTGCAGGCGTATGCCGGCGCGAGCGATCCGCTCCGGGTCGGCGGGGTGGACGGAATCGGCGCGGACGGGCGGGCTCTTCACCACCAGCGCCTTGATGCGCTTATCCCGGAAGACGGTGCCGGTGCCGCCCCGTCCGGCCTGCTTGAAGCGGAACGCGCCCCGACGGCGGTCGTAGAAGGCAAAGTTGAGGCAGCCGATGCGGGTGTGCTCGGCTCCCTTTCCAGCGGAGACGGCGGACATAAAGTAGCGGTCCTCTTCTTTCTCCGCCATCTGCCGGATGAGCCATTCGCCGATGAGGTGGGTGTCCACCGGGGCATCGGGGGCCTCTTCTATGGTGATGCGGCCCTGCTGCCCGTCTATGACGACGATGACCTCCCGGTCGGCCTTGCCCTGGATTTCTATAGCGTCCCACCCGGCGAACTTGAGGAGGGGGCCGAAGTGGCCGCCGACGTTGGAGTCTATAACGATGTCGGTGAGGGGAGAGATGGTGACCACCAGGGACTTGCCGGAGCCGGGGTACTGGGTGATGCCGCCGATGGGCCCGGAGGAGATAACGATTTCGTTCTCCGGGTCGTTCCACTTCGTATCCTCCCGGGTCCCGTGCCAGAGGAGCCAGAGGCCGAACCCCCGGCCGCCGATGAACTTCTCCTTCATCTCCTCGGTGACCGGTTTGGCGGCGATGGTGGAGTCGGAGAGGTTGACGGAGAGGATCTGCCCCGTGTAGCCCCGCTCCACGGTCGGAACAGTATAGGTGTATTCGGCCAGAACTTTGCGGGTCACCTGCGGTTGGTTGGACATGGTTCCTCCTGAAGCGGTAGATTTGCACTTAAGTTAAAATCTGCGGGATGAAATTAAACTTTTGAGCCCAAAAGTTTAATTCGCTATTTGCTCTATGCCGATACCTATTCCTCCCCGAGAACTTTCAAAATCTCTGCGGCCCGATAGGTTTTGCCATAGGAGCCTTCGCCAATAGGGTCCAGGATACCTGCCTGGACGAGCCTTTCCGCAATTTGTTTGGCATTGGGGTACGAGACCCCTAACCGGCGCTGAACTTGTGGAATTGTGAGGACCGGGTTGCTAAAGAGTTCATCTACAAGACGCGGATTCAAAGCAGAAGCGCGTGCCTGGGTCAGGCGTTTGCGCCATTCTTCGCGCAGGTCCTGTAATTTGCGAGCCCGCGCCAGTGCGTCCCGGGCCTGTTCCGCCACGCCGCGCAGGAAGAAAAGAATCCAATCTCGCCATGCCCCGCGCTCGCTAACACCCAGGAGCAGGTCATAGTACTCCTGGCGGCAACGATAAAGGTAGGCGCTCAGATAGAGGAGCAGGCGGCCGATACGCCCGTTGCCGTCTACAAACCAGGCCAGCCAGTCCAGCCAGCGCGCGGTCCGCTTCTGAAATGGGACGCAGATTTTCGCAGGCTTCGCTCGCAGATGTAGCGCAGGCTGTTAGCCTGTAGCGCAGGCTGTTAGCCTGTAGCGCAGGCTGTTAGCCTGCGTAGCGGCCTGCGCTCCAGGAGGGGCTAATGAAAGAGCACCTGACCCTTTGTGCCAATTGTTAAACCGTGTTTCTTCATCACCTCCTCCGGTCGGTTCGCCTTAAACGAATTGCTCTATCATTGATGGTCCAGGTAGCAACTGATGGCATCCACAACAGCCGCCGGAGGAAGGTGAGGATAGGCTTCCAGAATTTCGTCCAGCGTTTCTCCCGCTTTGTAGGGGAGAGCAATGGCGCGAACCGGAACCCGCGTCCCCCGAATAATGGGTTCACCTCCTGGGCCGGTACTGGATCGCCTCCGCCAGATGAGCCGTCTCTATCCGGTCGCTGCCGGCCAAATCGGCGATGGTGCGGG
>JASFBC010000214.1:0-20726 GCA_036172315.1 Anaerolineae bacterium | reverse complement strand
ATGATGCGCACCCCCCGCTTTGAGCCCACCCCCGCCTGGGAGCACGCGCTGAGCCAGCCGGAGTGTCCTTGTCACCTCCTGCTGGTGGTGGCGGAGGGACCGCGTGTCACGGGCTGGTGCCGCCTCTTTCCGACCGATGGGGCTACACTGGAGTTGGGTGTCGGAGTGGTGGCTCCTTACCGCCGCTGGGGAGTGGGCCGCGCGCTGCTGGACGCCGCGCTGGATTGGGCCTCGGCGCGAGGAATGTCGGTGGTGCTGGAGACCCGAACCGACAATCTCTCGGCCATCCGCCTCTTCACCCGCTCCGGTTTCCGGGTGGTCGGGCAGGCGGACGGCCACTGGCGGATGCGATACCCGTAACCAGTTCTGCCATCGGCAGTGGACAAGCCACGGTAACTATTCAGCCCGATGGAGATCGCCCTCCCGCAGACCACAGACCATAGACCACAGACCACAGACGACGGAGATCGGTGGTCCGTCGTCCATCCGGAAAGGACGGCGCAGGCCGTCCAGAGGCCGCAGGCCCGGGGAGGCGGACTTTCCGTCAACGCTGAATAGTTACAAGCCACGAACGCCGCGAGGAGGCAACCAGCGGTGAAGGACAAAACCGATTTTCCGCAAATCTTCTGGAATCCCCGTCGCAAGCAGGCGGAGCAGGATTGCGCTTGCTCTGGGGATATCCCTGTTCTTGTGACGGAGGTAGTACCAGAGCGGGATGCCGAAGTCGACTGTGCCTGCGCACCTGATGTGCCCTCTGAGCCGCGATCGGCAATCGGCGATCGGCCAGGCACCGAACGGTGGGGGCTTCCCCCTTCCCTTTATCGTGCCCCCCTCCCCGGTGGCTACCAACTGGCCTTTAACCCTGCCGGCCCCGCCGGAGTGGTGGTGCTGAACACCCCGGCGGCCCGGATGCTGGACTCCTTCGCTACCCCGGCCCCCCTGACCGACCCCGTCGCCTGCCAACTGGCCGCCCTGGGCCTGCTCACCCCGGTCCCCGCAACGGAATACGCAATACGCAGTCCGTCCCCCGTTCTCACCCTCTGGCTCCACCTGACGACCCGCTGTAACCTCCGCTGCGCCTACTGCTATGCCCCCCGGGGCAACACCGATATGTCCCCCGAGGTCGGGCGAGCGGCGGTGGACAGGGCCATCAGTTCCGCGCTGGCCCACGGCTTCCGGGCCCTGAAACTCAAATACGCCGGCGGTGAGCCCACCCTGAACATCTCCACCCTCCGCGCCGTCCATGAATTCGCGCGGGCGCGCACAACGCAGGCCGGCCTGGAACTTCGGGAAGTCATCCTGACCAACGGCACTGCCCTCACCTTCGCCCTGCTGGAGTGGCTCCGGGATGAGGGAATCCGGCTGGCGGTCTCCATGGACGGCCTGGGCCCGGCCCACGATGGGCAGCGAATGGCCGCCGGCGGCGAGGGCTCCTTTGCGGCTGTCGCCGAGGGGGTGGAGTGGGCACTGGCCCTGGGCCTCACCCCCCACCTCTCCATCACCGTCACCGCGCGCAATGTGGACACTCTGGCCGAAGGGGTGGCCTTTGCCCTGGACCGGGGCCTCCCCTTCAACCTGAACTTCGTCCGCCCGGCCCCCGGCCGCCCCGACCTGACGCCGGCGCCGGAGCGTCTCATCGCCGGCCTCCAGGCCGTCCTTTCCGAGATGGAACGCCGCCTGCGGTCTGCAGCCGGTCATCTGCAACCTGCGATCTGCCATCTGCTGGATCGCTGCGACTTCGGCTTCCCCCACCGCTACCCCTGCGGCGCCGGGCATGCCTATCTGGTGGTCGGGCCGGAGGGGACGGTGGCCCGCTGTCATATGGAAATGGAGCGGGTGGTCGGCACCGTTTGGGGGGAGGACCCGCTGGCGGCGGTGCGGGAGGAGGACGGATTCCGGAATCCGCCGGTGGAGGAGAAGGAAAGGTGCCGGGAGTGTATCTGGCGCTACACCTGTGCTGGAGGTTGCCCGCTGCTGGCCCAACGGCGTTGGGGCACACCGTTGGCTCCTTCCCCTTACTGTGCCGTCTACCGGGCCATCTTCCCGGAACTCCTGCGGCTGGAAGGATTGCGCCTGATACCAGACCACTGACGACCGACCACTGCCCACTTAACGGCCTCACCTTAGTGCTCCTCTGCCCGCCCCCCTGCCTCCCGCTTTCTCTTGCCACTTGCCCCTTGCACAGAACCGGCTATAATATACGTAGCCGGAGGCCCGAATGAACGACGAGCCACATTCTTCGCCCAGCCCGGTCCAGGAGGACTTCGCCAGGCTGCTGAACGAATTCACCCCATACGTCCATCTCCAGCGCGGTGACGTTATTCGGGGGCGAGTGGTACGCGTGAGCCGCGACTTTATCCTGGTGGATGTGGGCACCAAGTGCGAAGGGGTCATCAGTGGCCCGGAACTGGAACGGATAGACCCCCAAACCCTTGCCCGACTGAAGCCTGGAGACCGGGTGATGGTCTACGTTGTGGACCCCGAAGGGCCCGGCGGCATGCCAGTGCTCTCCTTAACCCGGGCGCAAGCGGAGCAGGATTGGGCCTACGCCTGCTCCCTCCAGGAAAAGGGGGAACTGGTAGAACTGACCGTCGCGGCCGCGAATCGGGGAGGCCTCATTGTCTACCTGGGGCGACTGCGGGGATTCGTCCCCGCTTCCCATCTCTCCCCCTCCCGGGGCGCGCCCCGCGTCTCCGACCCCGATTGCTGGCCGTTCCTCTCCCGCCTGGTCGGCGCTTCTCTCAAACTGGTGGTGATTGAGGCCGACCGGGAGCGGAACCGGCTTATCCTCTCCGAACGGGTGGCGGAGGAACAGCACCAGGTGCGCTCCCGGGCTGACATCCTGAATTCCCTTCGGGAAGGCGAAGTCCGCCACGGGCGCGTGAGCAACCTGACCCTTTTCGGGGCCTTTGTGGACATCGGAGGGGTGGACGGCCTGGTCCACCTCTCCGAAATCTCCTGGGGGCGGGTGGAACATCCCGGTGAACTGTTGCACATCGGGCAGGAAGTGGAAGTGCTCGTGCTCTCGGTGGACCGGGAGCGGCAGCGCGTTTCCCTCAGCATCAAACGGTTGCAGCCGGACCCCTGGACATCGGCGGGTCAGCGGTATCAGGTGGGGCAACTGGTGGAGTGCCGGATCACCCGCCTGACCCGCTGGGGGGCCTTCGCCTGCATCGTGGGGGATGAGGGGATAGAGGGATTGATCCACGCCTCCGAACTGGACGGGCCGGACGGCGAGGCCCTTCGCGAGTTGGTCCGTCCCGATCAGGTGTTGACTGTCCGGGTCATCCGGATGGAGCCGGAGCGCCACCGCCTGGGGTTGAGCCTGCGGCAGGTAGACCGCTAGGAAGCAGTAGCCGGCGTGGAGGCCGCAGGCGGGAGTTGAGGGCGATGGAAGACCACTGGAAGATGTTCACGCCTGAAGCGGAACAGGTGCTCCGTCTGGCCGAACAGGCCGCCCGGGGTATGCGCCATCTTTACGTAGGGACGGAGCACCTCCTGCTGGGGCTGATGCAGGAAGAGGGCGGAGCGGCGAAAGTTCTGCGCCAGATGGGCCTGCAGGAAAACCGCGTCCGTCAACTCATCCTCCGCCTGAATCCCGAAGAGCGACACTCTTCTATCCAGCCCCCCCAACTCACCGAAGACACCAAACGGGTCATCCAGCGGGCCGTGGAGGAGGCCCGTCGTCGGGGGGACCCAAAAGTAGATACGGAACATCTGCTCATCGCCCTCACGCGCGAGGGGGACGCTCTGGCTATCAGCGTCCTCCGACGCCTGGGCGTCAACACCGACCGGCTGCGGGAGGAAGCCGTCCGATCCCTGGAGCAGCGGCCCATCCCGGTGAGCCGTCCCCGCATCCGCCAGCGCCCGGCCCCCAGCCCCCTGATGGGCCGCCTGGGCGTGGACCTGACTGCCCTGGCTGAAGAGGGGAAACTGGACCCCGTCATCGGGCGCGAGGCGGAGATAGAGCGAGTCATCCAGGTCCTGGCCCGCCGGACCAAGAACAACCCCGCGCTCATCGGCGAGCCCGGCGTGGGCAAAACCGCCATCGTAGAAGGCCTGGCCCAGCGCATCGTCGCCGGAGACGTCCCTCCCATTCTGCTGGACAAACGGGTCTTTCAACTGGACGTCGGCGCGCTGGTCGCCGGGACCATCTACCGGGGCCAGTTTGAGGAACGGTTGAAACGGGTCATTGAGGAACTGAAGAAGAGCGGCACCATTCTGTTTATTGACGAGATGCACGTACTGGTCGGCGCCGGCGCGGGTGGTTCTGCCCTGGATGCAGCGAATATCCTCAAGCCGGCCCTGGCCCGGGGCGAACTCCAGTGCATCGGCGCCACCACAATGGACGAGTACCGCCGCTACATTGAGTCGGATGCCGCCCTGGAGCGGCGCTTCCAGCCCATTATCGTCCGCGAACCCACCGTGGAGGAGACGGTGGAGATTCTGCGGGGATTGGCCCACCTGTACGAAGACCATCACCACGTCCATTTCACCGATGAGGCGCTGGTCGCGGCCGCCCGCCTCTCCGCCCGCTACATCTCCGACCGCTATCTGCCGGATAAGGCCATAGACGTCATAGACGAGGCCGCCTCGCGGGTCCGGATTTACAAGTCCCCAGAGGCCATCCGGCTTCGGGAATCTTGTGCCCGCTTGCGGGAACTGGAGGAGCGGATGGAGACAGCCGTCCAGGCCCAGCGCTTTGAGGAAGCCCGGCGAATCCGTCTCCACATCCAGGCTCTGGAACACGAGATAGACGTTCTGCAAAGTGGGGGAGACACCGAAGAGTGGGCCACGGTCGGAGTGGAGGATGTGGCGGAGGTCGTCTCTATGTGGACTGGCGTCCCGCTGGCCCAACTGGCGGCAGAACAGAGCCAGCGGCTGCTCCAGATGGAGGCGGAACTGAGCAAGCGCATCGTCGGGCAGGACGAGGCCATCCAGACGCTGGCCCGGGCCCTGCGGCGGGCCTACGCCGGGCTGAAGGACCCCCGGCGACCCATCGGCTCCTTCTTCTTCCTGGGCCCCACCGGTGTGGGCAAGACGGAACTGACCAAAGCGCTGGCGGCCTTCCTGTTCGGTACCGAGGACGCGCTGATCCGGCTGGACATGTCCGAATTTATGGAGCGGCATACCGTTGCCCGGCTGGTGGGCGCGCCGCCCGGGTACGTGGGCTACGAGGACGCGGGCCAGTTGACCGAGGCGATCCGCCGCCGCCCATTCTCCGTGGTCGTTTTTGACGAGGTGGAAAAGGCCCATCCGGAGGTCTTCAACATCCTTCTGCAGATTATGGAGGAGGGGAACCTCTCCGATGCGAAGGGTCAGCGGGTGGACTTTCGCAACACCATCATCATCCTGACCTCCAACATCGGGGCGGAGGCCATCCGGCGGGGTGGTCTGGGCTTTGCCCTGCCCGCTGACCGGGCCCGGGAGGCCGAGCAGGAATATCGGGAGATGAGCCAGCGGCTGCGGGAGGAGTTGAAGCGGACCTTCCGGCCGGAGTTCCTCAACCGGGTGGACGCGGTGATCGTCTTCCGGCCGCTGGGGCCGGAACAGATTGCCCGGATTGTGGACCTGGAACTGGCGAAGGTGGCGGAGCGGCTGGCGGAGCGGAACCTGCGGCTGGAGGTCTCGGCGGCGGCGCGGGAGTGGCTGGCCCGGGAAGGGTATTCGCCGGAGTACGGTGCCCGTCCCCTGCGTCGGGTCATCCAGACCCGGGTGGAGGATGCCATCTCTGAGGCGCTGCTGGCGGGCGATTTCGGCCCCGGCGACACGATCTACGTGGACGGGGAAGGAGAGGACATCCGTGTCCTCCGACATCCCCCTTGCTGAAGGGGGCTTTCCTTCTCTGACGGACGGCGCAGGCCGTCCGGAGGCCACAGGCCCCAAGAGGCTGAGTTTCCGTCAGCGCTGGATGGTTTCCCCCATCTTACGGGCCAGGCACTTCCGGAAGTGCCTGGCCCGTTTATTAGGGCGTCGGCAGCCGGTAATCCGCCCCCAGAATGACCCGGATGTCCACCCCGGCCTCCGTTGCGGGTGCTTCCACGATGGCTGTCAGGGGTAGATTCAGCCACCCGGCAATCGCCTCGGCGGTGAACCGCTTGCCGGTGTAGACGAGGATCATGGATTGCGCGTAATCTGATCGGTCGGCGTTGCCGTATCCCCCGATGTGGATGCCCCGCCCCTGGAGATATTCGGCTATCTTCTGGGCCAGACCCGGCGTGAGAGTCCCGTTCTGCACCTGGACGACGGCGGCTTCGGTCGCGATGCGGGTTGCCGGGTCCTCCACCTTCGGCGTCCCCTGGGGCATTATGAACACGTAGTCCCGCACCTCCCGCATCCGGTCCCGGATGGGCACCAGAACCTGCTGGCCGTCCGGCGTGGTCCACATCTCCGTACAGGTTTCGTCTATTACCGCAGTACGGATGTTCTCTTTGGGAATTTGAGTCGCCAGTCGGGCCAAACGGATGACTTTATCCAGGCTCAGGTTCGGGTCCATCACCACCGAATCCCGCACCGTCTCCCACATCTGAGGGACCTGGGGGAGCAACTGGGGCAGGAGGTCCAGCCGGGTAACCTTATCCAGTATGGCCATCAGCACCTGCTGCTGTCGGGCAGCCCGGTCAAAATCCCCCCGTCCGGTATGGCGGGTACGGGCATATTTCAGCGCCAGTTCCCCGTTCATATGGACCCATCCGGCCGGGATATAGAGGGGGTCGTAGTCGTAGTTGGGGCCCGGATACCAGGGGTCGTTGATCTCTTCCGGGACGTAGATGTCAATCCCGCCGATGAGGTCCACCAGATGCACGAATGCGCTGAAGTCCACCCGCACGTAGTGGTGAATAGGGACGCCGAGGTTATATTGGACGGTACGCGCGGCCAGAGCGGGGCCGCCGCCGGGGTAATCGTAGGCATCGCCCAGGTAGTTGGCCGTATTAATGCGCCCCTCGCCGTAGCCTGGGATGGGCACCCACAGATCGCGGGGGATGGAGAGCATTCCGGCGGAGAGGGTCAACGGGTCCACCGTCAGGATCATCATCGTATCGGTCCGCCAGGGCCCCTCCTCGCCAGGCCGGGCATCAATGCCCATGACCAGCACGTTCACCCGCTCTTTCCCCTCCCAGGTCGGGATGGGCTCTCCCGGTTGCCAGTCAATGACCGGATTGCTGGTTGACTGGTTGGGGCTGGGCAGGAGGTCGGAGTTGGCCACCCATGCCCGGACCTGTTGGAAGAAAATGTAGCCAATGCCGCTGGCGACCAGCAGGAACAGCACAACCAGGCCGACGGTGAAATACGTCGTCGCGCTCCGACTGGTCTGGGCTTTTCTCCTGGGAATCCGTTGGGCCATATCGCCTCACGTACCGCGTGACTATCTACCCGGCGGTGGTTTCGTCCTCACCTCTCCCCCTGACGGCGAAGCCACCGGGGATGGGATGAGGAAGGGTAGGTAATGCCGTATCGCTGGAATTTCACCAGAACATTATAGCACGATCGGCAGAGAGGGCAAGATGAGGGAAGAGAAGCGGAGATGGGCTTTCCCTGAGCACCCACTCCCGCCGGAGTGGGTCTACACCGTGGGGGCGGGGTCGCTGGAGTGTGTCGGGTCCGTCCTGTACCTGCGCCTTGCAGAGGCTACCGCCGCCCGATACTCCGACGCCCAGATAGATGACTATCGGGGCCGGCCCCGGCGCCGTTTCCTCTGGCGGCCCCCGTTGCGGATGACGGTCCGGGCCCGCTTCTCCCATCCATCGGGCATCCTGCGGGGGACGGCAGGGTTCGGCTTCTGGAACGACCCCTTTCTGATGACCGGTGGCCGCCTGCCGGCCCTCCCCCGGGCTGTCTGGTTCTTTTACGGTTCGCCCCCATCGGATATGAAACTGGACCTGGAGGTGCCGGGCTGGGGGTGGAAAGCGGCTACTATGGACGCCGGGAACCTGCGGGCCCTCCTGTGGGCGCCTCTGGCCCCGTTGCTGGTCCCGCTGATGAATCTGCGCCCCCTCTACCGGCGGTTCTGGCCTCCTATCCAGCGAGCGCTGCGGATCCGGGAGGCTCTCATCCAGGCCGATATGACCCGATGGCATACCTACACCCTGGAGTGGCAGGAGAGGGGAGTCCGGTTTGAGGTGGACGAGGAGCCGGTGCTGGAGGGCGCCCCTTCCCCCCGGGGGCCGCTGGGATTTGTGATATGGATGGATAATCAGTACATGGTCGCCACTCCCTGGGGCCGCCTGAGATGGGGCCTTCTGGACATCCCCGGCCATCAGTGGATGGAGGTCGTTGAGGTGACGGTCACCTCTGGGGTGACCGCCACCTGACGCACTCTTGCCAATTTTTGCCGGTGGTGGTATAATTTGCAAAAGAAGGGGGCGGTTAGCTCAGATGGCCAGAGCGCCACGTTGACATCGTGGAGGTCACAGGTTCAAGTCCTGTACCGCCCACAAACCGGCTGGAACCACCAGCCGGTTTGTTGTTCTACCGCCAGGAGGCCCCGATGACCGATCCCTCGCTACCGGCTGCCATTCTGGATAGCCTGCCGGAACCAATTCTGGTCGCCGACACGACCGCAGACCCCAGAGGGGAAATCGGCCTCCCTGCCGCAGGCCATAGACCTCAGGCGACGGTGATCGGTGGTTCGCCGTCCGGAGGCCACAGGCCCGGAGAGGCTGACTTTCTCCGTCAGCGCTGAATTCTGAAAGAGGAAACCGGAGGAGGGATGGCGCCGCCAGAAGGCGCGATTGCGGGCGAACAGGTGGAGGTCACCCAGGCCGCCGGCCTCATCTCTATGGGCAACATCGCCAGCCGGGTGCTGGGATTGCTGCGGGAGATGGTCAAATCGGGCCTGTTCGGGGCCGGCCCCGCGGTGAGTGCCCTCAACGCCGCCGTCCGCGTCCCCACCACGATGTACGACCTGCTGATAGGCGGGATGATCAGTTCTGCACTGGTACCCGTCTTCTCCGACTACGCCTCCGAGGAGCGTCGGGCCGAACTGTGGCGCCTGCTGGCGTTGCTGACCAGCACCGTCACCCTGATCGTGGGCCTTTTCCTGCTGGTGGGGGAAATCTTCGCTCCCCAACTGGTCTGGCTGATGGCGGGGGGGCTGGCCCCTGCCGACCAGCGGCTGGCGACGGAACTCCTCTGTATCGTCCTCCCGGCCCTCCTGTTCCTCAACCTGGCCGGCGTCTTCTCGGCGGCCCTCTACGCGCTTCGGCGATTCGTCTTCCCCGCTTTCACCGCCGCCGTCTTCAACGCGTCGCTCGTGGTGACGGCTCTCTTGCTGGGAGATCGGTGGGGCGTCCGCAGCATGGCCCTGGGACTGGTGGTGGGGGCCATCCTCCAGGTCGTCCTCCAACTGCCCGGCTTGCGGGATGCCCGCTTTCGCCTCACCCTGGACCTCCACCACCCGGCGCTGCGGCGCATCGGACAACTCTACCTGCCCGTCCTGCTGGGATTGATTGTAGATAACCTGCTTTCGGTGGTGCTCAGTTACCACCTGGCCTCTCGCATCGGCGGCTCTGCCATCGCCTGGATGGAATACGCGGCGCAGATCATCCAGTTCCCGCTGGGGATGGTGGTTGTGGCGATTTCGCTGGCAATCCTGCCGACCCTTTCCCGCCAGGCTCTCAGCCCCGACCCCTCCCTTTTCCGGGCCACCCTCTCCCAGGGACTCCGGCTGGTCCTTTTCCTCATCATCCCGGCGGCCGCAGCCCTGCTGGCCCTTTCGGTCCCTCTCGTGGCGCTTATCTTTGAGCACGGGGGATTCACCCGCGCCGACACGCTGGCCGTGGCGGAAGCCCTGCGCTGCCACCTTCCCGGCCTGCTATTCGCGGCGGTGGACCAGGTGCTCATCTTTGCCTTCTATGCCCGCAAAGATACCTGGGCCCCGGCGCTGGTGGGCATCGGGACCACCGTCCTCTACGCGCTGACGGCCGTCGCGCTGGCGGCGGCTGGTGTCCTGACGCTTCCCCTGCTGGTCCTGGTCAACTCCGGCAAATGGACGGCCCATGCGCTGACCATGCTCTACCTCACCCGCCGCCGTCTGGGAGGACTGGGAGCCTCCGGGATATGGGGGTTGCTGGTTCGGGTGACGGTCGCCTCGCTGGTGCTGGCGCTCCTCGCATGGGGAGCGGCCCGTCCATTGGAGGCATGGGCCGGGCCGGGCCTGGTGGGGGAACTGCTGGTTGTCGGTGGGGCCGGAGGGCTGGCGGGAGCCGCCTACGTCTTCCTGAGCATGGCCCTGCAGGTGGAGGAACTGGACCTGTTGCGGGCCGCGCTGACCGATGCCCTGCGCAGGAAGTAGAGCAACTTCTGAGGCCTATCCGTGAGGAATTCGCTGTGAATCGAGCCAGAAATCCAAACCCGGTCGGTTCAGCGGCTCCATCGGTGCCGCCGGACCGATATGACCACGACTACTTCCTCTCCATCTGCGAGGGGTACGAGGAATTCGTCGCCACAGAGGGGCGGGAACTCTCCCGACGGCTGCGGGCCGCCTTTGCGGTGGCGGGCATCGGCCCGGGAATGCGGGTGCTGGATGTAGGATGTGGGCGGGGGGAAATCCTCCGCCACTGTACCCGAGCCGGCGCGGAGGCCCACGGGATAGATTACGCGCGCGCTGCCGTCGCCCTTTCCCGCCAGGCGGTGGCGGATGGGGAGGCCGCAGGCGTCTACCAGGCCGACGCTCGCCGTCTCCCCTTCCCCGATGGCACCTTTGACCGGGTGCTGATGTTTGACATCGTGGAGCATCTCTACCCGTGGGAACTGGACCAGGCGCTTCAGGAGGCGCGTCGGGTCCTCAAGCCCGAGGGCCGGCTGGTCATCCACACCGCCCCCAATGCCTGGTATGATCGGTATGCATATCCGATTGTCCGGCTGGTGCGGATTCTGATGGGGCAGGGGGCCGCGTACCCCCGGGACCCCCGGGCGTTGATCCCCGCCAATGTGGATGTGCATGTCAACGAGCAGAGCGGGCTGAGCCTCTGGCGGGTGCTGCGCCGCAACGGGTTCCGCCCCCGGGTCTGGCTGGATACGCCGCCCCAGCACCGGCAGGAAGGATTGGTCTTCCGTATCGCCCGCTACATCCTCTTCCACTGGCCGCCCTTCCGCTGGTTCTTTGAGCGGGAAGTGTTCGCCGTAGCGGAGAAGCGTCGTTTGTAGTTAGCCCCAAAGCGCAGCGGAGTAGCGTGCAGGACAGCACTCCGTTTCGTGCCTTGCTACGAACAGCGCAGCGGAGGGTATTCAGCCCGATGAAGATCGCCCCCTTGGCGCCGATGGAAAATCGGCCTCCCCTGTCCCAGACCACAGACGACGGTAGTCGAAAGATTTCATTGCGGCGGCGAAGCCGTTGCAATGAAAAATATTTTCTTCTTGTTCTTGTGGCCGGAGAGAAGGCCATTTTCAGCGATTTTATAACCACCTACCCTGAAAAAGCCAAACTTCAGGGGAGGGGGCGGCGGCGAAGCCGCCGGGGGTGGGGTGAGGAAGAGGAGGCAGTTACCAGCCAGCGCTGAATAGTTACACCAAATTTAGAAAGAGGCCTGCGGAACGCTTCGGGAAGCCCGCAGTACTTGCTCCTCGCAGACCCGGCGGAAGTGGAAACCGTAGATGGCCAGCGTCACTGCCATAGGGAACGAGCGCGGCCGATGGAGCAGGGTCCACAGAAGCAACCGCCAGTAATGCACCCGCTCCACCCCCCGAACCCCCAGTTGGTATAGCGATCGGAAAAAGGCCAGAACCATCTCCCGGTCCAGGTGAACCTGCAGGCGCGGGGGCCGGTACTCCTTCAGAAACGTACGCACCCGCTCGTAATAAGCGGCGGGGGAGTAGATATGCCTCAAGAGCTCCCGGTACCCTTCCTTCAGCGCCTCCAGCCCCATTTTGGGGAGGATGTTGGTGAAATCCACCACGTTGTTGCCCGAGGGTTCCCCTGTCAGCCGCCCTTCCCGCTTCAGCCGCTCATAGAGCCGGGTCCCGTAGGGGGCCTGCAGGAGCCCCACCATCGCCGCCGCGATGCCGCTCTGCTGGATGAACTCTATCTGACGGCGGAAAATGGAGGGCGTGTCACTATCAAAGCCAACGATGAAGCCCCCTTCCACGTGCATCCCCGCCCGCTGGATGCGTCGGACGCTTTCCAGCAAGTTCCGGCGGAGGTTCTGGGCCTTATGAGCCTCCGAGAGGCTCTCCTCGCAGGGCGTCTCAATGCCGATGAAAACGGTGGCGAACCCTGCCTCCACCATCTGGCGCAGCAACTCATCGTCATCGGCCAGATTGATGGAGACCTGCGTACTGAAGGTGATGCCGACCTTGTCTTTCCGCCATTCCATCAGTGCGGGGAGGAGTTCGTGCTTCGCCGCGCGGCGGTCGCCGATGAGATTGTCGTCCACGAAGAAGACGCTCCCCCGCCAGCCCAGGCCGTAGAGACGGTCCAACTCGGCGACCACCTGCCCGGCGCTCTTGGTGCGGGGCGTCCGGCCCAGCAGGGCGGTGATGTTGCAGAACTCACAGTCAAAGGGACAGCCCCGGGAGAACTGGACCGCCATAGACGCGTAGCGGCGAATATCCGCCAGTTCCCAGAGCGGGATCGGCGATTGGTGCATGTCGGCGAAGCCGTCGGCCCGATAGACCCGCTGGGGCGTCCCCCGTTCCAGGTCGGCCAGAAAGCGCGGCAGGGTCAACTCCCCCTCATCCAGGACGAAGTGATCTACCTGGCCAAACTTCTCGTACTCCTCGGTGAAGAGCGGCCCCCCGGCGACGACGGTCAGCCCGGCGGCCTTGCAGCGGGCGATGACCTCCTTCGCCGACTCCCGCTGGATGCCCATCCCGCTCACCATCGCCATGTCGGCCCACTCCAGGTCGGCGGGCCGCAGGTCGGTCACGTTCAGGTCCACCAGCCGCTTCGGCCACTCCCGGGGCAACATGGCCGCGACGGTGAGCAGCCCCAGCGGCGGCCCAAACGCCGCCTTGCGGATGAACCGCAGCGCGTGTTTGAAACTCCAGAACGTATCGGGAAATCGGGGGTAAATCAGCAAAATGTTCATGGGTCCTCCTTTCGCGGACGGGGCTTTACAAGGCTGGCGAGGGCCTCTGGGCCGGCCGCGTGCGGCGGGACCGCCGGGCCTCCGCTTTCCGCCATCTCCAGTACGGGGACTGCTGGAGAAGCCACCAGCGCACCAGCGGACGAAAGGCCCGGATCAGATGGCGCCGGAAGCCCAGAACGGCGACCATGTCCCGGAGATAGTCGTCCAGCGTTCGCTGCTGGTATTGCAGGAGGCGCTGACTCTCCTCGGTATCCAGCCAGTCGGTGCAGAAGGGGAGGGTGCTGAAGGCCTCCTTGGGGAGCATTCCCACCCCCATCGCCTCCAGAATCCGCGCCGCCATCTCCCCGAAGTAGAACTGACAGCGCGGCCCCCCGCCGATGAGCAGCACTTTCCCCCAGACCTCCGGATGGCTCACCGCATTGGCAATGGCCAGGCCCACATCGCGGGTATGGACGAACTCCATCCGGTTATCCAGCGGGACGTCAAACATCCCCGGGTCGGGGTACAGAGAGAGGGGGAGGACGGCGCCGAAGCGCAGAATGACCCACTCCAGGCCCGATTCCCGGATCATCTGCTCGCAGAGGACTTTGTGGCGAGAGTAATGCTCCAGCGGACAGAGGGGGTCATCGGCCCGACGGGGCGGGGGCTGGTCCTGCGTCCGTCCGTAGACGTGAAGGGACGACGAGAAGACCAGGCGCGGAGGGCGGGGCTGGGCTTTCATCGCCGCGATCAGGTGACGGGTACCCTCCACATTCACCTGATAGGCCAGGTCGGGCCGGGCTTCAGACTCCACGCCGGTAGCGGAGAGTTTGGGGATGATGAAGGCCAGATGGACGACCACGTCCTGCCCCTCCACCGCCCGTGCGACTTCTTCGGGGCGGCGCAGGTCGCCCCATACCCCCTCTATGCGGTCACCGTAGCGACGGGCCGCGCGCTCGTTCGCCTTTGTCCGCAGGTCAAAACAGCGCACGCGATGCCCCTGGCGGAGCAGTTCCTCCAGCGCGCTCTGCCCGACGTTGCCGAAAGCACCGGTCAGCAGCACTTTCATGGAACTCCTTTCAATGAGATAACTTTTCATCAGTGCGTCGTATTCCCTCCAGGAGCATCCCCACGCTCTGCTGCACGACCCGGCCCCAATCGGCCCCATCGGGGTCTACGGTGGCCTGGAGGACCAGCCCGATGGCCATAGAGAGGATGGCATTGGCCGCCATGGCGGGGTCTACCTGGCGCAGACTCCCCTCGGCGATGCCAGCCTCTATCATTCCGGCGAAAAAGGCCCGGTAGCGGCGGTATGGGTTGATGGTCGCCTGCCAGACGCGAGGGTCACGGGCCGCCTGGCCCATGAATTCCAGGAAGATGGGGAGTTTCCCGCGCGCGATCTCAAAGACCTGCTGGGCCATCCCGGCCATCTGCATCAGGGCATCGGGGACGGTGGCGGCCTCAAAGCGCAGGGCGGCCAACTGTTCCCCCAACCCCGCCAGCCACCGCTCCGGCAGTTCCAGGAAGACGGCCTGCTTGGTGGGGAAGTGGTGAAAGAATGCCCCTTTGCTGATCCCGGCTCGTTCGCAGATTTCGGCCACACCGGTGGCGTCGTACCCCTGGCGGGCAAAGCACTCCTTATGGTATACCGACCGGTCGGGATAATTATACCCCGGTGTCAAGTCCGGGAAAAGGGCAGCGGGCGGCTTTGCCGCCCGCCGCTCAGGCCGAATGCGCCCTACTCCACCGTCACGGATTTGGCCAGGTTGCGGGGCTGGTCCACATCGCAACCCCGCCGCACCGCCATATGGTAGGCCAGCAGCTGCATCGGGATGACGTTCACCACCGGCGCCAGCAACGGCGGCGTGGGCGGGACAGTCAGAACATGGTCGGCCTTGAGGCCGATTTCCGTATCCCCCTCCGTCGCCAGCGCAATCACCCGGCCGCCGCGCGCCTTAACCTGCTCTATCTGGCTGATCATCTTATCGTACACCGAGTCCCGCACGGCGATGGCGACGACGGGCATTCGCTCGTCAATCAGGGCGATGGGCCCGTGTTTCATCTCCCCGGCGGGGTACCCCTCGGCATGGATATAGGAAATCTCTTTGAGTTTCAGCGCCCCTTCCAACGCCACCGGGTAGTTGATCCCCCGCCCCAGGTACAGGAAATGCTCCCGGTCGTAGTAGGTCTGGGCCAATTGGGTGTATTCATCCCCGTGCTGGAGCACCCGTCCCACCAGATCGGGCAGACGGGCCAGGTCATCCACCCGCCGCCGCGGTTCCTCGCCGGTCAGCACGCCCCGCAGGTCCCCCAGATAACAGCCCAGCAGGTAGAGATCCACCAGGCTGGCCGTGAAGGCCTTGGTGGAGGCGACACCGATCTCCGGCCCGGCGTGCATCAGGATGTAGCCATCGGCGATGCGGTGGGCCTGACTGCCGATGACGTTGACAATAGACCACAGGCGGGCACCCTTGCGGCGGGCCTCTTCCATCGCCGCCAGTGTGTCTACCGTCTCCCCGCTCTGGGTGATGGCCAGAACCGCCGTCCGGTCGTTCAGGAGCGGGTCCCGGTAGCGAAACTCGGAACCGTAGTCCACCTCCACCGGGATGCGGGCCAGCGTCTCCAGCATAAACTTGCCCACCAGTCCGGCATAAGCGGAAGTCCCACAGGCGACGATGACGATGCGCTCCAGACGGCGGGCTTCCTCCGGGGTAAGGCTCAGTCCTTCCAGCCGCACCCGTCCGGCCCCAAAGTCGGCCCGGCCGCGCAGAGTGTCGGTGACGGAGCGGGCCTGCTCGTAGATTTCTTTCTGCATGAAGTGGCGGTACGGCTCCTTGGCCGCCGAGACAGGGTCCCAGGGGATGGTATGGGGGCGGAGGGGGACGGGGCGCCCATCCAGCGTCTCCACATGGACCCCCTCGCGGGTCACCACGGCCATCTGGCGGTCTTCCAGAAAGACCATCCGGCGGGTGTGGTCCAGGATGGCCGGGATGTCGGAGGCGACGAAGTTCTCCCCGTCGCCCAGGCCGACGGTGAGGCCGCCGGCGTTGCCCAGCCGGACGGCGGTGATGCGGTCCGGGTGGCGGCGGCTGAGGAAGAGGAAGGCGTTGGCCCCCTTCACCTGGGACAATGCCTGGCGCACCGCGTCTTCCAGAGAGGACCCACCCGCCAGGTAGCCCTCCACCAGATGGACGACGACCTCGGTGTCGGTGTCGGAGGCGAAGCGGTGGCCCTCGGCCTCCAGTTCCTCCCGCAGGGCGCGGTAGTTCTCTATAATGCCGTTGTGGACGACGGCCACATCTCCGGCCGGGCCCAGATGGGGATGGGCGTTGCGCTCACAGGGCGGGCCGTGGGTGGCCCAGCGGGTGTGGCCGATGCCGACGGAACCGCTCACCGGCGCTGCCTGCACCTTTTCTATCAGCGCCGCGATTTTTCCAGCCTCTCGTCGGACCCCGATGGTCCCTTCAGGCTGGAGGACAGCCAGTCCCGCCGAATCGTACCCCCGATATTCTAGCCGTTTCAGCCCTTCCAGGAGAATGGGCGTGGCGTTCCGCGTACCGATGTAGCCAACGATACCGCACATGCTCCCCCCTCTAAGATTCCAGCATCCGCTCCAGCGCCCGGCGGGCCGGTCCGGCGACCTCCGGCGGAACGATCACCGGGTTGGTCAGGCGCCCTTCTATCAACCCCTCCAGCACCCGGGCCAGTTTCTCCAGGGTGATGAGGTTCATCGTCCGGCAGTAATGGGGCTTGTCGGATAGGGAGACGATGAACTGCTCCGGGTGTTCCTGGGCCAGGCGGTGGACCAGGTTAAACTCTGTCCCGATGGCCCATTTCGTCCCCGGCGGCGACTCCTCCACCCGGCGGATGATGAAGGACGTGGAGCCGACCTCGTCCGCCAGGGTGACCACTTCCTCGGTGCATTCAGGGTGGACCAGAATCCGTATCTGGGGATCCCGCTCCCGCCATGCCCGAACGTGCTCGGGCCGGAAGCGGGTGTGGACGTAGCACCAGCCGGGCCAGAGGAAGAGCCGGGCCCGCCGGATGTGCTCCGGGTCGTGCCCGCCCAGGGGGCGGCGGGGGTCCCAGAGCAGGATCTCTTCCGGCGGGATGCCCATCTGGCGCGCGGTGTTGCGCCCCAGGTGCTGGTCAGGGAAAAAGAGGACACGGGGGCGCTCCGCCAGCGCCCGGGCCAGAATTTTCCCCGCATTGGCGGAGGTGCAGACCATCCCGCCGCGCTGGCCGCAAAACGCCTTCAGGGCAGCCGCTGAGTTAATGTAGGTGACCGGCATAACTTCCCGTTCTACGTCCAGCACCTGGCCCAGGTCCCGCCAGGCGGCCTCCACCAGCGGCAGGTCGGCCCGGTCGGCCAGGAAACAGCCGGCCTCCATGTCGGGGATGAGAACGACCTGGCCGGGCCTGGCCAGGATGGCCGCTGTCTCGGCCATAAAGTGGACGCCGCAGAAGACGATGTAGCGGGCGTCGGTGCGGACGGCATCCCGCGCCAGTTGCAGGCTATCTCCCCGGAAGTCAGCGAACCGGATGACCTCATCCCGCTGGTAGTGATGTCCCAGGATGACCTGGTCCGGCCCCAGCCGGGCTTTCCAGGTGGCCACTTGTTCATTCAGTTCCATCGGCCCTCTCCTGGTAGCGCCTGAGGGATCGTCGCTACCGTAGCGCAGGCTGTTAGCCTGTAGCGCAGGCTGTTAGCCTGCAAAAGCAGGCCTGGCGGCCCGCGCTACTGCGGCCTGCGCTACTGCGGCCCGCGCTACTGTGGACAGTTATTTCACCCTCATCGCGGCCTGGATTTCCCGCAGCAGCGGCGTCAGCGCCTCGCGGCCCCCAACGCGCACCCGCAGAAGATAGAGATACCGATTGGAGTCCTGGAGCAGCAGGGCTTCTGCAGGGCCGTTTGACCACCGCTCATAAAAGCGGAATCCCGGCCGCTTCCCTCGCGTTACGCTCTCCACTGAGATGATCTCTACGCTCTCGCCGACCGGAAACGTGGCCTCCTCCAGCATCTGGGCGGTATCCGGCGTCAGCGCTTCCACCGGACCGGGGGCCCACCACAGTTCTATCCGCTCCCCGCCCCGCTGCCACACTCGGCTTCCGGCGATCCGGTCCCCCTCCTGCCGAACCAGAGCGAACGGTTGCGGTACCGGCAGATAGACCTCCCCGGCCACCTGTCCCGTCAGGTCCCAGAGGGGGAGGGGCTCCTGCCGGAAGCGGAACCAGCGCCCTCCCCGGATAGGGACAGGGGATTGCACTTCAACGAACAGCCGCCAATCGCCGGGGACCGGCTCCAGCGGGAAATAGATGGGTTGGGGGGAAACGTACATCCCACCCTCGCCCGGCTCCAGCACCGATGCCCAGACCGGCTCCCGGGAGCCGGGGGGGAGGACATGCGCCCACACCTGGGCCTGGGGGTCCCGTTCGGCCAGTCCCGGCAGTTCTACGGTCACCGTCACCCCATCCAGCGCCGAGACTATCTCCGGAAAGCGGATGATCAGGGGGACGGGAGGCGGCGGGGTTGGCGCAGGGGTGGGGATGGGCGGGGGCGTAGGAGACGGCGGGGGAGACGGCATCGGGGTCGGAGGCGAGATGGGAGCCCCACATCCTGCTGCCAGAAGGACCAACCCCAGCGCAGCGGTTTGGAGTATGGCACGGAACGGGGTGGAGTGCCGTCTCGGGCGCCGCTCCGCTGCGCTGCGGGGCTGACTATGAACCCGCGCTCCGTGGCTCAATGCGAACAAGAGCGCCCCTTTCTCCCGCATATATGACCGACTACGAGCCGACGACCCGACGGGCGAAGTTCTCTCCAAAGGCCTCCGCGCGCTTCAGATCCTCCAGTGTGGGGCCGCCCCGGAAGGTGAAAGAATCCAGGACGTCCCACTTCATACTTTCGGCCAGGCGGCGGAACTCCTGCTCGCCGCCGCCGCTCCAGCCGTAACTCCCGAAATAGGCCGCCCTGCGGTTCTGGACGCGCTTACGGGCGGCGACATCCAGCGCGTGGGCCATCGGCGGGAAGAGGCTACCCTCGTAGGTCGGTGCGCCCACGATGACCCCCCGATTCAGCCACAGGGCCGGCAGGATGTAACTGATGGGGGTTCGGGCCACGTCGTATATCTCCACCGGCACTCCGGCCCGAGAGACTCCCTGGGCCACAGCGTTCATCACTTTCTCCGTATTGCCGTACATGGAGCCGTAGAGGAGCGTAACGCCGGGGTCGCCCTCGCTCGTAGCATAGCCCGCCCACCGACGGTACAGTTCTATAATCCGCCCGGGATTCTGCCGCCAGATCAGCCCGTGGGACGGGGCAACCACGTCCACCGGGACCCTGCTCAGTTTCTCCAGCGCGCGCAGCACCGGACGGCTGAAGAGGGCTATGATGTTAACGTAGTATCGGAGAGCCTCTCGTTCGTAGTACGAAATGTTGGTGCACTGGCCATCAAAAATGGCCCCCTGGAGCGCGCCGTATCCTCCGAAGCCGTCACAGGAAAAGAGCACCCGCTGCGTCGTCTCGTAGGTCATCATCGTTTCGGGCCAATGGACGAAGGGGGTGTGGAAGAACTGGAGGATGTGGGGGCCCAGCGGGAGTGTCTCGCCGTCCTCCACCACACGCACGTTCTCAGTGACCTGGTAGAAGGCAGCGACCATCTCCTTAGTCCTTGCAGTTCCCAGAATGACAGCCTGAGGGGCCAGTCGCCGTAGGATGCTGAGGATACCCGTGTGGTCGGGCTCCATATGATTGATGACGATGTAATCCAGCCGACCCAGATCGGTGACATCGGCGATCTGGGCCAGGAATTCGTCGGTCTTCAATCCCTTCGCCAGGTCAATCAGCGCTTTTTTCTCCCCGTTGACCAGATAGGCGTTGTAGGAGACGCCTTCCTGGGTGATGGGCCAGTAACCCTCAAAGAGGTCAGTGGTTCGGTCATTGACGCCGATCCAGAAGATACCGGGTCGGATTTCTATAGCGGGCATAGATATCTCCTCCGTGTGGGGTAAACTTTTGCTGCTTGCGTGCAAAGGCATTATACCTCATAGATAGGAGAGCGACAAGGGACAGGGAGAGCGGTGATGGATGTGCTTCCCGCATCGGAATTACCCACCCTGTACCCCCCGCAGGTTCAGAAATAGCCAGCACCAGGCGTGTGGGTCACCGCAGGCAGGGTGGGCAACCGCAAGGGTTCTCCCTGCATTGCCCTTGCGCCCGCCCTCCGTGATCGGCGGTTTATGGTCTGCGGGATGTAATTTTTGGCGATTTGCAAAGGATTGACTTTTTCCCAATCTCGTGGTATAATGAAATCACTTTACAATCCCCCCTTTGGGTCAACCTATGCACACATCGCAGGCCAATGGAACATCCTGGGGAGCGGGGACGGATCCGGCCACCAATACCGGATAGAAATCGCGCGCGAGGGCCGTGAGGGGCTTTGCCCTTCCGGCCCTCGCTTCTTTCCCGCCCCAACCACGAGAAAGGAGGTGATAGCCGGACGGAATACGCAATTTCCATCCCGTTTCACGCATCCCGTTTCACGCATCCCGTTGTTAAAGGTCCTATGCAATCCTCAAGGAGGTAACATGAACACCAGAACGACCTGGCGCTGGTCCAGCCTGCTGGTTGTGCTGGCGATGGTGCTCAGCATGGCCGTAGTGACGGTCAGCGCGCAGCCGGCGGCAAAGCCCTCCGCCGCGCCGGCGCAGCAGCCCCCGCCG
>JASFBC010000213.1:0-45598 GCA_036172315.1 Anaerolineae bacterium | reverse complement strand
GCTGACGCCTCCGGAAAGGACGGCGCAGGCCATCCGAAGGCCGCAGGCCCAGGGGAGGACGACTTCAGTCGGCGCTGATTAATACTTTGCAGAAACCCCCATCCTGTGGTATAATTGTATCACCAATTGAATCCTTCCCAGGGGAGTCCGGGTGAGCCGGGCTGAGAGGGCGTCTACTGGTTTGATGCCGCCGACGCCGACCCTTTGAACCTGATCTGGGTCATGCCAGCGGAGGGACGGGAACAGAAGGCTCCTTTGAGCCTACGCTGAACAAAAACTGTCCCGCGCCGGCGGGACGGTTTTTTCTCCCCAGGCTGTCTCCCCAGCAGGTCGGCTCGCACCCCTAAGGTCTCCCCATCCTATTAACTTATCAGATGGAGGTGTATGATGAAAATTCAAACACCCCCTGAATGGGGCATAGAGCCGGTTTCCGAAAGTCACCGCATTCTCAGATTCCCTGACTATCTGGCCCTCTGGTCCAGCCTAGGTGTGGGGCTATTGGTGCTCCTGGCAGGCACCTTGCTGGTGCCGGGCCTGGGGTTGGGGCAAGCCCTGCTGGCCATCCTTATCGGCAGTATCATCGGCAGCCTCCTCCTGGCTATCGCCGGTATCGTCGGCAGCAACCACGCCATCCCCACCATGGTGATGCTCCGCCCCGTCCTGGGCATTCGCGGCTCCTACATCCCCACCGTCCTCAATATCATCCAACTGATCGGCTGGGGAGCCTTTGAGGTCATCATCATGGCCCGGGCCGCCAGCGGCATCACGCAAACCCTTTTCGGTCTTTCCGCGTATCTCCCCTGGGCCTTCTTCTTCGCCCTTTGGTGCACCCTTCTGGCCCTAGGCGGGCCGCTAGCTGTCGTCCGCCAGTGGATAGAGAAATTCGCCATCTGGCTTGTTTATGGCATCACCATCTATCTCACTATCTACCTTTTCACTCACTACGACGTCGGCGCACTTCTGCGCTCCTCCGGCGCCGGAGAGATGCCTTTCTGGCTGGCAGTGGACTTAGTAGTGGCAATGCCGATCTCCTGGATGCCGCTGGTGGCGGACTACAACCGCTTCGCCCGTCGTAGCGGCCCGGCTTTCTGGGGAACCTTCCTGGGCTACACCGCCGCGAACACCTGGTTCTACGCCCTGGGCGCGCTCTTCATCCTGGCCCTCCAGACCGCCGACCTTATCCCGGCTATCCTGAGCGTCGCCGGGGGCTGGTTGGCTCTTCTGCTCATCCTGGTGGATGAGACGGATAACGGCTTTGCGGACATCTA
Source organism: Anaerolineae bacterium (assembly GCA_036172315.1). Lineage (GTDB taxonomy): Bacteria > Chloroflexota > Anaerolineae > B4-G1 > DUEL01 > SpSt-77. The sequence goes on along the minus strand of JASFBC010000213.1, from coordinate 44,330 downwards.
CTCCGCCGCCGTCTCCGGGCAGAACCTGTTCCCCCGCGCCCGCCAGTGGTGGCTGACGATTGCCATCGGCGCCATCTGTTTCCTTCTAGCCGCAACGGTAGACATCGCGCAATACGAGAACTTCCTGCTCCTGATCGGCTCCGTCTTTGTTCCTCTCTTTGGCGTCTTGATCGCGGACTACTTCCTGCTGCGCCGACAACAGTATGAGACAACCGAACTCTACCGCCCGGCGGGCCGCTATTGGTACCTGGGCGGGGTCAATCTCAGGGCTGTTCTGGCCTGGGCGGTGGGCGTGGCCGCCTACCACCTCATCGCCAGCCGCCTCCCCTGGTTGGGCGCTTCGGTCCCATCCTTCCTGCTGGCGCTGGCGGTTTACTGGGTCCTCGGCGCTTTCCTATCGGTAGGGAAACCGCGGAACCGGAGGTAAAATCATGCTCAACGAACACATTGCCGAACTGCGGGAGCGGGTGCACCAACAAAGGCCCCTGCTCCATCATATCACTAACTTCGTGGTGATGAACGACACGGCCAACGTAACCCTTCACATCGGGGGCCTGCCGGTGATGGCCCACGCGCGGGAGGAGGTAGCGGAGATGGTCGCCGCCGCCGGCGCCCTGGTCCTGAATCCCGGCACGCTGACCCCCGACTGGGTGGAGTCCATGTTGATTGCCGGCAAGCGGGCCAACGAACTGGGCATTCCGGTCGTCCTGGACCCTGTCGGCGCGGGCGCGACAACACTGCGCACGGAGAGTAACCGCCGTTTGCTGGAGGAACTGCGGATTGCCGTGGTACGGGGCAACTCCGGGGAGATCGGCGCGCTGACCGGCATGGGTGGCGTCGTCAAGGGGGTGGAGACGGTTGTGGAAGTGGATGATCCAGTGGAGGTTGCCAGAGCGCTGGCCCGCCGCTACGGGACGACCGTCGCCATTACCGGCCCGCGCGATATCGTCACCGACGGGACCCGCGTTTTCGGGGTGGATAACGGCCATCCGATGCTCAAGACCATCACCGGCACCGGATGCTCGGCCACAACGATGATCGCCGCCTTCGTCGCAGTGGAACGGGACTATACCCTGGCCACGGTGGCAGCACTGGCCTGCTTCGGCCTGGCGGCGGAACTGGCCGCGGCGGTCGCCCATGGCCCTGGCAGTTTCAAGGTGGCCCTCTACGACGCCATCTACAACCTTTCCGCCGACCAGATTCGGGCCGGGGCGAAGGTGATGGAATTGTAGAGGGAGCGAGCAGACAAGGCCCTTTATACAGAGAATGCTTACCCCAGGAGGCAACCGATGATAAACTGGAGCCTCTACGTCATCACCGATGCGAAACTCTCGCGCGGGCGCTCTCATCTGGAGGTGATCCGCGCTGCCATTGCCGGCGGCGCCACCGTCGTCCAGTATCGGGAGAAGGAAGGAACAACCCGCCAGATGATTGAGGAGGCCCGAGCGCTCCGGGAACTGGCCCGTCAGGCCGGGGTTCCGTTCATCGTTAACGACCGAGTAGACATCGCACTGGCGGTGGGTGCCGACGGGGCTCACGTGGGGCAGGACGACATGCCCGCCCCGCTGGCCCGGAAATTGATGGGACCAGGGAAAATCGTTGGAGTTTCGGCTACCAACCTGGAAGAGGCCTTGCAGGCGGAACGCGACGGCGCCGCTTATATCGGCGCGGGGCCCATCTTTGCCACCCCGACCAAGCCGGACGCCGCGCCCCCCATCGGGCTGGAAGCTCTGGCCGAAATCTGCCGCCGGGTCTCCATACCGGTCGTGGCCATTGGCGGGATCAACGCGGAGAACGCCGGGGCAGTGATAGAGGCGGGGGCGGCGGGCGTGGCGGTCGTCTCCGCCATTGTCGCCGCGCCGGATGTGGAGGCCGCGGCCCACCAGTTGCGGGCCGTGGTGGAGGAGGCCCGCCGGTGGAGGCAGGGATAGGGGCAGGAGCAAGCCCTGCCCTATGGGAGGCATCCCAATGCGTATCCGCGAGATCGGAGAATTCGGCCTGATTGATCGCATCGCCCGCTCGCTCCCCCCGCCGGGGGAGGGAGTCATTGTCGGCATTGGCGACGACGTGGCGGTCCTGCAAAGCAGCGATCGCCATATCCTGGCCACCTGCGATATCCAGGTGGAAGGTGTCCACTTCCTGCGGGAGAAAATCAGTCCCTACCAGTTGGGCCGGAAGGCCGTCGCCATCAACGTCAGCGACATCGCCGCGATGGGCGGCCTCCCCCGCTACCTCCTGGTCTCCCTGGTGCTTCCCAAAGAGACGGAGGTGGAGTTTGTAGACGGCCTCTACGCCGGGATGCAAGAGGAATGCTCCCGCTGGGGGGCCGAGATCGTCGGCGGCAACATGGCCCACTCACCGGACGGCATCATCGTGGATCTCTTTTTGCTGGGGGAGGTGGAGCCGGAGCGGCTGCTGCGGCGTTCCGGCGCGCGGGTCGGCGACCGGGTGTTAGTAACAGGCACCCTGGGGGATTCCGCCGCCGGGCTGGCGCTGTTGCTCCATCCGGAGGCTCTCTGCCCGGCTGTCCATCGCGATTTTGCCCTGCCTCGCCACCTCACCCCAACGCCGCGCCTCTGGGAGGGACGAGCAGTCGCTCGCTCCGGCCTGGCGACGGCGGCGATAGATGTGAGCGACGGGCTGGCCAGCGACATCGGCCACATCTGCGAAATGAGCAGGGTAGGCGTCCGCCTCTGGGCGGATGCATTGCCCATCTCAGACGCGGCGCGGGCCATCGCGGGAGCCGTCGCGGCCGACCCACTGGAATGGGCCCTCTTCGGCGGGGAGGACTACGAATTACTCTTCACCGCCCCTGCCGACCAGGCGGAGGACCTCGCCCGCCAGGTGCGGGAGGAAACAGGAACGCCGGTCGCCATCATCGGTGAAATCACGCCCGCCCAGGAAGGGATGACTCTCCTTCAGGCCAATGGAGTTGCCCTTCCGCTCCGAAAGGGCGGTTGGGATCATTTCCGGAAATAGCAACGTCCAGGAGGTGGTTGATATGAAACTGCCGCGCTGTCTGACCATCGCCGGTTCAGATTCGGGGGGTGGGGCCGGGATCCAGGCCGACTTGAAGACCTTTGCCGCGCTGGGCGTCTACGGCATGAGCGCTCTGACGGCCATCACGGCCCAGAATACTCTCGGCGTCCAGGGTGTCTATGAACTCCCCGCCGACTTTGTTGGGCTGCAAATAGACTCGGTGGTCACCGACATCGGCGTGGACGCGGTCAAGACGGGGATGCTGGCCAACGCCGAGATTATTGCGGTCGTGGCGGCCAAGGTCCAGGAACACCGGTTGCCCAATCTGGTGGTAGACCCGGTGATGGTCGCCAAAAGCGGCGACCCGCTCCTGCGGGCGGACGCGCGGGACGCGCTGATCGGCCTGCTTTTGCCGCTGGCCATCGTCGTGACCCCGAACCTGCACGAGGCGCGCGTCCTGACCGGCATGGAGGTGGAGACGGTGGAGGATATGGAGCGCGCGGCAGTGGCAATCCATCAGATGGGGCCCCGCTACGTGGTGGTTAAGGGAGGGCACCGGACGGCGGAGGACAGCATAGACGTCCTGTATGATGGGGAGAGATTCACTCACTTTCCTTCCCCGCGCGTGGAGACGAAGAACACCCACGGCACGGGGTGTACCTTTGCCTCGGCTATCGCGGCGGGGCTGGCGAAGGGGCTGGACGTGGTGGAAGCCGTCCGGCAGGCCAAGGAGTATATCACCCTGGCACTGCGTTATGCACTGGACCTGGGTCAGGGACACGGCCCCACCCATCACTTCGCCGCGCTCTACGCGAAGGCGGGATGGGTAGGATGACAAACTCTTCTCTGCGGCCAGCGCTACCCGGCGAAATACCTCCAACCCTTCTTCGCGCACATCCCAACCATGGGCGATTCGCCCGCAGTTGATGGAGGGCCTCCAGCCTGTACGCCCTTGGGCGCGGACGTTCTCCAGACGCAGGGGCAATGTAGGGGCAACCCTTGCGGTTGCCCTATTCGGCGCAGGAGCAAACCCTGCCCCTACAGCGGTTGCCCATAGAGGCTGTTATCTGTCCTCCTCGATCCGCTCTGTCAGGCCCGGGTCCCGCAGGGCAAGTTGGATCTCCTCCACCTGATTTAAGGAGATACCCACTCTCCCTCCCCTCCGGCGCTTCCCTGAGAGCCTCCCCCTCAGTCGGGGCCGACGCCGGTTTCCCTGCCCCCAGCATCTCCCGCGCCCGCTCCCGGGGGAGAATTCCCCTTCGTCCGGCCCGAAAGTTGGGTCACTATGCTGGGCTGGCCATGGTGGACGCTTGCCATTTGGGAGAAAGGGGGTATAATTAAGAAACAATCAGGCAGGTAGGAGGGAGGTGAGAGGATGCCGATCTATGAGTATCAGTGCAAGGCGTGTGGTGTGCGGTTTGAGCGATTCCAGCGTTTTACAGAAGAGCCCTTGAAAGTTTGTCCGGAATGCGGGGGCAGCGTCCACCGGCTGGTCCAGCCGGTGGGAATCATCTTTAAAGGCTCCGGCTTTTACGTAACCGACCACCGGGCCTCTTCTTCCACCACAACAACGGGCAAAAAATCCGCAAAGGGGAACGGAGGCTCGGAGAAAAGCGAAGAGGATTAGCCAGGCCGTTCCGGCCATCAAAAAGCGGACGCGTCAGAAGGCCGCGTCCGCTTTTGTTTTATGGAGCACCGGCAACCCGATGCCCCTGCCTGATCCTCTTCATACCGGTTGCTGTCAGCGGTTGCGCCGTCGACAAAAGACGACCAGGCCGAAATCGCCCCGTTTGCACGGGGGCGGGAACCCGTCCCGTCAGCATTACAACTGATAGCCACCAGAAGCGGGGACGATTTTCTGCCGGTAATCTGTCACAAATTCCAGCAGCCGCTCCTTCAGCCTCAACCAGCGCTCGGAGGCCAGGACCCGTCGGGCAGTGGCCAGGTCCTCAACGATGACCCCGGTGAGAATCTGGGGTCCCTCTCCGTACGCCATATACCACATGTCCGTTGCCTGAAGGCCCAACTCTTCCAGCGCTGGCCCAAATTCCTTCGTAAAAAACTCAAAATACTCGTTCTCCAGCCCCGGAATGAGGTTCCAGCCCATCAACAATTTGACCACGTGACTCCTTATGACTCCTGCGGATGCTCCGGGTTTTCGGGCCGATTGCGCCGACGGGCCCGCCGGGCCGCCAGGGCGGCCGCCGCCATCCCGAACCCGACCCCGATCGCCGTCAGCCCGTAGCCGGTGACCGGCAAGAGGGAAGGGCCGGTACTGGGAAGAGTCTGCGGGGAAGGGGCAGTCTCGGAGGGCTGGGGGACGGGCGGAGGTTCCCCGCCGGGCGCCGGTGTAGGGGACGGTACAATCTCCGGTGTCGGGGTCAATGTTGGGCGGGGCTGCTGGGCGATAGAGGGAGGTGTAGCCAGCACGCCGAGCACGACCAATAGCGCGCTGACCACACTCCCCAGAAGCAGAGATTCCTGAATTTGGTTCATCCGATAGCCTCCGGATTGAGGTGACCGGTACATTTATAGTTTACTGCAAATCTCTGTTTATGCAAGTCGGGTCAAGAGGCCGCTGGACATTTGGCGCAAAACCGATATACTTGAATTATCCATTCAGCCCGATGGAGGTCGTCCTCGCCACAGACCACAGACCACGACAAGGGTGGTCGGTGGTCCATCGTTCATCCCGAACGGACGGCCCAGGCCGTCCGGAGGCCGAAGGCCCAGGGAGGCGGACCTCCGGTCCTTCGCGCCGATTGGAAATCGGCCCCCTGGACGCCTGGCACCGCGCGTCAACCTGCAATTTCTGCAATTAAGGAGGCCCTGGATGCTTCGCCGCCTTCTGCTGATTCTGCTAGTGCTCTCTCTGGCCGCGTGTGGCGCCTCGCGCGGGGCCGCCGACCCCCTCCGCACCGCCCGGCAGCACATAGAGGCCAGCCGCTGTGAGGGCGTGGACCGCTATGCCCGGGCCATCGCCGAACTGGAAGCGGCCATCTCCGCCGACCCCGACCTTGTGGAGGCCTACTACTGGCTCTTCGTCGCCCGGCGAGCCCTGGGCGATGAGGCCGCCGCCGGACAGACCCGGGCCGCGCTGGAGGAGGCGGTAGCAGCAGGTCGGGGCGGACCCGCTGGACGGTTCTGGCTCCTCCGCCTCTACCAGGAACGGGGGGATACCGGGGCCATCACCCGCACCCTCTCGGTAATGGAGTCCGTCGCCCAGGCTACCCCCTCTGACCCGGAGGCCCGCTACTGGCTGGGCCGCGCGTACTACGAGACCGGTCGGACGGAGGAGGCCGTCCAATCCCTCCAGCAAACGCTGGAACTCCGTCCCGACCACGGGCTGGCCCACTTCTGGCTGGGGCAAATCTACGCCGAACAGGGACGACTGGAAGAAGCCCGCCGGGAACTGGATACGGCCCTCCCGCATCTGGCGGAAAAGGCCGCCGCTTACCACAACCGGGGCGTCGTCGCCTACCAGTTAGGCGACCTGGAGGGAGCAATTTCCAACCTGCAAGCGGCCATCCAGGAAGACCCTGACGATCCCCGCTCCCACTACCAGTTGGGCGCGGTCTACCTGGCCCGTGCCATCCCTGCCACCCCCTTTGCCCTTCCCGATAGCACGCTGCTGGAGAAAGCGCAGGCAGAGTTTGCCCGCGCACTCCAACTCTGTCCCGGCATGCCGGAGGCTCTCATCGGCATGGGGAACCTCCGTCTCCTGCAAGGGGACGCGCAGAAGGCTCTGGAGGTGTTAAATCCGCTGCTGGATCGCCACCCCGAATCCACCCAGGCCTGGTACGCCCTCGCCCAGGCCCACGCCATGCTGGGCAACGCGCCCGAAGCCTGCCGCGCGCTGGACCGGTTCCTCTCCCTTTCGCCGCCCGCCGAATGGACTGAGCAGGCCAGAAATATGAAGGAACAACTGGGATGCCCCTAAAGTTGCTATAAATCTCTTTTGTGGTAAACTATGAATAACATTTCACCCCCCTGCGAGTACTCCGTGTCGAGCGTGGGCGTGGCAGCCGCAAGGGGGGGCAACCGCTATGGCAGGGCTTGCCCCTGTCCCTCGGGGCAACCGCAAGAGTTGCCTCTACGGCAGCACCTCTCACAGGCACGGCGCGCTGAAAAGGAGAAAAATGAACCGGGCGCGTGATTGGTGGGTTCAGGCCCAGGCTGACCTTCGCCATGCCCGATATGCCCTGGAGGGAAGCCACTACGAGTGGGCCTGCTTCGCCGCTCAACAGGCCGCCGAGAAGGGGATGAAGGCCCTCTTTGAGCACCGGGGAGCCAGGGTCACCGGCCACGTCCTCACCCGGATGCTCCAGGCCCTCCAGGACGCAGGCATAGAAGCGGACCCCGCCCTCCTCAACGCGGCCAGGGTGCTGGACAAGTTCTATATTCCCACCCGCTACCCCAACAGCCTGGTGGAGGGTGCCCCTACGGAGTTCTACACTCGCGAGGAGGCCGAATATGCGCTCCGTTGTGCGGAGCAAATCCTACGGTTCTGTGCAAGTCTTCTGGGTGGATGAGGACGCCCTGGCCCGTCTCCTGGAAGACCTGGCAGCCTACTACCGGCAATATCCGGAGGTGGAGGCAGTCGTCCTTTTCGGCTCCCTGGCGAAAGGCTCCTTCTCCGTGGGAAGTGATGTGGACCTGCTCCTGATCCTGCGGGAGAGTTCTCTGACCTTCCCCGACCGCATCCCGGTCTATCTCCCTGACCGCGCGCCCGTGGATGTCCAGGTCTTCCCGTACACAGTGGATGAAATCCATCGGGGACAACCGCTGGCCCGGGAAGCCCTTTCCTACGGACGGGTCCTCTGGCAGCGCCCGGGCTTCTGCTGGAGTTTTGCATCTGCGTGAATCGGCATCCGATTTCGGGGAGGCGGGGCCCCACACAAGGAGGTGTAGCATGACCGCTCATCGCTGGCCTGGCATCCTTCTGATCGCCGCGCTGCTGCTGCAGAGCGCCTTCCCCGCGCTGGCCGCGCCGGCTCCCGCCCACGCGGCCCCCTTCACCGTTCTCTTCCCGCCCTGGTACGTCCCCTCCCCGGCGCGACCGGCGGCCTCCCCGGTGATAGAAGTCACGGTCGTCGGCACCGGCGCGCCAGTGGAAATCACCCAATCCACTCCGCCCGGCACCGTCCTGGAGCGGGCCGTTATCCTGGAAGACGGCGGGGCCGCCTGGTTCGTCGGCGGCCTCTCCCCCGGCCAGGCCGGCTCCGTCCTCTGGGTCTCCGGCGACCGGGTCGGGCTGGGGCCCGGACTGGCCCTGGGCCGCACCGCGCGCCTGGCCCTCATCGTCCGGCCCGCCGATACCGCCCCACCCTCCGCACCGGCCCCCGCCTCCGCTTCCCTTCCCCAACCCGCCAACATCGGCCCGATGCAGTCCGGCTCCACCACCCTCGCCCTCGCCAAATCCGATAGCCCCGACCCCGTCGCCCAGGGCGCGGACCTCACCTACACCATCGTCGTCACCAACACCGGCTCGGAGACGGCCGCGCAGGTCATCGTCTCCGACACCACCCCCGCCGGGACGGTCTTCGCCTCCGCCAGCGTCCTGGACGGCGGCGGGGCCACCTGGTTCCACGGTGGCCTTTCCCCCGGCGGGACCGGCACCTACCTCTGGTTCACCGGCGACCGGCTGGGGATCGGCGGCGGCCTCCCCGCCGGTTCGCGCGCCATCCTCCAGTTCGTCGTCCGGCCCACCGTCCCCACGGTGGATCAGACCGTCCTCCACAACGACACCTACACCGCCAGCGCCGCCAACGCCGCCCCCGTTGCCGGCGCGGACGTGACCACCACCGTCAACGCCCCGGCCTTCGCGCTGGGCAAGATTGCATCCACCGACCCCATCACCGCCGGGGAGCGGCTGACTTACACCCTCTTCCTGACCAACACCGGGCACCTGACCACATCGCAGCCGTATACCATCGTGGAGACGTTGCCGGCCAACACCACCTACGCCGCCTCTGCACCCCCTGCGTCGGTGGACGGGAGCACCCTCACCTGGGTCCTCTCTGACCCGATCGCCCCCGGCAACGCCGCGCCGGTCACCTTCGCCGTCACCGTCACCGCGCCGCTGACCGACGGCACGCCCATCGTCAACGCCAACTATCTGGCCTATTCCACCGAGGTTACTCCCACCGCGCACGGCGCCCCTGTCACCGTCACCGTCCGCTCCTGGCCCACCCTCTCGGTCGCCAAGGCAGATAGCCCCGACCCCGTCCCTGCCGGTGACCTGGTCACCTACACCCTGACGGTGGCCAACAGTGCGTCGGCCATCGGCCCGGCGTTGAATACGGTGGTCACCGACACCCTGCCCACCCGCGTCCAGTTCCAGAGTTGTTCCGACGGTTGTGTCCACGCCGCCGGGACAGTCACCTGGACTCTGGGCACGCTGGGGGTGGGCCACTCTCGCACCCTGACCCTCGTCGCCCGCGTCTACAGCCCGCTCCCCAACGGAACCGCCCTCACCAACAGCGCCTGGATCACCGCGCCCAACGCGCTGGCCCCGGCCACTGCCTCCGAGACGGCGACCGTCTCTTCCGCCCCCGCCTTCACCGTCACCAAGAGGGTCTACCCCACCGCAGTGGTGGCCGGGTCCACCGTCACCTACACCATCACCGTCACCAACACCGGCAACGAGACCGCTCCGAGCGCGACCGTCACCGATACCCTCCCCGCCGGCTTCTCCTTCGGCGGCATGGTGCAGGGCCCGCCGCCCTCCCAGAGCGGAAATGACCTTATCTGGACGGGCCTGGTGGTCACCGGCACCATCTGGCCTCCCGGCTGGACCGCCCCGCCCGGCCCGGTGACGCTGGTCTTTACCGCGACGGCCTTCGGTAGCGGGACGTACTCCAACTTTGTCACCGTCACTCAGGGCACGGTGAGCGCAGCCACTGGCCCCACCGCCCCGGTCTACGTGGGCGCGCCCGCACTCCATATCGCCAAGAGCGATAGCCCCGACCCCGCCACGCCGGGCCAGCCGCTGGCCTACACTCTCCATTACACCAACACCAGCCCCGTCCCCGCCACGGGCGTCGTGGTGACCGATACCCTGCCGGACCCCATCACGGGCGGTTACGCCAGCCCGCCCCCCTCCTCCGGATCGTTCGTCCCCGGTGGGACCCTCACCTGGACCCTGGGCACGCTGGGCGGCAGCAGTTCCGGCCAGATCAACCTGGTGGTCACGCTGACGGTGCCTCTCACCGACGGGACCGTCCTCACAAACACGGCGGGCATCACCTGCGCCGAGGTGGTCTCTGCTCAGACCGGGCCCGTCACGACGACGGTCCAGAGCGCCCCCGCCTTCCAGGTGACCAAGACCCCCTCCCACGACCCCATCCATCCTGGCGACCGGGTGACCTTCACAGTGACGGTGACCAACACGGGCACGGAGAACGCCTCCGGCGTGGTCATCACCGACGCGCTTCCGGCCTACACGACCTTCGCCGATGCGACGTCCCCGTACACCGGCCCGACGGACGGCGTCCTCACCTGGACCGTCGGGGCGTTGAATGTGGGCACGATGGTCACCCGCACCCTGGTGGTAACCGTGGACTTCCCGCTGACCAACGGCCTGCAACTGGTCAACCGGGCCTTCGTCTCCTCGGATCAGGGTGTGACGGGCACCGCCTCCGCCACCGTCACCGTCCAGAGCGCGCCCATTCTCTCCCTGGCGAAGGCCGACAGCCCCGACCCCGTCCCCTCCCTGGGTACGCTGGTCTACACCCTGACCTTCACCAACACCGGCGATGCGGTCGCCACGGACGTCTGGCTGACGGACACGCTGCCGGCGGGCGTGGCCTACGCTTCTGCCAGTCCAACCCCCACCTACCAGTCCGGCCCCATCGTCGCCTGGAACTGGCCCGCCCTCTCACCGCTGGCCGGCCCCCAGACCGTCGTCCTGACGGTGACCGTGAACCTCCTCCCCGACGGGACGGTTCTGAGCAACCACGCGCTTCTGGATTGCGCCGAGACCCCGCCCGTCACGGATGGGGAGACGACGACGGTCCAGACCGCCGACCTGGTCGCGGGCAAATGGCGTGTGGAGCCGGACGTCATCGGCCCCGGCGGCGGGGTCACCTTCACCCTGCGGGTGACCAACACCGGGTCGCTGACGGCGACCGGCACCCGTATCACCGACACCCTCCCGGCGGGCTTTACCGCCGTCTACTCGGAAGCCGTGGGCGCAACGTGGGATTCGGGTACTGTCTGGACGGCGGACCTGGCGCCGGGCGCTTCTGCCGCCATCACCCTGGCCGCGCAGGCCCCGACGACGCCGTGGGGTCCGGTCACCCAGACCGTCTTCAATACGGTCACCGTCTCCACCGCCGCGCCGGAGCACGACTTGACCGATAACCAGGCGGTGGCGTCGGTCCAGGTGGTCCCCGGCCCGCCGTATACGGTGACCCTGGTCGCGGTGCCGGATACCCTCCCCGTAGGCAACCTCTCCGCGCTCACCGCGACGGTCCAGGACGTCTACGGCAACCAGGTGCTGAACGGGACGCCGGTCACCTTTGAGACGTCGCTGGGTAGCCTCATCCCCGCCACCGGCTGGACGACAACGAACGGCCAGGCCACGGCGCAGTTGACCTCCACCGTCGCCGGGACGGCCCTGGTCACCGCCACCGCTGGGACGGTCTCCGACACGACCCCCGTCACCTTCACCGCCGGGCCGGTCGCCTACTTCGTATTCGGCCCCATCGCCGACCAGGTGGCGGGCGTGGACTTTACCATTGCCATCACCGCCTACGACGCCTTCGGCAACATCGCGGCAGGTTTTAACGGGACGGTGACCCTCTCCGACACGACCGGGTCGCTCCAGCCGACCGTCAGCGCTCCCTTCGTGAACGGCGTTCTGGCCTCCCAGACGGTGAGCATCACGGTGGCGCGGGCAAACCAGCCCATCTGGGCCATCTCGGGGACGATCCAGAGCGCCAGCAACCCCTTCACCGTGACCCACAACCTGGCGGTGACCCTGGCGCTGGCCCCCCAGAACGCCACCGTTCAGGCCGGGAACACGCTGGCTTATTCGGCCGTCGCCACAGACGCCTACGGCAACGGTTGGGCGGCCACTTCCGAAGTAACCTTCGCCACCTCCGGCGGCAACTCGTTCCTGGGCTCGCCGCCGGGGAACAACGTCTTCTCCGCGACAGTGGCCGGGACCTGGCCGGTGACCGGGACGATCGCGGGCGCGGGCGGCCCCGTCATCGCCACGACCTCCGTCACGGTGACCCACGGCCCGGCGGTCTCGCTGACCATCGCGCCGCGCGGCGCGACGGTCATCGCCGGTGACCTGGTCACCTACACGGCGGTCGCCACCGACGCCTTCGGCAACGGCTGGACCGCGACGTCCGAGGTGACCTTCACCACTTCCGGCGGCAACTCGTTCCTGGGTACGCCGCCAGGCAACAACGTCCTCTCCGCGACGGTGGCCGGGACCTGGCCGGTGACCGGCACGCTGGGCGCAGCGACGGACGCGACGACCATTACCATCCGGCCCGGCCCGGTGGCCGCGCTGGCTATGGCCCCGGTGCCCGACCCGCAGACAGCGGGCGTCCCCTTCGGCCTGGTGGTCACCGCGACAGATGGGTTCGGCAACGTCGTGGATGATTTCGCCGGAACGCTGAATCTGACCGACACCACCGGCACCCTGGCCCCGACGACCTGGTCGTCATGGACGGGCGGCGTGGCGAACCCCTCCGTCACCGTCACCCGGGCCTGGGTCGCCGACCGGATCACCGTGAGCCTGGCCGCGACGCCGACGATCCTGGCGGTCAGCAACCCCTTCACCGTTGTGGCGAACGTGCCCGCCACTGTCGTTTACACAACCCCGGCCAGCCTGCGCGTCTGTGAGTCGGCGCCTGTCACCGCCACTGTGACCGACGCCTGGAACAACCCGGTCCAGAACGGGACGGTGGTAACGTTCAACGCGACTCTTGGCCTGGTCTTTGCGGAAAGCGGCGGGACGACGTATGTCACCACGACGGTGGGCGGTGTGGCCCGCGCCACGCTGGTGGCGGGGATGTCCAGCGGTCCAGCGGCGACGTGGGCCCAGGCCGGGAGCGCCTCTTCTGGCCTTCAGACGGTAAACATCATCACCCCCGGACTGCCATATACGGTGACCCTGGTTGTGGCGCCGGCGGTCCTGGAGGTCGGTGGGACGGCGCGGATCACCGCGACGGTGCGGGACTGCGCGGCCAACCCCGTCGCCGACGGGACATCGGTGGACTTCGCGCTGGCCCCGCCGCTGGGCACCGTCGCCCCCGACCCGGCCTCCACGATGGGCGGTATCGCCACGGCCACCTTTACCGCCGGGACGACCCCCGGCACAGCGATTCTGACCGCGATGGTGGATTCCCGGGTCGCCACGGCGACGCTGACGCTCGTGCCCGGCGCCCCCTACACCCTGACCCTGGCCGTCCACCCGACAACGCTGGTGGCGGACGGAGCCAGCACCGCCGCCATCACCGCCACGGTGACCGACCGCTTCGGCAACCCCGTTGCCGATGGGACTCCGGTGGACTTCGCGCTGGCCCCACCGCTGGGCACCGTCGCCCCCGACCCGGCCTCCACGGTGGGCGGTATCGCCACGGCCACCTTCACCGCCGGGACGGTGACCGGGACAGCGGTCCTGACCGCGACGGCGGGCAGCGTAGTGGCGACGGCGACGCTGACACTGGTCCCCATCCCGACCCACTACATCTATCTGCCGCTGGTTCTGCGCAACCACGGGCCCAATCTGGTGGTGGAGAGCATCGTCTGGAGCCCCATCACGCCAACGGCCGGGGCGCCCGTGGTAGTGACGGTAACGGTCCGCAACATCGGCTCCGCGGCCGCGGGGTCCTTCTGGGTGGACCTCTACTTGGACCCCAGCCGTCCGCCGGCGCCAGGCATCCCGTGGCACGAAGTCTGCACGGAGGGGGTGGCCTGGCGGGTGACGGGCTTGGCGCCGGGCGAGGCCCGGGCGCTCCGCTCCGACCAGGGCGCGGCGGGCTACACCTCCTGGCGGGGGTACTTTGCCGCCACACCCAACCCGCACATCCTCTATGCGGTGGTGGATTCCTGGCCCTACGACCCCGCCGAGACGGTCCCGGAGACAAACGAGACCGACAACGTCAGGGGGCCGGTGCAGGTGTATATGCGGTGAAAAGGACGTGCCAGGCACTTTCAGAAGTGCCTGGCACGTCGGTTTGCGGCGGGCGGCGAAGCTACCGCCGCAAATTTTTATCTCCATCCCAGCCGCGCCCGCCAGGAGAGGAGACGGATTGCCCGTCCGGCCCGGCGGGCCGTCGGGTCATCTGCCGGGCCCCGCCCGTAGATGGCGGCCTGGTAGCGGCTCAGCAGGAATTCCACCCAGGGTTCTGCCTGCGGGACCCGCGCCAGCAGACGGGCGCCCCGCTCGGCGGGCGTCTCCGCCGGTGAGGGTGGACTGCCCAGCCGGGCCAGGGCGCGGTTGATCTCCAGATAGGCCTGAACCACCGGCGGGAGGGTCGCGCAGGCGGCCCATCGCCGCAGGGCCGGCGGGGGCTTTACCCCCATCCACTCCATCCCCCGCTCCAGCAGAACCGGCAGCGGCATTCGGGGAGGCAGGCGCCGCCGGGCCCGCCCGAGACCATAGGCCAGCAGCGCCACGCCGCCCGCCACCAGTCCCCAGAGCAGAAGACGGATCCAGGCGGCCGCCGGAGCCATCGCCGGGCCTGCCCCCTCCGGCACCCCCGTCGGGACCTCTATATCCTCCTCCCGCTCCCAATCGCGCAGTCCCCGAAGACCCGCCCTGCCCTCCCGCTCTTCCTCGCCCTGGACCTCTTCCCCGGACGGCCGCAGGAGCGGCGGCTGGGAGGCCGTCGGCTCAAACTCCACCCAACCGAATCCGGGGAAGTAAACCTCCGGCCAGGCATGGGCATCCTTATCCCGGACCAGATACCGCCCCCCTTCCCACTTACCCGGGGCAAACCCGACCGCGAGGCGGGCCGGAATGCCCAGGGAGCGCAACAGGACCACCTCGGCGGAGGCATAGTAATTGCAAAAACCCCGGCGCAGGTCAAAGAGAAACCAGTCCAGCGGCTCCCGGCCGCGCGGGGGCGGCGGGACAGTCTGGCTATAGCGGATGGGGGCGCGCAGATATTCGGTGACGGCGACCGCGATGTCGTAGGGGTTATCTTTCCCGGTGGCGATCTGGAGGGCCAGTTCGCGGGTGCGCGGGGTGAGGGTATCCGGGAGTTGCAGGTAGCGGTCGGTGACCCAGCAGGGGTAGTCGGTGCCGGCGGCCCGCAGTTGGGCGACGGTCGCTGCGCTGAGGGCCGAACGGGCATGGTAGGTCGCCCCGGCCGGAAGCGGCGGCGTGGCCTTCAGGGCCGCCAGGTCCAGCAGCCCCTCGGGGGATTCCGCCCGGTCGGCTTGAACGGGCACATCCACCCATACCGGCTGAGGGGCCAGGTAGAGGGTCGAAATGGGAAAGCGGGTGGTATAGGTAAAGACAGCGGTCCAGCGCCCCTCCCACTCCGGTAGACGGCCCTCCCGTCCGGCTTCCTCCAGGGCAACGGGACGGTCGGCCGGGAAGGTCGCCTGCCACACCCCGTCAGCGTAAAGGTCATAGACCCGGGCGCGCCAGTAAAAGCGGACACCGAGAGGATAGTCGGAAGGGGCCTGCACGGTCAGGACGACCATCTCCGACCGCTCACCGCCCCGCCCCAGAGAGAGTTGGGAGCCGTAGTATTCGCCCACAACGGGGGCGCTGCCCTGCAGTGAAGCGAAGAGAGGTTCCAACCGCTCCTGCAGCGCGGTCAGGGGACGGGAGAGGCGGTCCCAGGCCCGCCGGGCCGTGGGGAGGATATCCGCTGGGGCGGGGAAAATCCAGGCGACGACCACCAATCCCAGGGCGACGTAGAAGGCGGCGCGGGTCATCTCCAGCCCCAGGAAGGGAGCCAACGGGGTGCGGGTGGCCTGCCATTCGGCGCGCCGGTGCAGGTAGGTCGTACGGGCCCAGAGGAGGAGGGCGAAGAAGAGGTAGAGGGCCACAATCCCGGCGCGCGAGCGCGGGTACGGGTCGTAGGCCTGGATCACTAAAGCGACGATCCCGGCAGGTAGAACAGCCCGCCAGGGGTCTCCGTACCGGGTCAGGGTATAGCCTCCCCACACCCCCAGCCCCCAGAAGAGACCGTCCATCAGGGCGACAAACAGCAACGGGCTCTCCACATCCTGCCGGGCGGCCAGTTGGGCCAGCGCGCCCTGCAGGCGGTCGGAGAGCACTGTCAACCGGTCAGCCCAGGTCAGGTCGTCCGTCACCGTATACCCCAATTGCCAGGGGACGAAAAAGAGGCCGTAGGCCAGGGCGAAGAGGAGGGCAACGGCCGGACGGAATCGGCTCTGCCCCAGGGCCAGGCCCGCCAGCGCGCCCAGGAAGACCAGCGTCTGGGTCTGGAGGAGGTGGTCGGTCCAGTTGGTGGCCACCAGGCGACCGGAGGCGGTCAGCAAGGCCAGCAGGAGGAGAAACGCGGCCCCGCTGTCCCACCAACGCGGGCTGGTGGGAGCGGAACCGGGCTCCTCCGATTGGGCCCGGTCATCCAACGGTTTCTGGGGATAGTTGTCCATTGCTCAAACCCAACGCCCCTCCGCCGCGCTTCGCGGCCCTGCTCGTAGCAAGGCACGGAGCGGAGCGAAGTGCTGTTCGGACGCCCCTCCGCTGCGGGGCTGACTACGAATGGCGACTCCCCACGAAGACCAACTACGAACCCACAGCGACCACTCTCCCTCCGGCGGCCCGTGTCAGTCGGTCCCGGATCGCCAGCCCTAATCCCTGGGTGCCGAAATCCCGAGCGATGATCAGGGAGAGCCCCCGGGCGTCCAGTTCCCGCAATCCCTCGTAGAGCCGCCGGGCAATGGCTTCCGGGTCCCCTTCCGGCCCCAGGACGGCGATTTCTACCGGGAGGTCCGCCGTGTCTGCCCGGTCCTCCTCGGCGATGAGCAGGCCAATGCGGTGGCCCTGGGCAGTGTAGCGTGTGACCAGTTCCCGCAGGGCGGCTCGCATCTGCGGCGGCGGGCCGAGCAGGAGAATCATCGGCGTGCGAGGCGCGTAGTGTTTGGGCAACAAGCCCGGCGACGGTTGGGGGCCCTCATCCATCCGGGTCTGGATGGCCACGGGGCCCAGGACGGCCTCCAGGGCCTCCCGGGGGAGTCCGCCCGGGCGCAGGATGGTCGGGACCGGACGGGTGAGGTCCAGGACGGTGGACTCCACCCCGATGGGCGTCGGTCCGGCGTCCAGGATCAGGTCTATCCGGTCGCCCAGGTCGTCCTGGACGTGCCGGGCAGTGGTGGGGCTGGTGCGGGCGAAGCGGTTGGCGCTGGGGGCGGCGATGGGCGTCGCGGCGGCGTGGATGAGGGCCAGGGCAACTGAGTGGGCAGGCATCCGCACTGCCACTGTCGGCAGGCCCGCGGTGACGATGTCCGGAACGACAGGGTGTTTGGGCAACACCAGCGTCAGCGGGCCAGGCCAGAAGCGGCGGGCCAGTTCCATAGCGGCCGGGGGTACCTCCAGGACAAGCCGGGAGAAGGCTTCCGGATCGGCGATGTGGAGGATGAGGGGGTCAGTGGGCGGGCGCTCTTTGGCCTCAAAGATACGGGCGACGGCGGCGGGGTTGAGGCCGTCTGCGCCCAGCCCGTAGACCGTCTCGGTGGGGAAAGCGACCAATCCCCCGGCCCGGATCACAGCGGCGGCCTCGGCGATGAGCCGGGGGTCGGGGTTGTGGGCATCTACGGGATAAACACGAGCCATTACCCGGTCAGCCAGAGAGGGCCTCGGCCTTCCAACTGCAGGGTCCCTTTTGCAGTCCGAAGAACGCTCAACCTGTCAAAAATGATCTCGCTTGTAACCACCTACCCTTCCTCACCCCACCCCCGGCGGCTTCGCCGCCAGGGGGAAGAGTGAGGACGAAACCACTGCTGATAGGTAGTTATGGCAACTCCACCTGGCCGGCCGGATATTCCCTTCCGCCCACCTACCGCACCGGCGCAGGGCTGGGGGGCATCTCCAGCGCTCGCCCCCGTCGGGACGGGGCGGGCTTCTCCGCCTTCTCCCGGGTCGCCGGCGAAGGCGTGCCCCGGTCCCCTTTTTCGGGCAGGGGGCGTCCTTCCAGGACGGCAACGAACTCCTCCGCCTCCAGCGTCTCCACCTCCAGCAACCGCTGAGCAACGGCGTCCAGTTGCTCCCGGTGCTCTTCCAGCACCTGCCGGGCCCGCCGGTAGGCGGTTTGGATAATCCGCCGCACCTCTTCGTCTATCTGCTGGGCAACGGCCTCGCTGTAATCCCGCTGCTCGCCGATCTCTTTACCCAGAAAGACCAGTTCCTCTTTCTGACCGAAGGTCATCGGGCCCAATTGTTCGCTCATCCCGTAGCGGGTCACCATCGCCCGGGCCAATTCCGTCACCTGCTCCAGGTCGTTGGCCGCGCCGGTAGTGGCCTCGCCGAAGACCAATTCCTCCGCCGCGCGGCCGCCCAGGGCGAAGGCCAGTTGGTCCTCAAACTTGGAGCGGCTGATGACAGTGCGGTCCTCCTCGGGCAGGGAGATGGTGTAGCCCGCCGCCATCCCCCGGGCGACGATGGAGACTTTCTGCACCGGGTCGCATTTGGGCAGGTAGTGGGCCACCAGCGCGTGTCCGGCCTCGTGGTAGGCAATGATGCGGCGCTCCTCCTCGGAGAGAAGGCGGCTCTTGCGTTCCGGCCCGGCAATCACCCGCTCTATGGCCTCTTTGAACTCCGCCATTCCGATCGCCCGCTTATTTCGGCGGGCGGCCAGAATGGCCGCCTCGTTCACCAGATTGGCCAGGTCTGCGCCGACAAAACCGGGGGTGGCTTTGGCCAGCGCGGCCAGGTCCACGTCATCCGCCAGCGGTTTGCCCCGGGTATGGACTTTCAGGATGGCCTCGCGCCCCCGCATATCGGGCCGGTCCAGCACCACCCGGCGGTCAAACCGGCCCGGTCGCAACAGCGCCGGGTCCAGAATGTCCGGGCGGTTGGTCGCCGCCATGACGATGACGTTGGTGTCGGTGTCAAACCCGTCCATCTCCACCAGAATCTGGTTCAGGGTCTGCTCCCGCTCATCGTGAGAGCCGCCCAGCCCGGCGCCCCGGTGGCGCCCCACCGCGTCAATCTCGTCCAGGAAGACGATGCAGGGAGAATGCCGCTTGGCCTGGTCAAAGAGGTCCCGCACCCGGCTGGCGCCCACGCCGACAAACATCTCCACGAACTCGGAGCCGGACATACTGAAGAACGGAACGCCCGCCTCTCCGGCAACAGCCTTGGCCAGCAGGGTTTTGCCCGTGCCGGGAGCGCCCATCAGCAAGACCCCTTTGGGGATACGCGCGCCAACCTGGATGAACTTCTGGGGCTCCTTGAGGAATTCCACCACCTCCCGCAGTTCCTCCTTTGCCTCGTCCACCCCGGCGACGTCGTCAAAGGTCACAGACGGCTTATCACTGGTATAGAGCCGGGCCCGGCTTTTGCCGAAGGAGAGAGCCTGGTTGTTGACTCCCTGGAACTGGCGCAGGAAGAAGAAGGCCGCGATCAGGAAAATGACCATGACCAGGATGGTCCCGCCGGTGCTGAAGAGCGCAGTCCAGTCGGGCGTCTCGGTGACCTCTATCTGCACCCTGGCCAGTTTCTCATCCGAAACCCCCAGCGCCTTCAACTGCTCAGCGATGGTGGAGCCGGCTTCCTTCAGCGACCGCAGTTGCTGCCCGGTCTCCAGGTCTACCATCAGACGGTTCCCGGTGACGGTAATGCGCGAAACGCGACCCGCCTGCACTTCCGTCGCCACCCGACTGATAGGTACGAGGTCCGGCGTGGGGGAGCGGTGGAGAAGGTTGTAGGTCAGGAAGAAAACCGCCGCCAGCAATAGCAACGTAATGAACGTACTGCCCCGAAACCGCGAATTCACGTGAACCTCCCATTCAGACGACTCCTGTCAAAGTTATTATACCGCAAATCCATTGTAGAGCAACTCCTGGGGAGTTGTCTACAATCTCACTCCAGGTGGGCCAGAATCTCCGTCACCGGAGGGCGGTCAGTGGGGCTCCGGCCCACGTAGGACCAGCGGATGGCCCTCTCTTTCAGCACAAAGACCGCTGGCGCCGCCAGCCCGTCCCCGAGAAGGTTGTACACCCCGTACATCTCGGCGGCCCGATGGTCGGGATCCGCCAGCATAGGGAACGGGGCACCGATGGACACCCGTACTCCCTCCACCGCCTCCAGCGATGCCACCGCCAGCGCGACTACTTCCGCTCCCCGGGCCTGGAACTCCCCGTATCGGTCTCGCAACTCCACGAGTTGCGCCCGGTCCGGCCCTCAGCCGCATCGCTGGAAGAAAACCAGGACCACCGGCCCCCGCTTCATCAGGTCGGATAGAGTCAGGCTGCCGCCCCCCGCCCGATCCAGAGTGAAGTCCGGGGCCTGGGTAACCTCCGGCGTGGGAGGAATGGTCGGGGTGGGAAACCGGAACGAGACGCGCATCTGTTCCCGGTAAATAACCACCCGGGCCCGGGACCGCTCCCGTGCCAGCCACTCCTGGATGGGTGTCCCAGCGCTCTCCAGCGCCGTCTGGGCCCGCTGGACCATCAGAAAACGGGCAACAGCCTGCTCCAGGGAATCCCGGCCCAGCCCGACCTCGCTCAGCGCGGCGGTCACCTGTTCATCGGAGACCCCCCACGTCTGCTCCAGAGCCGCAATTTGTGCTTCCACCTCATCCCGGCCCGGCGCCGGCTGAGGCGGCGCGGCGCGCAGGACCAGCACCTCGTTGATGAGCCGCTCCAGCGTCCCTTCGGGGGAGGGGGCCGGGACGCCCGCCAGTCGGCTCATCGCCCAGTCCAACAACACAGCCTCCGCCCAGAAGTTCCGGCCAATGGGCTGTCCCTCTACCAGCGCTACCGGTGGGTCGGCAGGAGATGGGGTGGCAGAGGGCACTGGTGGAGCCATCCGGGAAGCCTCCCGACTGAGCATTCCAATGACCAGAAGGAGCATCAGCAGAGCAATCCCTCCGGTCGCGAGGGCCCAACCCCAACGAATTTTTCTGATTTCCACCTACTTTTCCTCCACAGGAGAGGATACCACAATCCAGGCAGAAGTCAACCCCTGAGATCTGGGGTTCGGACAGAGGATAAGGAAGTCCCCACCCCTCCCCCACCGCCTTCGGGCGAAGCCACTGGGTGGGATGAGGATACCGCCATCCGCCCCATGTCCCACCTCGCGTCCGAACCTCAGAGAGGAGTTTGGTATTTTGCCCTATCTGTGTTATACTTGGTGTAAGCATCGAGACCAGAAGAGGGAAAGGAGCGATGAAACTTCAGGAAGTGCTCCAACTGATTGAGGGCAAAGTGCTCACCTGCAACACGGACCTGAACTTGGAAGTCAAAGCAGGATGCGGCGCCGACCTGATGAGCGATGTTTTGGCCTTTACCCACGAGGGGACCCTTCTGATGTCCGGCCTGACCAACCCGCAGGTGGTGCGGACGGCGGAGATGGCCGGCATCCAGGCCATTCTCTTCGTGCGGGGGAAAATTCCTCCACCGGAGACCATCGCACTGGCAGAAGAAAAAGGCATTGCCCTGCTGGCCTCCAAATACACTATGTTTGAAACCTGCGGCCGGCTATATAAAGCCGGCCTCCCCAGTTGTGGCCTCTTTGAAAGCAGCCTGAAACGCTGGCGGGAATTCTTCGGCGAAGAGTAGACGGGTCCATTCCGTGAGCGCTCCTTCTTCTATCCAGCAGACTACCTCGCAGAAGCGGGAAGTTACCCGGCTCCAGGAATTGGTCTACGAACTGCGGGTGCGGGATGCTATGACCACTCCCGTCATCACCGTCACCCCTCAGACCACCATTGCCGAGTTCCGGGAGGTCCTGCGCGTTAACCGTATCTCGGGCACACCGGTGGTGGAAGAAGGACGAATGGTCGGCATCATCAGCATCGAAGACCTGATCAAAGCCCTGGCGGCCGGAGAACTGCACGCGACCGTCGGCGAGAAGATGACCCCCCGCCCGGTGACCCTTTACGATGACGAACCCCTGATCCACGCCGTCGGCAAGTTCTCCAGCCTCGGCTATGGCCGCTTCCCGGTTATTAACCGACAGGGGGACCTGGTGGGAATCCTCGTCCAGGGGGATATCGTCCGGGCCCTCCTGCGCCAGTTGGAAGTGGAGTACCACGAAGAAGAGATCCGCCGATACCGCGCCAGTCACATCTTTGAGGACATCCTGGCCGACCAGGTGACCCTCCGCTTCCGGTACCAGGTGACGGGCGGAGACTTTGAGCGCGCCGGGGATGCCTCCAGTCGCCTCAAAAGGACTCTCTCCCGCCTGGGAATTCACCCCCGCATCGTCCGCCGGGTCGCCATCGCCGCCTACGAGGCGGAGATGAACATCGTTATCTACACCGACGGCGGAGAACTGATTGCCGAGGTGGACCCGCAACAGGTGTACCTGCTGGCAGTAGACCATGGTCCCGGCATCCCGGACATCCAGAAGGCGATGGAGCCGGGCTTCTCCACCGCCCCGGAGTGGGTGCGGGAGATGGGCTTCGGCGCCGGTATGGGTCTCCCCAACATCCAGAACTGCACGGACGAGATGCGCTTGGAGTCCACCGTCGGCGTGGGCACCCGGCTGGAGATGATCATCTACCTGGATTCAGCCGGCCGGCCCTGTTCGCCCCGGTGACCCGATGCGATGGGAAGCCAAAGCGCCGTCCCGATCACCCTTCTCCCCCTGCTCCTCCTGGGCCTCTCCCTGTTAGCCTGCCGACTGCCGGGCCCTATCTCACCCGCGTCGCCGCCGCAATTCCCCGAAACATCCGCGGCGACGGTTGCTATCCCTTCCCTGCCCCCGTCTCCGGAAGGAACGCCCTCCATTCCAGCGGGAGTTCCCTCTCCTCCCCTCCTCACCGAACAGCCCCTGACGGCTGCCGGGGCAGTCTCCCCCACCCCTGCCTCCCCTTCACCGACCCCGGTCCCGACGAGGACAGCCCATCCTCCCCCCACCCCGTCCCCTACGCCACTGCCCCCATCCCCCCCAACTCCCGCCCCGCCCCCGACGGCTCCTCCCTCCGGCCCGGTCGCCGTCTGGGAGGGGACGGTCACGCTGAACGCTTACGATTGGGAACGGGCGCTGATCCCCACCACCCCTGATGACCCCATCTACCCCCATCCCCGATTGGACTTCGGGGCTGTAGGCGGACCGGCCCCCCGCTCCTACCGCGCTGTCTTCATCCAGAATGACTACGTCCAGTTGATCGTGCTCCCCGATCTGGGGGGCCGCATCCTCCGCTGGACCGACCGGACAACCGGACGGCAACTCTTCTACGCCAACCCGGTGGTCAAGCCCACTCACTGGGGCTACCGGGGCTGGTGGCTGGCGACCGGCGGGATGGAGTGGGCCTTTCCCACCCAAGAGCACGGACTGATAGAATACCGCCCGTGGGAATACCGGCTGATGCGGGACGGGGTCTATCTGCGGGGAGTGGATGACCGGACCGGGATGGTGGCAGAGGTGACGGTGCGGCTGGAGCGGGGCACTAACCGCGTGGTGATCTCCCCGCGCATCTCCAATCCCACCACTGAGGCCCGGTCGTTCCAGTTCTGGGCCAACGGGATGCTGACCCTCTCCGACTTCAACGCCCCATCCACCGACCTGACCTTCGTCCTGCCGGTCTCCGAAGTCATCGTCCACTCCACAGGAGACAGTTCGCTGCCCGGCCCAGGCGGACAGATGGCCTGGCCGGTCCACAACGGGCGGGACTTCCGCCGCTACGGGGAGTGGCACTCGTACCTGGGGGTCTTCGCGCCTCAGGCGGCAAGCGCGGGCTTTGCCGGCGCGTACGACTTGCAGACGGACCAGGGGATCGTGCGGGTGGCCCCCTCGTCCATCCGGGGGGTGAAAATCTTCTGCCTGGGGGACCTCCCCTCTGACCTGTGGACCGACGACGGGAGCCGGTACTTTGAACTCTGGGGCGGGCTGACCGCCACGTTCTGGGACTTCGCCTCCCTGGGACCGGGCCAGAGCGTGAGTTGGACCGAGTACTGGTACGCGGTCAGCGGGATGGGGGGATACACCTGGGCGAACGCCGAAGGGGCCGCGCGGATCACCCCGGTGGGAGACGGGGCGGAGGTGGCGGTGGAGACGGTCCGGCCGATGGCTGTGACCGTGGTCCTGCGGCGGGGGGGCGAAGAGGCGGCCCGCTGGGTAGCCGAAGTGGGGCCGGGGCGGCCGTTTCGCGCCGTCGGCGGTGTGGGTGGCGGGCCGTGGACACTGGAAGTATTCGGCCCGCAGGGGTTCACCCTGCGGGCCAGGTAGCGCAGGCCGCCAGGCCTGCTTTTGCAGGCTAACAGCCTGCGCTACAGGCTAACAGCCTGCGCTACAGGCTAACAGCCTGCGCTACAGGCTAACAGCCTGCGCTACAGGCTAACAGCCTGCGCTACCGCGCTGGGATATTCGCCCTTCAGGCGCGGATTTCCTGCCGCTGGAAGGAGATGTAACTGACGGCGAATAGGAGCACCACGAGAGCCACCATCCCGGTGAACTGCGGCCAGACCAGCAACAGGCTCTGGCCCAGCGGCAACGGCGCCCCCAAAATCACCCCCTCCTGAAACTGCAGCAACACACCCACCAGACCGAAGGCCCGGATAGAGGGATACAGAAGCGCCATCATCACCTCGCTGTAGAGGGTGATCGGCGAGAGGCGAGCCAGGGCCCGCGCGACCCGATCCTGGGCCAGGACTTCCTGCACCAGCCCGTACCGGAGCGGCACCAGTACTTGCGAAAGCCCACTGGCAATCATACCCCAGAAAACGGTGAAGAAGAGCCAGACCGCGATGGAAACCAGAGCCGCCGTCGCGGGCTGCCGGAACCGGACCGAGAAGAGAAGCGCCAGGGCCAGCCAGACGCCGCCATAGAAGATAGTCGCCAGCAGGAACAGGAGGCTCCGGGCCACTTCCTCGCCCCCCGGCGGGACACCCAGCCGTACCAGGCCCATGCCGAAGACCAGCAGCCAGATGGCGGTCAGCACCAGGGTCAGGGTGAAAAGGCCCGCCAGAAACTTGCCGAAGAGCAGCGCGTCCCGATAGATGGGCTGGGCCAGCACGCGGGAGAGGGTTCGTCGGTTGAACTCCCCGTTAACCGTGTCAAAGGTCAGCGCGATGGCGATCAGCGGCACCAGGAAGGCGAGGAATCCAATAAAGGCCGGCAACGGGTCCCGCTGGATGGTGAACAGCCGCAGGAACAGGAAGCGGTCCTGACCGACGGTCGTGCGGAGGTTCTCCGCCGCCATAAAGACGGTGCCGGCAGCCGTCAGAACGATCAGCGCCTCCAGAATCGCCATACGGACGCCGGTGAGGTAGTCGGCCATCTCTTTGGCCACCACCGCCCAGAGCCCAGTCCACGGCGAGCCTTCGCGGGAAATCCGTCTTGCCTCAACCCTCGCGGCCATGCTCCACCTCCTGGAAGTATCGGGCATAGACGTCATCCAGGCTGGGTTCCTCTAACTGAAGGGCGCGCAGGGAGCCCCCGGCCTCCACCACCGCCCGGGCGGCCTCACCCCGCAGGTCCCGACGACCTTCTACCACATACCGCTCCGGCCCGGTCGGCTCCGCTTTGGTGGCATCGGGCAGACGGCGAAGGGCTTCCAGGATCGCCGTTTTCGGCCCCGTCGCCTCCACGTGCACCCGGTAGCCGCCGCCCAGGATCCGCCGGGCCAGTTCTTCCACTGTCCCCTCCAGGACCATCCGCCCGCGATGGAACAGCCCCACCCGGTCGCAGACGGCCTGGACCTGGTGGAGAAGGTGAGAAGCGATCAGCACGGTGATCCCCTGCGCCTTCAGGTCGCGGATAGTTTGGAGGAATTCCTGCGCCGCCTCCGGGTCCAGCCCCACCGTCGGCTCGTCCATAATGATAAGCGCCGGGCGCTTGATGAGGACCTCCGCCACGCCCAGTCGCTGGCGCATCCCGCGCGAGTAGGTGCCCACCGGACGGTCCGCCACCTCCATCAGACCCATCTGCGCCAGCGCCCCGTCTATCCGCCGGTACGCCTCCGCCCGGGGGATGCCGTTCAGTTTGGCGATATAGATGAGGTTCTCCCGGGCCGTCAGGTCGTCGTAGAAGCCGACCTGGTCGGGGAGATAGCCGACCCGGGATTTGACGCTGAGCGGTTGCCGGGCGGGGTCCAGCCCCATCACCCGCACCGTCCCCGACGTGGGCTCCGTTAAACCCAAGATCATCAGGATGGTCGTCGTCTTACCCGAGCCGTTGGGCCCCAGGAGGCCGAAAACTTCGCCCGGCTCCACCACCAGGTTCAGGCGGTCCACGGCGACCACATCGCCGTAGCGCTTGGTCAGTTCCTGCGTCTGGATGACCGGTCCGTCCACAGGCCCTCCTTTCCGCCCATCCCTCCCCCGCCGCTGAAGGGGGCACGGGGAAGGACAGGAGCACTTTCTACCGGCGCCCGAAGCGCATCACGGCCCAGGCGACTACGGCAACCGCCACAGCGATGAGGAAAATCCCCACCACGCCCCAAAGGGTAGAGGTGAGCACGGTGATACGGAAGTCTGCCGATTCGTAACCGCCGTCCTGAGGCCGGGCCCGGACAGTGAGCATGTAGTCGCCAGCCACGGCCTTATCGGCGGGCCTGACGTGCATGGTAATCTCCACCTGCTGCCCGACAGGGATTTCCGGAATCCGCTCCGGCTCAAAGCGGACCGACCAGCCGGAGGGCGGGCTGGCGGAGAGTTCCACGTTCAGGGCCGGCGCCGAGCCAGTGTTCTGGACCAGCAGTTGGACGGGGGTCTCTCGGCCTGTGTAGACCTGGGTGGAGAGCCGTTCGTCGGGCGTCCGGATGGTCAGATCCGGCTGCCCCGTCACTTCGGCGACGAGGGAGAGACTGGCCTGACTCTCGCCCCCTACAGCAGCCACCTCAATGGGGTAAGTCCCGGCCGGAATCTGCGCATAGGCGCGGGCCTCAATGCTGATCCGTTTGGACTCGTTAGCCCCCACCGGCAGGCTGGTCACGTCCTGGCCCAGATACTTGAAGGAGACCAGGAAGCCCTGGGATGCACTGGCCTGCAGATTGACGGTGGTCTCTTCGTCCCCCTCATTTTTCAACGTGGCGTCGTAGCGGAAGGTGGTGGTAGCCGCCCCCCGCAGAGTGGGCAGGTCCACCGAGAGGCTGAGGCGGGGCGGGAGTTTGGCCGCCACCGTCAGTTCCAGCGGAAATTCCGCTGATACCCCTTCCCCGCGAGCGATCACCTTCCAGCGGTAAGTATCACCGGCAGCGGTCTCCGGTATCACCACTCGCAGGCTGACGGAGGCGTCTTTCTCCGGCTCTACGTAGACGGCGCGCACCACGTTGCCGCCGCCCCGAAAGGTGGCTTCCCACCCCTCCGGAAGCCCCTGGAGGTCCAAGTAGACCGTCTGGGGAGTGGAGGATGTGAGCCGAAGGGTGAGGTTAAAGGTGACCGTCTCACCCAGTTCGGCGACCCGGGCAGGGTAATCGCAGAAGAGGAGCAGGCCCTGCCCTTCCTGAGCGCGAGCCGGGGATGGCCCGGCAAAGGCGATGAGGGAAACCATCAAAAAAAGAACCGCCCAGTTTCGTCGCATTTTTACCTCCTTTGAAAGGATATGCGGATGCTACGAGCGAACCAAGCGGTAAAGCAGATATAGTCAGTTGTATGTAACAGTGACAAATTATAGCACTCTGGCCGAAAAAGTCAAGAGAGGTTCCTTACCCCTCCCCTCTCCTGCCAGAGGTCAGAGGGGAGGGGTGAGGATTACCGCAGCACTACCGGCAGGTAGACCCGCCGCGCCGGTGCCAGCAGGAGCAGGTCGTCCGGACGGTCGGGGGCTGTAAGGTGTTGTAATGAGGAGAAGAGCCAGGCTATCAGGGCCAGAAATGAGCGGCACGTCACCTCTAATCCTCTACCGTCCGCCAGACCTGGGCCTCCATAGCGCGCTCCCGGAAGCGGGGGAGCACCGTCGCTTCTACCGGGAGAACAGCCCGATCGGCCCCTGCCGCCTCTTCCAGCGACTTCCCGCCCAGCGGGAAGATGGCAATCTCTGTCCCCGGCACGTTGTACTGCCTCTTCACAATCGCCAGCCCCACCAGATAGCCCTCGGTATCAATGGAGCAACTGGTGACGTAGCCGATCCGTTGCCCCTTGCGGTTGACCACCGGGTCGCCGGTCTGCGGGCGGCGGACGCCCTTTTCGCCCACGCGGAAGCGGATCAGTTCCCGGTCCCGGGTCTTCTCCCGGGCCAGGAGCGCGTCCCGCCCGATGAAGAAGGGCTTGTGGTACTTAACGTATCCGGCAAAGCCGGCTTCTATCGGCGAAATGTTAAAGGGGCCCGCCAGTTCGTGGCCGTAGAGGGGGAGGCCTGCCTCGGTACGGGTGGAGTCGCGCGCGCCCAGGCCCGCCGGTTTCACCCCCAAGGGCTCCCCAGCCTCCAGAATCTTCTCCCAGAGAAGCGGCGCCTGGTCCGGATGGACGAAAATCTCATACCCCCACTCCTCGCCTGTGTAGCCGGTGCGGGCGATGACGACGGGGATCCCCGCCAGCGACCCTTCCAGCAGGTCCGTTCGGCGCAGGCGGGCCAGTTCGGTGCGGAACCGGTCCCCGTCCGCCAGGGCCAGCAAGGTCGGCAGCGACGCCGGGCCCTGAAGGGCCAGGTCCCGCTTCTCCCGCTCGCCGGACGCCGGATCCTTCAGATTGCGCAGGATGGCCGGAGCCTCCACCTGTACCCAGGGGCGAGCCCGGTCTATCATCACCCGCCGCTCATTGACAGCATTCAGCCAGTCCCAGTCCTTGTCCTCATTGGCGGCGTTGACCACCATCAGATAGAGATCAGCCCGGCGGCGATAAATCATCACGTCGTCTATGACGTTGCCATCGGGGTCCAGGAGATAGCCGTAGAGGGATTGCCCATCCTCCAGCCAGGCGACGTAGTTGGAGCAGACGGTGTCCAAGAAGGCAGTGGCGTGGGGCCCGGCGATCTCAAAGACACCCATATGGGCCACGTCAAAGAGGCCCGCCGTCTCCCGCACCACGCGGTGCTCTTCGCTCACGGAAGTATACCAGACCGGCATCTCCCATCCGGCGAAGGGGACCATCTTCGCGCCCATCCGTTTGTGGGTCTCGTAGAGGGGGGTGCGCTTGAGAGGGGATTCTCGCTCTTCCCAGTGCCATTCGGGACGCCCCTCCGCTTCGCTGCGGGGCTCACTGCGAACGAGGGCGGATTGGCCGATGAAGTAGGGTTTGGTGAGGTCTATTTCCTCACCCCACCCCCTGCCGGAGGAGGTGACCCCTTTGGCAGCCGATGAGGGGTGAGGAACCTCCTCCACCACCACCGGCCCCTCCACTTTCCGGTAGATGTCGGTCTCGTCAAAGAGGACATAGCCGTCGGAGAGGGCGCGCAGCCAGGCCGCGACCCGGCTCCCATTGGCCGCCGGGATGATCAGGTAGCGATCCCGGCCCCACTCGTCCGGCTCTTCCCGCTGGACGATGGCCTCGGCGATGAGGGCGCCGTGGCGGTCCAGCATGCGGGCGGCTTTGGCCTGGCCGGGGGCCAGGTCGGCGATGTTGGCGGTAACCACCTGCTGGACAAACGGCCGCGCCCGCCAGCCGGTGACCCGCAGAGGGGTGTTCTTCCCGTCGGGCCCGAAGGAGAAGAAGTGGGGATAACCGCTGGGGGTGTACTCAAAGTCAATCCCGGCCTTTTCGGCCAATTTCGCCACCCCCGCCCGGACTTCCTCCAGGACATCCAGGTCCACCTTCCCGCGCGGGAGGGTACCGACCAGGCCGTTGTAGGCGAAAGGCTGGATGGCGAAGAGCAGGCGGGCGATTAAATCGGCCAGGGTCTCCATATCCTGCTCATCCAGCCCCCGCTGGGTGACCCATGGGGTGCCCATGCGGATGCCCGTTGCCAGCGCGGTCAGCGTATCCCCGGGGATAGTGTTCTTGTTGACGACAATACCGGCCAGGTCCAGGATCCGAGCCGCCGGTTCGCCCCACAAGGGATAGCCGGTGCGGGTGGGGATAGATTTCAGGTCTATCACCAGCAGGTGGGTATTCGTGCCGCCGTAGGCTGGCCGAACCCCCCTCCTCTGAAGCCCGTCCGCCAGAGCGCGGGCATTGGCGACGATCTGGTGCTGGAGTTGGCGGGACTGCTCCGTCTGGGCCAGTCTGAAAGCAACGGCCATCGCGGCGAATTTATTGACGTGGGGGCCGCCCTGTTCGCCGGGGAAGACGGCCATATCTATCGCCTGGGCCAGCGTCTCGTCGGTGGTGAGAATACAGGCACCGCGCGGCCCGCAGATGGTCTTGTGGGTGGTGAAGACGGTGACGTGGGCGATGCCGACGGGATTGGGGTAGGCCCCGGCGGCAGCCATTCCGGCGGTGTGGGCGATGTCGGCGACCAGGTAGGCTCCGACCTCGTCGGCGATAGAGCGGAAGGCGTGCCAATCAGGCGCCCAGGGGTAGGAAGTATATCCGGCTACAATGACGCGTGGGCGATGCTGGCGAGCCAGGTCCCGGATCGCGTCGTAGTCCAGCCTCTCCGTCTTCGGGTCCACGCCGTAGGAGACCCGCCGGTACCACTTCCCGGAGACGTTGAACTCGGAGCCGTGGGTCAAGTGACCACCCTGGAAGAGGTCCATACCCATCAGGACATCCCCGGGCTTCATCAGGGCCTGATAGATGGCCAGGTTGGCGGCGGCGCCGGAGAGGGGCTGGACGTTGACGAAGATGTGCTCCGGGCGGACGTCGTCGTGGGCGAAGAGTTCGGCACAGCGGCGCTGGGCCAGGCACTCCACCAGATGGACATAGTCCACGCCTTTGTAGAAGCGGCGGTCGGCGTAGCGGCGGTAGAAGGCCAGTTGCCAGGCCACATCCCGCAGCCGCTCCTCGGGGTCGCGAGTCATCCGCAGCGGCGGATACCCCTCAGCGTAGACGTTCTGGAAGACGGAGCCTTCGGCCTCCCGAACGGCCTTCGGGGCGTAAGATTCGGAAGGGATGAGGATGAGTTTTCGGGCCTGACGCTCCTGCTCCCAGCGGATGAGGTCGACCATAAAGGGATCCAGTTCTTCCAGGTCGGCACGAAAGAGAAAATCGTTGGGCATAGGAACCTCCGTAAAAGTTTAGGAAAAGTCTCCTGTGGAGGTCAGAGGCTTCTCCCATCGGAAATGCTCCCGGCCAGCCGAGCCGCCTGCTCCAGACCGACGGCCAGCGCCTGCAGATTCATCTCCGTCGTCCCGCGCGGGGCTCGGGCCCGGACCGCCGCCTCCAGCGATTCCCGCGAGACCACACCGGTCAACCCCACCAGCAGTCCCAGGGCGACGATGTTGGCCGTAATCTCCCGCCCAGTAGCCTGACGGGCCAGTTCGGTGATGGGCACCCGCACCGCCCGGATCAGCGGTGCCCGGTGGACGTGAACGGTATCCAGGATCAGGAGGCCGCCCTTCTTCAGTTTCCCGGCGTACCGGTCGCATGCCTCCTGGCTCATACAGAGGAGGATGTCCGCGTCCAGGACCTTAGGGTAGTCAATCTCCTGGTCGGAGATGATGACCTCGGAGCGGCTGGCCCCACCCCGCGCCTCCGGGCCATAGGACTGGGTCTGAACGGCCTTTTTCCCGTCCCGCACAGCCGCCTCGGCCAGCAGGATGCCTGCCAGAATCACTCCCTGACCGCCCGTACCGGCAATTCGGATTTCGGTCCGCTCCATAGGATTCCCTCCTGAGCGCGAAGGACGACCTCCTCCTTATACCGTCGGGTATATTCCACCAGGTCGTCCCGATCGGCCAGTATTCCCCGGACGATTTTCCCGGCCCGTTCCTCCGGCCCCATCCGCTCCGCCTGCTTCAGGGTGATGCTCTCTTCCTTCAGCCGCCGCATCATCTCCGGCGCGGTCCCCCACCGGTTGAGCCGGCCGATGGTCGTGTGGCAGTAACTGACGGCCTCCACCAGCGAGAAGCCCTCTTTCTGCAGCGCGCGGGCGATATATTCCTGCAACTCCTCCACGTGGTAGACGGTGCTGCGGGCGACGAACGCCGCGCCCGCGCACCGGGCCAGTTCGGCGATCTGAAAGGGGGGCTCAATATGGCCGTAGGGCGCTGTGGTACTGAGGGCTCCCAGAGGGGTCGTCGGTGAATACTGACCGCCGGTCATCCCGTAGGTGGCGTTGTTGACCACGATGGCTGTCAGGCCGATGTTGCGCCGGGCGGCATGGATGAAATGGTTGCCCCCAATGGCCAGCGCGTCCCCGTCTCCCATGACCACAATGACTCTCATATCAGGACGCACCAATTTGAGGCCGGTGGCGAAGGCCAGCGCCCGCCCGTGGGTAGTGTGGAGGGTATTGAAGTCCACATAGACCGGCATGCGGCCCGTGCACCCGATACCGGAGACCATCGCGATGTCGTTCTTATCCAGCCCCAGGGCATCCACCGCGCGGATAATGGCCCCCAGAACAATGCCGATGCCGCATCCGGCACACCAGACGTTGGGGAATTTTTTAGTGTGGCGGAGATACCGTTCGTGGATGCGGGATTCGCTCTGGGCTTTCATAGACCCCTCCCAATGGGGCGGGTGGGATTTGAACCCACACGTCCTCAACGGACAGAGGATTTTAAGTCCCCCGCGGCTGCCGTTTCGCCACCGCCCCAGACAGAAACGGGCAGTCCTGAGGACTGCCCGCCTTGTTCAATGTTCAACCAGGAGGCGGCGGTCGGATTTGAACCGACGGATGAGGGTTTTGCAGACCCTTGCCTTGCCCCTTGGCTACGCCGCCGCAACATCTTTACTGAGCGGGCGACGGGACTCGAACCCGTGGCCTTCTCCTTGGCAAGGAGACGTTCTACCAACTGAACCACGCCCGCTTTCCGATACTGATTATACCACATCTTGTCAAAATTGGCAAGAGGAGAATTTGGAGTATAATATCCGGAAGAACCTGTTGATGGAGTGAATCCCGTTGCGTTACCTGGTTATCTCCGATATCCACGCCAACCGCACTGCTATGGAAGCGGTGCTGAGAGACGCCGCTCCCTTTGATATGATCTGGTGCCTGGGAGACCTGGTCGGGTACGGCCCGGACCCCAACGAGTGCGTGGCCCGTATTCAGGACTTTGAGCACATCTGTGTGGCCGGCAACCACGACTGGGCCGTTATGGGTTACCTGAACCTGGACGACTTCAATACTGACGCCCGTATTGCTCACCTCTGGACCCGGGAAGAACTGACGCCGGTCAGCCAGGAATACCTCCAGCAACTCCCGCTTCGTCTGGAACAGGGAGACTTCACTCTGGCTCACGGCAGCCCGCGCGAGCCCCTGTGGGAGTACCTGCTGGACCTGGGAGGGGCAACGATCGCTTTCGCTCACTTCTCCACCCCCTTCTGCCTGGTGGGCCATACCCATCTCCCGCTGATATTCGCGATGGACCCCAACCCAGGTCACCCCCAGGCCATGGTGCCGGAAATCGGCACTCCCATCTCTCTGCGAGGACATCGGATGATCCTCAACCCCGGCAGCGTCGGACAGCCCCGGGACGGTGACCCCCGCGCCAGTTACGCCATTCTGGATACCGAGGCGATGACCTGGGAACTGCGTCGCGTCCCCTATCCGATAGAGATCACCCAGGAGCGCATGCGGGCCCGGGGTCTCCCCCGCCGCCTGATCGCCCGCCTGGAGATAGGACGCTGAAGGGAACGGATGAGCATCCTCTGGCGTCTTATAAATAACCCGATAACCGAAACCAAAGGAGAGCGATGAAAAAACATCTGTGGATTCTCACAGGAGTGATCCTACTGGGAATCGCCGCTGGGGGATGCGCCGCCCGACTCACCCCAACACCAGCGCCCTCTCAGCCGCTTATGGGTGCCCCTGCACCGGCCCCACGAGCACTCCTTCCCGCTCCCGCCGAGGAGAAGGGGGCATACCCGGTGAGCGGCGCCGATGCGGCCGCCGCTGCTGCGGTCGCCACCACCGAGCGGATGGTCGTCCGGACGGCCAGTCTGGACCTCATCGTCCCGGACACCGATAAGGCGCTGAACGACATCCAGGCCCTGGCCCGCGAACTGGGGGGCTACGTGGTCTCTGTGGAAGCGTACCAGTACCAGGAAGGCCGGCAGGCCACGGTGACGTTCCGGGTCCCGGCGGAAACGCTGGATACGGCGCTGGACCGCCTGCGCGCTATGGCGACAACCGTCCGGCGGGAATCAGTCTCCGGGCAGGACGTGACAGACCAGTACGTGGACCTGCAATCCCGCCTGCGCCACCTGGAGGCAAAGGAGAAGCAATTGCTGGAGTTCCTGGACCGGGCAGAGGACACCGAGGCCGTTCTGGCCGTCTACGAACACCTCAGCCAGACCCAGGCAGAGATAGAGCAGGTGAAAGGACAGATGCAGTACCTGGAGAATCAGACCGCGCTGGCGACGATTACCGTCAACCTGACGCCGGATGCGATGGCCCAGCCGCTGGATACGGGCGGCTGGAACCTGCCCGCTACTGTCCGCAACGCGGTAGAGGCGCTGCTGAACGTCCTGGAGTTCTTCGTCAAGGCGCTCATCTACGTCGTCATCGTTGTCCTGCCCGCGCTCATCCTGATCGCGCTGCCCATCTTCGGGATTTTCCTGCTGGTGCGCTGGCTGGTCCGGCGGCGGCGCCAGTAGATAACCAACCGGCTTATTCCGGATGTGCCAGGCACCAAATTCCGGAGTGCCTGGCACATCTCTGTTCAGGGGGGAAAAATATGAGCATCACCATTGTCGGATTGGGGCCGGGGGACCCCCGCCACCTGACGCGCGAGGCCTGGGAGGTGCTCTCGGCGGGCCGGGAGGTCTGGCTGCGCACTGCCCGCCATCCCACCATCGCCCACCTGCCCGCCCATCTGGCCCTCCACTCCTTTGACGACCTCTACGAGTCGGCCCAGGACTTTGCCCAGGTCTACCAGGCCATCGCGGAGCGGGTGCTGGAACTGGGCCGCCGGCCAGAAGGGGTCATCTACGCCGTCCCGGGCCACCCCCTGGTCGGTGAGGCGACCGTCCGGCAGGTCCTGCAGACGGCGCAGGGGGCCGGCCTGCCCGTGCGCGTCGTGGAGGGGCTCAGTTTCGTGGAAGTGGCGCTCACCGCGCTGGGCCTGGACGCTCTGGACCCCGGTCTCCAGATTTATGACGGGATAGAGATTGCCACCCTCCACCATCCTCCCCTGAACCCCGACCTCCCCGCCCTCATCGGTCAGGTTTACAGCCGCCGACTAGCCGGCGACCTGAAACTGACGCTGATGAACCAGTACCCCGATGAGCATCCCGTCACCCTCATCTTCGCCGCCGGGACGGACGCGCAGCGACTGGTCCGTCTGCCGCTGTACGAACTGGACCGCCAGGAAGTGGACCATCTGACCACGCTGTACGTCCCCCCGCTCCCGCCGGTGAGCAGTTTTGAAGGCTTCCAAGAGACTGTCGCCCACCTGCGGGCCCCGGACGGCTGTCCATGGGACCGGGAACAGACGCACGAGAGCCTGCGGAGCAACCTGCTGGAGGAAGCCTACGAAGTCGCCGCCGCGATAGACGCCGGAGATATGGAGAGGCTGCGGGAGGAACTGGGCGACCTGCTCCTGCAGATTGTACTGCATGCGCAAATGGCGACCGAGGCGGGGGAGTTCCGTATGGCCGATGTCATCGCGGCCATAGACCGGAAACTGAAACGACGCCACCCCCATGTGTGGGGTGGCCAGAGGGTGAACAACGCTCAGGAGGTGCTGAGCCGCTGGGAGCACCTCAAGCAGGAGGAACGGGCCGGGAAGGGGTCCCTTCTGGATGGCGTCCCGCAGGCGGTCCCGGCGCTCCTGCAGGCGCACATCTACGGGGAACGGGCGGCCCGGGTGGGCTTTGACTGGAGCCGACCGGAAGAGGTGGCCCGGAAGGTGCGGGAGGAGATGGAGGAGGTGGAGGCGGCCTGCACGCCGGAGGAGGTGGAGGCCGAAGTGGGCGACCTGCTCTTCGCCGTCGCCAACTGGGCCCGGCACCTGGGGGTGGAGCCGGAGACGGCGCTCCGCAAGGCCAATGCCCGCTTCGCCTCCCGTTTCCGGGCTATGGAGGAACAGGCCCGCCAGCGCGGCCTGGATATGGCCCAGATGAGCATCGCCGAACTGGACCGGCTGTGGGAAGACATCAAAGCAGAGGCAGAGAAACGGGGGGAGTGAATCTGGAGATTCGTCAGGACGAACTGGCCTTCACGCCGGCAGAAATCGCGGCCCTCTTCGGTCACCAGTACGGCCTTCCCCTCTCTCCTTCCGAGGTTTCCCTCCTGACGGATCGGACCGAGGGATGGGCCATCGCCCTGCAACTGATATGGCAGACATTGCACAGCCGGGGAGCCTCTACGGTGCCGGAGGCCCTGAAGCGCATCGCCAGCCCGACGGAGAGCCTGTTCTCCTACCTGGCCCAAGAAGTCCTGCGGCAACAACCTCCCCCGGTACGGGATTTTCTCCTCGCCACTGCCATCCTGCGAGAACTAACGCCTTCCCTCTGTGATCCCCTGCGGGGGACAGACGATAGCGCCCAGATGCTGGAATACTTGATGGAAAACGGGCTCTTCGTGGTGGACTTGGGAGAAGGGCATGTCCGTTACCACCACCTGTTCCAAGAATTCCTCCAGCAGCAGTTGTCTCCGGAAGAGACGCGTCAGGCCCACCTGCGCGCCGCGCAGTGTTTTGTAGAACGGGGCGACCGGGCGGAGGCGGTCCACCACTTTCTGGCCGCGCGGGAATTTGAGCCTGCGGCAGCCATCCTGGAGCACCTGGGCCGCGAAATGGTTCAGGCTGGACGATAGGATACGCTGGCCCTCTGGATCGGTACCCTCCCCCCCGAAATGCTGGTGGCTCATCCGGCACTACTGGTCTACCTGGGAGACATCGCCCGGCTGCGCAGCCGCTTTAACGAGGCCCTGGGCTGGTACCGACAGGCGGAAGAGAAGAACTCCTGCAACTGGTCCACACCTGGGGTTACGATTATCTCTTCACCCGCGCTCCTCTCCTGGCTCCGCCCGACCCCCGAATGAGCGTTCCGCTTCTGGTCTATGCCCGGCGGGCCAACATCCACCGCGCCTGCGCGGAGCGGTTGCTGCGCACTCTGGGTCTGGAAAATGTAGAGTTCCATCCCGGCTACCAGTTGCGGGTCCAGACGCTGGGAGAACTTCGCGTCTGGCGAGGGAAGCAGGAAATCGCTCCGGCAGATTGGCGACGGGAGAAGGCCCGGCGGCTCTTCCAGGTCCTCCTCACCTACCGGCGCCGGATGCTGGACCGGGACCAGATTCTGGAGATGCTCTGGCCCGACCTGGATCCGGAGACGGCCCGGCGGGATTTCAAAGTGGCCCTCAGCACCCTCTGCAAGGTCCTGGAGCCGAGCCGACCGGAGGGGATCCCCTCCGCCTATATCGCCCGTGACGGTTCTCGCTACGGCCTGCGGCCCGGCGCCGATCTCTGGCTGGACGTGGAGGAACTGGAAGCCCTCATTGCTGAGGGAGACCGTCTCTCGGAGGCCGATCCGGAGGGCGCGCTGGAGCGATACCGGAGGGCTCTGGCCCTCTACGAGGGCGATTATCTGGCGGACTGCCTCTACGAGGACTGGTGCAGCGAGGAGCGGGAGCGGCTGATGGCGCTCTATCTGCGCACCGCCGACCGGGTGGCGGAACTGTTGGCCCAGAAGAAAGCCTGGGACGAGGTCCTTCCCCTCTGCCAGGAGGTTTTGACTCGCGACCCCTGCTGGGAATCAGCGTACCGATGGATGATGGTGGCCTACGCCCGGACAGGCCGTCGGGCACAGGCGGCGCGGGTCTATGGGCGCTGCGTCCAGCGACTCTGGGATGAACTGCAGGTGGAACCATCTCCGGCCACCGTCCGGCTCTACGAAACACTCTGCGGCGCCCTGTGACGCCGCGAGGCCGGGGGCGGAGCAGCAGTGCCGCCCCCGGCCCCCTCTATGAGGCGCCTGATGCATCCCGTGCCGCGTTTACCGGAGCACAAAGGCCTTCAGCGCTGTATCCACCAGCAGCCCCAGCAGGAACCATGTCCCGAAGGCCCGATTGTTCACGAAGGCGATGGGTGCAAAGTAGAGAGGCCATCCCCCCTGCCCCTGGGGGAAGCCCGGCGGACAGGTCTCCGGTTTGGGCCGGAGCATCATCGGATACAGTTTGCGGAATGTTGGCAGGGCCAGCACCACCGCCAGCATTACCGGCGTGAAAACTCCCGCCACGACCATCCCCCCCACGAGCAGGTAAGAGAGAATCATCATCCCCACTATCAGATACCGCGCCGCCTTCTCCCCGATGACCACCGGCAGCGTATAAATGCGCTTCTCCCGATCCATCGCCAGTTTGTCAATGTGCTTACCCAACAGAACCGTGGTCACCCCCAGCGTGTAGGGCATACTGGCCAGGACCACCAGCCAGTTCCACCGGCCGGTCAGCACGTAGTAGCCACCACCAATCATCAGCGGCCCCCAGACGATGAATACCGCCAGTTCCCCCAGGGCCAGATACTTGAGGGGCCAGGTATAAAAGAGCACAAAGAAAGCCCCCAGGCCCAACAGGAGCCAGATGAAAGAGTCCCAGCGGCGCCAGGCGAGGAGGACCAGGCCACAGGCCAATGCCAGCAGGCCAGTGACGACGAAATAGGTCAGGTGCTGGCGACGCGTCATCAGGCCGCTGGCAATCGGCTGCGGGCCGTATTGCGTCCGGTAGTAGTTTTCCCGGTCCACGCCGCGCATATAATCTGTGTAATCGTTGAAAAGATTGTTGGCAGCATGGGCCAGCACCAGGCCGAGGATGAGCACCGCCCATGCCCAGAGGCTGATGCGGTAGCCATCCCAGAGGGCAAAGACCCCACCCAGGACCGCAGAGAGAAACGTCATCAGCAAGACAGCCGCACGTGTGCTGATGAGCCAGCGGGAGATCAGGTCCAAGCGGTCCCACTCCTCTTTGCTGACTTCTGGGATGACGGTAAGCGCTTTGCGCCATATGGAGAAGTTCATCGCGATTACCTCCTGCACTTCGGTGTTTGGAACCACTTGATGGACAGCGGGAACACATCGTAGC
The DNA here is from genome assembly GCA_036172315.1 of Anaerolineae bacterium. Lineage (GTDB taxonomy): Bacteria > Chloroflexota > Anaerolineae > B4-G1 > DUEL01 > SpSt-77. The sequence continues at coordinate 5,233 of JASFBC010000213.1, read as the reverse complement.
ATAGAGGCCAAGAGGGGACAAGGGGGCTGACTTTTGCGGTTGAACGATATGAAACCATCCACTTGACTTTTTGACATAAAGGTAGTAAACTCTAAACAGGTCTCAGACTCACTGGCCGTGAACGCCCAGGGATCACCAGGTCCAGGCCACTCGCTCTTCCCCATTTTCCCCAGGTCCCCCTGAGTCTTTGCGGACGGCAGAGATGAGATACTTTCATCAGCAGGAGATAGTCTAATGAACCAAAGACGATTCATATGGGGGACCATTGCGCTCCTGGTCCTGGCGGCAATGGCTTGCTCGCTGGGCGGAAAGACTGCCACTCCGCCCCCTGAGGCGACCGGTGCCCCGCCTTCCGGAGGTCAACCGACAGCACCTCCTCCCCCAACTGAAGAAGCCCCACCACTGGAAATCGCCCCCACCGCGCTGGAGAACCTCAACAGTTACCGCTCCCGCCTTATCTGGCGGCAGACGGTGGAGGGCAGGGCCCCTGAGACCCTCACGATGGAGCAGGAAGAGACGCGCGAGCCCGCTGCCCGACGCATCGTCATCACCTCCGAAGGAGGCGAGAGCCCCGGCACGGTGGAGTTTGTCCAGATCGGCGATACCACCTGGATGTGCAGCCCCGATGGCGGTTGTATCCAGACCCAGCAATCGGCAGAGGAAGCGGCCGAATTTGGAGGGGGATTGCTCTCTCGCGCGGAGGATCTCGCCTCTTCCGACTATCGGTATGTGGGCAGAGATACGGTCAATGGCGTGCGCAGTCGCCATTATACCTTGAATCTGAGCCCGGAGATGCTGCCGGGGATGGTCCAGGGAACGGTGACTGCTACAAAAGCCGACATCTGGGTTGCGGACGAGGCCGGGCTGCCTGCCTTCGTCACCCGCTTTACCGTCTCGTGGGAAGGCACTCAGGAGGACGGCAAGAAAATCCAGGGGGACTGGACCTACGAGGTCTACGATGTGAACAAGCCCATTACCATTCAGCCCCCTGAAGGGGCAACAGGGGCCCCCGAAGATGTACCTCTCTACCCTGGCGCTACCGACCAGACCATTATGGGCAATCTTATTATGTTCTCCAGCGCGGACCCGGTGGAGGACGTGGCGGAGTTCTACCGCAAGGAGATGCCCGGCCTGGGCTGGACGGCGGGAGAGGAGAGCACGCTGGGCAATACGGTCATCCAGGAATGGACCAAAGGCAACCGTAAGGCCAGTCTGATGATCTCCGCGAAGGATGAGGGCGGCTGCACCGTAATGATCACCATAGAGCAGCCGTAGCAAATCCCCTCCGAATGCCACAGAATGTGCCAGACACCGCAGGCTGACAGCCGCAGGCTAACAGTCGCAGGCGGACAGCCTACGCTACAGTGTGTGCCAGACACCTTTGTGTCTGGCACATCTGTTTTCAGGGAGCGCCGGCAACTGCTGGGCCGCTGGGGGAAGAGCGCCCGAGTCCCGGTCCCCGTTTGACATTTTTCCACCTGGTATTAAAATTCATAATAGAACAAGGAGGGGCAAAATGCCTCGCAGTTAGCCCCGAAGCATGGTGGAATGCGCCAGGGAGGAGGAATGCGGGTTATAGATATTATTGAAAAGAAGCGGGACGGCTATGAATTGACCGCTGAGGAGATAGATTTCTTCATCCAGGGCTACACCCGGGGAGACATCCCCGACTACCAGGCTGCCGCCTGGCTGATGGCAGTCTATCTGCGCGGGATGAGCGAACGGGAAACCCGCGACCTGACCCTGGCAATGGCCCGGTCCGGAGACGTCTTGGATTTAAGCGATGTGGCTCCCGTGGTCGCCGACAAGCATTCCAGCGGCGGCATTGGGGATAAAGTGACCCTGGTGGTGGCTCCGGTCGTCGCGGCCTGCGGGGTTCCTGTGGGCAAGATGACCGGGCGCGGCCTGGGCTTCACCGGCGGCACGGCAGACAAATTGGAGTCCATCCCCGGCTTCCGCACGGACCTCTCCCCCCAGGAATTCAAGGCCCAACTGGCCCGCATCGGCATTGTCATCACCGGCCAATCGGAAAATCTGGCCCCTGCCGACCGGAAACTCTACGCCCTCCGGGATGTCACCGGAACCGTTTCCTCCCTTCCGCTGATTGTCAGTTCTATCATGAGCAAGAAACTGGCCGGTGGGGCGACAGCCATCCTGCTGGATGTGAAAGTCGGCAGCGGCGCCTTTATGAAGACGATAGAGGAAGCCAGCCGCCTCGCCGAGGCGATGGTCCGCCTGGGCCGGGAATTGGGCCGTCGAGTCGGCGCGCTCGTCTCTGATATGAACCAACCCCTGGGATGGGCAGTGGGAAACACTCTGGAAGTTCAGGAAGCCATTCACATCCTTCACGAAGCGGGGCCACCGGACCTGCGGGAACACTGCCTGGTTGTTGCGGCGGAGATGCTGACACTGGCTGGTCGGGTAGCCGACTCCAGCGAGGGGGTAGAATTGGCCGCTCAGGCCATTGCCAGCGGCAGCGCATGGCGCAAATTCCGCGCCCTGATCGCTGCCCAGGGCGGGGATGTCCGTTTCGTGGATGAGCCCGACCGATTGCCCCGCGCCCCTATCATTGAGCCCGTCCCTGCTCCAACCGATGGCTACCTTCAGAAAGTGGACGCGGCACAGATCGGGATGGCGGTGGTGGACCTGGGTGGGGGTCGGGAGAAGAAAGGAGACCCGATAGATCATTCCGTTGGTGTCATTGTCCACTACAAAGTCGGCGACTGGGTCCGCAAAGGGACCCCCCTATGTACCATCCATGCCAGCGATCGGGTCCGGCTGGAACAGGCCAGGGTTCGCCTCCTGGAAGCCCATACCATCGGGCCCGAACCCGTCCCACCTCTGCCGTTGTTTTACAGGAAAATTCTGCAGTAGTTATGTCAAAGGAGGGATGATGCCACCAGTCCCCTCAACGGCTTATCCCCTTCTCGCCTTTCTGGAAGAATGCCGGAAAGAGCACGCTCAGGTTCAGGCCGAACTGAAAGAAGTGGATATGCTCATTCAGCAGACAGCCAGCGAAGTAGACCGGCTGGCGCAGCGCAGCACGCAGGCGGCCAACCATCTCCGGCAGGTAGAGAGTCATTTTGATACGATTCCCCGCCAGGACATTCGCGAAGCGTATCAGGCGCTGGTGGAAACCCAACAGCGCCTGTTCACCATGCGCGGGCAATTGGAAAAACTTCAGTCCGACCAGCGCCACCTTCAGCGATACGCCCGTTTGTTGCAACGCATTTTGGAATCCTGCCAGGAAGGAGCGATTCCCCGGGAACAAGTACAACCCTCCGCAGAAGTAACCCCTGCTGTGGTGCGAGTGATTGAGGCCCAGGAGCGGGAACGTCAGATTCTGGCCCGCCAGATGCACGACGGCCCCGCGCAAGCGCTGACCAACCTGGTCCTCCAGGCGGAAATCTGCGAACGGTTATTTGAAAGCAACCCAGACCAGGCCCGCGCGGAACTGGCCAATCTGAAGGCTGCGGTGATAGGGACATTCCAGCGAGTCAGAAATTTCATTTCCAATCTGCGCCCGATGATGCTGGACGATCTGGGGTTGATTCCCACGTTACGACGGCACGTGGAAGACATCGGCGAAGGGGAGGGGTTCCGGGTGAACCTGGCTGTCACCGGTCGGGAGCGCCGGTTCGCCCCCTACAAGGAAGTAACCGTCTTTCGGGTCATCCAGGAACTGCTGACAAATGCCCGGGATGTCTCCTACGCGACTCGCGCCCAGGTCAACGTGGACATTGGAGAAGACCGGATTCTGGTTTCCGTAGAGGATGATGGCAGCGGCTTTGAGATGAGCGAATTAGGCCGGGGAGGCGCGGTAGCCGAAAAGATGGGATTGGATACAATGCGGGAGCGGGTGGAAATGCTGGGAGGACGATTTCAGATAGAAAGTGTCCCAGGAAGAGGTACTCGCGCCCTCTTTGAAATTCCCTTGCCGTAACGGTCTTCAGGCAGGGAGTTCTCCCACGCCCCATCATTGCCTAATCATACTGAGAGGGGGAGACTATGGCCCGCAAACTTCGCGTGCTGGTGGTGGACGATGAGATAGAAATGCTGGAAATGCTGAAAATCCTCCTGGTGGCTGCTGGATTTGAGGTGATACCAGCCCTTGATGGGCCCTCCGGACCCCGTTCCGCGTACCAGCACCACCCGGATGCTATCCTCTATGCTGGATTGCGACCGTCATGAACTGGAGGTCTGTGGCCGGAAAGTTTATCTGACTCCCACTGAGTTCAAGATTCTCCGCTTGCTGCTGCGGCACGCCGGACGAGTGATAATGGGGGCCCGAATACATTGGCGAACCCGATCTACATCTACCGCCTGCGCCAGAAGATAGAGCCCAACCCGGATAATCCCCGGTATATCCGGACCGTACGTGGCGAGGGGTACTATTTTGAGCCAAAGGAATAACCTTCGTTGGGCCGCCAGAAGGGGGAGATGTCCTGCTGCGATTGGCCGGTCTGAAAGGCCAGAGGGGGCGCGGGCGGGCCGCAAGATGTCGGCGGGGAAGGAGGCCGGCGGAATGGGCGGCCCGAAGGCTTCACCCAGCCCGCAGGTCTCCTGATCGGGGACGCTGAAGCCCGTCGCACCGACGAGGATGCAGGGGGAAGAGATGGGGGTCTCTCCGACCCCGGCGGGCAGAACGGAAGGCCCCGGCCGGGAGGGAGCGCAGCCGGTCTCCCGGAAGGGCTCCGGGAGGGCATGCGGCGAGCCCCTGGCGGGAAGTGAACCGAAGGGAGCGGCATTCGGCCGCGGGATGGGGGCGAAACGGGGAGCCCTGGCCGGAACAGGAGGGGGGAGAATTCCCGCCGGCCGCCCCGATGAGCGTGTGGGCGAGGGGGTGCTCCGGGCCGGAGATGCCCCGGTTGGGCGTGTGAGGAGGGGCCGGGGGACGGTAGCCCGTGCAGCGGGAAGAAGGGCGCGCCGGTTCTCCCTGGGTGGCCCGCCGGAGGGGCGGGCGGCGCGAGGAGAGGGCGGCCCAACCCGCGCTTTCAGCCGACAGCGCCTTCGGCGCTGCGGCTGAAGCGCAGATCGTTGGGCCGCTCATAGTGTTTCACAGCGGCGATGTTCTAATGCGCTTCATATTGTGGTCATAGCGGAACAGGGCTATAATTGGCTGGAGCATGGTAGCAGTGAAATCCATCACTCACTATCGCATCACCGACCACGCGCGTGAGGAGATGGCCCGCCGTCAAATCACCGAGGAAGAGGTGGCCAGGGTTCTGGCAGC
>JASFBC010000212.1:0-18161 GCA_036172315.1 Anaerolineae bacterium | reverse complement strand
CGCTGTGCTTCCCCGCCGTCGTTTCATCCAGACCCACGCGAAAGAAGTGCAGAATCTGGATGTGTAAGATTTCACAAAGGGGCGGCGGGGGTACGAGGATAGGGGATACAAGGATAGAGAGCGCGTAACGATTCGGCTTCCCATCGGCGCCAAGAGGGCGATCTCCATCGGGCTGAATAGTTACGAGGGTGCTTCCTTCGGAGCCCTGTGGTAACGACCTGCTCTACCCCACCGGGAGGTTAACATGTGGTACTTCGTTTCCCCTCAGGTTGTCTTCGGTGAGGGCGCGCTGGATGCCCTGGACGAACTGGAGGGCCGCCGCGCCCTCATCGTCACCGATGCCACACTGGTCAAACTGGGCGTCGTGGAGAAAGTCCTGCTCCATCTGAAGAACGCTGGACTGGAGGTGCAAGTCTTTGACGAGGTGGAGCCGGATCCCAGCGTGGCAACCGTCCTGCGCGGCGCAGAGGTCGCCCGCGCCTTTGAGCCGGATTGGATCATCGGTCTGGGCGGTGGGTCGCCGATGGACGCGGCCAAGGCTATCTGGATTCTCTACGAGCGGCCCGACCTCCATCCGGCGGAGATCAACCCTTTTATCCGCCTGGGGCTGCGGCAGAAGGCCCGTCTCATCACCATTCCCACCACCAGCGGCACCGGCGCGGAGGTCACCTGGGCCATCGTCCTCACCGACACCGAGGAACAGCGAAAGATGGGGCTGGGGAACCGGGAGAACGTCGCCGATATGGCTATTGTAGACCCTGCGCTGGTGGTCGGCATGCCGCCCCGCCTGACGGCGGATACCGGGATGGACGCGCTGACCCACGCGGTGGAAGGGTACACGTGTACCTGGCACAACGACATCAGCGACGGTCTCTGCATCCAGGCCGCCCGGCTGGTCTTCCAGTACCTTCCGCGCGCGGTGGCTGACGGCTCCGATCGGGAGGCCCGGGAGCGGATGCACAACGCCGCCGCCATCGCAGGCCTGGGCTTCGGCAACGCTATGGCCTCTATGGCCCACGCGATGGGGCATACCCTGGGCGCAACCTTCCATATCCACCACGGGCGCGCCGTCGGCATCTACCTCCCGTACACTATTGAATTCTGCGCCCGGGAGGCGCCGGAGCGGTTCGCCGAACTGGCCGCGCTGACCGGCTGTTCCCAGGCCGGAGGTGAAGAGGGCGCACGCGCCCTGGCCCGCCGCATCCGGGACCTGGCCCGGCAGATTGGTAATCCGCTCTCCGTGGCCGAGGCCGGGGTGGAGCGGGAGGCCCACCAGGCCCAACTGGAGAAGATGGTGGACGATGCCTTCAACGACACCCAGATGGTCACCGCCGTCCGCGCCCCCTCCTACGACGAACTCCGCCGACTGTTCCAGTACGCCTACGAGGGCCGGGAGGTGGACTTCTGAACCCGATTGGCGGCGATTGCCCCCATCTGTGCTTGCAGATGTTGATAGTGGCTCAACATCCGTATCCGGTCTGACAGCCAGCCGAAATTTGCCCGCTGGCCCAACCTGCAGTATAATTTAGCGAGGGATCAACTCATATCCGCGAAAGCCCGCCCGCCCCAACGGGGGCGGGCGGGTTTGCGCCGCCCCGCAAATGATGAGAGGGAACCATCCACCCAACTATAACTCCTCCGGCCAGACCTTGCGCGGCGTTGCCGCGTCGGGCGGCATTGCGATCGGCCCGGCTTTCCTGTTTCGCCGCACTGACCTTCGCTTGGATCGCCACCCGGTAGAAGATTCCGGCGCGGAATGGCGGCGGTTTCAGAACGCTGTGGAGACCGCCCGGTCCCAACTGACAGAGATAGCCCTGCGGACAGAACGGGACGTGGGACCGGATGCCGCCGCCATCTTCCAGGCGCAAATACTGATGCTGGAAGACCCCGAACTGCTGACCCGGGTACGGCTGGCGTTAGAAGAGCAGGGGATCAACGCTGAGGCCGCCCTGAGCGATGCCTCCGGCCTTTACGTGCATATGCTGGAGGGGGTGCACAGCGAGTACCTGCGGGCCCGCGCGGCGGACGTCCGGGACGTCACCACCCGCCTTCTGTGCGTCCTTCTGGGCATCAGCCCATGCCCGGACGCTGTCCCCGCCATTCCTTCCGTCATTCTGGCCCATGACCTGATGCCATCGGACATTCTCTCCCTGGACCGCTCCCGGGTCCTGGGCCTCTGCACGGCGGAGGGAGGGGCCACTTCCCATGTGGCCCTGCTGGCCCGGGCGCTGGGCCTGCCTGCCGTCGTGGGGGTAGGCCCGGGGGTCCTGCAAATCCCCTCCGGCATAACGGTGGTGCTGGACGGGGGCGCGGGCCTGCTTCTGGTGGACCCGGGCCCGCAGACCCTGGCCCTTTACCAGGCGCGCGCGGGGCGATGGACCGGCGCTGCGCGCCGGCCCACCGCCCCCCCTGACGGCCCAGCCATCACCCGCGATGGCCATCGGGTCGTCGTCGCCGCCAACGTGGGCACCCTGGAGGAAGCCCGGCTGGCCCGTGAGGTCGGCGCTGATGGCATCGGCCTGCTCCGCACCGAATTCCTCTACCTGGGCCGTCCCACACTCCCCGATGAAGAAGAGCAATACCACTCCTACCGGGCCATTCTGGAACTCTTCGGTAGTCGCCCCGTTGTCCTACGGACGCTGGACGTGGGCGGCGATAAGCGATTGCCCGGTCTGGACCTCCCCGCCGAACGGAACCCTGCCCTGGGACTGCGCGCCATCCGCCTCTCCCTGGCCCGACCAGAAATGTTCCGCCCGCAGTTGCGGGCCGCCCTGCGGGCTGGCGTGGGGCACAACCTCAAAATTATGTTCCCTATGGTGACGACGGCCGCAGAAGTGCGGGCCGCGCGGGCGGTTCTGGAGGAATGCCGGGCAGAACTCCAGGCAGAGGGCTACCCGGTGGCCGACGTCGCCATCGGCATTATGGTGGAAGTCCCCTCCGCCGCGCTGATGGCCGACCGGCTGGCCGAAGAGGTGGACTTCTTCTCCATCGGCACCAACGACCTGAGCCAGTATGTGATGGCAGCCGACCGGACCCACGCGGCCGTCGCCCCTCTGGCGGACGCGCTCCATCCTGCCGTCCTGCGGCTGATTCGGGAGGTCATCGCCGCCGCTCACGCGCGCGGGAAGTGGGTTTCCCTCTGTGGGGAACTGGCCGGAGACCCCATCGCCATCCCCATCCTGCTGGGACTGGGCCTGGATGAGTTTAGCATGACCCCGACCGCTATCCCTCAGGCCAAAAGGATGATCCGCTCGCTGGCAATGGACGAGGCGGTCCGGGTTGCCCAGGCCGCGCTCCAGCAGGAGAGTGCCGAGGCTGTGCGCGAACAGATGCGGTGGAACGTCGCATCGGCCACTTGACTTTTCCGGCGGCTTCACTACAATGAAAAGCAGAACCGTGCGAGGTCCCCTGCGACTTCGTCGTCGGCGTTTAACCGCTCATTTCCACACCATCGGAGGTGAACATGTATCCCAAACTCTTCATTCCAGGACCGACCCATGTACGCAAGGAGATTCTAGAAGCGCAGACAGTCCCCATGATCGGCCACCGGACTCCGGAATACTCCAAACTCCAACTGGAGGTCACTCCCAAACTCCAGCAACTCCTCTACACTCAGCAACGAGTCTACCTCTATGCCTCCTCCTCCACTGGCGTCATGGAGGGCTCCATCCGGCAGGCCTCCACCGGTAAACCCATCCTGTTTACCGTCTGCGGCGCCTTCTCCCAGCGCTGGTATGAGATCGGCCTGCAGAATGGCATCCCCTCCGAAAAACTGGAGGTTCCTCTGGGGCAGGGAATTACCCCGGAAATGGTGGACGAGGCCCTTTCCAAAAGGGATTACGACGCCATCACCATCACGATGAACGAGACCGCTACCGGCGTAATGAACCCGGTGAAGGAGATCGCCGCCCTGGTCCGCCAGAAGTATCCGGATGTACTGATTCTGGTGGACGCGGTCAGTTGCATGGCAGGGGTGAAGATTGAATTTGACGCGTGGGGGCTGGATGTCTGCTTCGCGGGCGTGCAGAAGTGCTTCGCCCTGCCGCCGGGCCTGACCGTCTGCGCCGTCAGTGACCGGGCGCGGGAGAGGGCCAAGCAGGTCAAATACCCCGGCCACTACTTCGCCTACGCCCAGATGGACAAGCGGTACGAGAAAGGGCAGACACCCGCCACCCCCGCCATCAGCCTCATCCAGGCCCTGAACAAACAGATGGACGATATTCTGGCTGAAGGGCTGGAGAACCGCTGGCGGCGCCATCAGGAGATGGCCTCCATCGTCCAGGACTGGGCCCGCAAGTACTTCGCCCTCTTCCCCGACGAGCGCTTCCTATCCCTCACCGTCACCAACATCACCAACACCCGGGGGATCAGCGTGGAAGGGCTGAATCAGGAACTGCGTAAACGGGGCGCCATCATCTCCAATGGCTACGGCGACCTGAAGGAGAAGTGCTTCCGCATCGCGCACATGGGCGACCTGACAGTGGAGGACATCCGCTGGCTGCTGGAGCAGATCAACGACATTCTCGGGCTATAAGAAGCAAGAGGCAGGAGGCGGGAAGCGGGAAGCATGAGGGCATTGCCTCCCTTGTCCTTTCTTCCAAGGAGCAGCGTAAGCGCGGTCGGGCAAAAACCCGCCTCCCTGCCCCTGCCAACCCATCTCGCTAAACACATCCTGCGCCCTGCACCTCATATCCTCGGAGGCAAAGGAGGTAAAGAATGAAAGTCCTTGTCTGCGACCCTATAGACCCTGAAGCCGTGGCGACCATGCGCCAGGCCGGGATTGAGGTGGACGTCCGGGATACCATCCCGGCGGAGGAACTGGAGGCCGCCGTCGCTGACTACGATGTGCTGGTCGTCCGCAGCCGTACCAAAGTGACGGCGGCAGTGATGGATAAGGCACCCCACCTGAAACTCATCGTCCGGGGCGGCGTGGGCGTGGATAACATTGACGTCAAGCATGCCCAGGCGAAGGGGATTGAGGTGCGCAACACCCCGCTGGCCTCTGCTAACTCGGTAGCCGAACTGACCATCAGCTACCTCTTCGCGCTGGCCCGTCAGATTCCCCAGGCCACCGCCTCTATGAAGGCCGGGCAGTGGGAGAAGAAGGCGTTCAGCAAAGGGATAGAACTGGCCGGGAAGACGCTGGGGCTGGTGGGATGCGGCAACATCGGCCAACTGGTAGCCCAGAAGGCCGCCGCGCTGGGGATGACCGTCCTCTTCTACCGCCGCACCCCTACCGAGGTCCCCGGCGCTACTCAGGTCTCGCTGGACGAACTGCTGGCCCGCTCCGACTTCATTTCCCTCCACGTCCCGCTCACGCCTGAAACCCATCACATCATCGGGCGCGCGGAGTTTGAGAAGATGAAGAAGGGCGTCTACATCGTCAACTGCGGGCGCGGCGGGACGCTGGACGAGGCCGCCCTCTACGACGCCATCGTCAATGGGAAGGTGGCGGGTGCCGCGCTGGACGTCTTTGAGGACGAGAAGGAGGACCGGGGCCGGCGGCTGATGGAATTCCCGCAGGTTATCGGCTCCCCGCATGTCGGTGCGGGCACCGTGGAGGCAACGGAGCGCGTCGGCGCAGAGGTGGCCCAAATTATCATGGAGTTCGCCCGCCAGTAGAAGCCAGGGGTAGCGCAGGCTGTTAGCCTGTAGCGCAGGCTGCTAGCCTGCGTGCAGGCCTGGCGGCCTGCGCTACAGCGGCCCGCGCTACGGGCTAAACAGTTCCTAAATACCAGTGCTGTATCCCAACTCTGGAAGTGTCCCATAATGCCCCCCATTGCCGAATGGAGCACCGTTATCGTCAGCATCATCTACCTGGCAGGCGCCTGGACGGTGACCGCCCTGATGGCTCTGGCCCTGAGGCGCGTCGCCCCTGAAAGTCGGCCCGTTCTGAAGTGGCCCCTCCTGGCCGTCCTGATCCTGGCCCTCGGCGACTCCTTCCACACCATCCCCCGCATCTACCGCACTATCAGCGGCCACACCCTCCCCACCCTGCTGACCTGGTTCGGCCGTCAGTGGGACTGGATCGCCCTGGGGCTGGTCATCAGTTCGGTCACGATGAGCCTCTTCTACCTGCTCCTCTTCCAGTACTGGCAGGCCCGGCGGGGAGTCCACTGGGACCTCTGGTCGTGGGTGATGCTGGGGTTGCTGGTCGTCCGGCTGGGGCTGATCCCCTGCCCGCTGAACGGCTGGGAGGGGAACGCCGCCCCGGGCTGGCGCATCTACCGGAACATCCCCTTCACCCTGATGGGATTGATGGTCATCCTGGCCCTCTTCCGGGACCGGTCGGAGGCCAGTGGGCGGGACCGCCGTCTCCTGGAAGCGATCGCCTGGTATCTGATCGTCTCCTTCGCTACTTACTGGGCCACCGTCCTGGGCGTGGAGCAGTACCCTGCGCTGGGCGCGATGATGTTGCCGAAGACCATCGCCTATCTGATCGCCATCATCCTGCTGTATCGGCAGGCATTCATCCGTCCAGCAGGAGCGGAGGCATAACCGGAGGAGGGATGGATCTTCCCCGTACTGCAGACGTTGTCATCATCGGCGGCGGGGTGATGGGTACCAGTACCGCCTATCACCTGGCCCTCAAGGGTTGCCGGAATGTCCTCCTGCTGGAGCGGGAGCCCTTCTTCGGCATTCAGGCCACCGGCAAGTGCGCCGGGGGTATCCGCTACCAGTTCGGCACCGAAATCAACGTCCGCCTCTCCCTCCTCAGTCTCCCGATGCTGGACCGCTTTGAGGAGGAATTGGGCCAGCCCATAGATCTGCGCTACTGCGGCTATCTTTTCCTGCTCACCCGCGAGGAGGATGTAGAAGCCTTCCGCCGTAACGTGGAGATGCAGCACCGGCTGGGGGTGATGACCCGCTGGCTGGAGGTGGATGAGATTGCCCGCATGGTGCCGCTGATCAACCTGGAGGGCGTCCTGGCGGGGACATTTCACGAACGGGATGGCCTGGCCGACCCCAACTCCGTCGTCCAGGGGTACGTTTCCGGGGCACGGCGGTTGGGGGCTCGCCTCCTCAACGATGTGGAGGTCACCGGCATAGAAGTCGCTGGAGGCCGGGTGCGGGGCGTGGTGACCCCTCAGGGAACAGTCGCCACCCCGGTCGTCGTCAACGCGGCCGGTCCCTGGGCCGGCCAGGTGGGACAGATGGCCGGATTGGACATCCCCATCGTCCCTATCCGCCGTCAGATCGTCGTTACCGGCCCCATCCCGGAGGTCCCGCCCGACTTCCCCTTCGTCATTGACTTCGCTCAGTCCCTCTACTTCCATCGCGAGGGGCCGGGCATCCTGACCGGCATGTCCAACCCCAACGAGCCGCCCGGATTTGACCAGTCCGTAGACGAAGAATGGGAACTGGTCCACCTGGAGGCGGCGATGAAGCGGATGCCGATTCTGGAGAAGGCCACGCTGGCCAGCCACTGGGCCGGTCTCTACGAGGTCACGCCGGACGCACATCCCATTCTGGGGCGGGTGCCCGAACTGGAGGGGTTCTACATTATCGGCGGCTTCAGCGGGCACGGCTTCATGCACGGTCCCGCCTGCGGGCTCCTGCTGGCGGAGGAGATTCTGGACGGCCAGGCCCACACGCTGGACATCTCCTCCCTCTCCATCACCCGCTTCCGCGAGGGCCGGCTGATCCGGGAGTACAATGTGGTATGAGCGGAGCCGCCAGCCCATACCGCCCCGCCGGTGCGCGGGCCCGAGGACTACACCTTCACCCCTCCTCCCCCTCCCGAACCCCGGATAGCCCCCGCCGCCGTCATCCTGAAGGCTGTAGCCATAGTGGGGGAAGTCGGGGAGTCCACCCAATCCACTGCCCTGGCTCTTCGGGTTGTTTCGGGGGCTTCCTGGCGCGCGTATCTGCCGTGGGTGCTCCATCATTAAGGGAGCGATATGGAGGGTGAGGGGGGGGTGAAAACGATCCAGCGGATTTTGGAGTATCCCCCTTGCAAAATTCACAAGATGGGGTACAATTTACACCGGTTGCGCGTCGCGCAGAGTTCTGCTTGACCTGTAGAAGCCTTCCCAGGGGAGCCCGGGCGAGCCGGGCTGAGAGGGCGTCCACGGGCATATGCCCCCGACGCCGACCCTTTGAACCTGATCTGGGTCATGCCAGCGGAGGGAGGGGAAGCCGCACCGCCTGATGAATCCAGACCACCCCGCCGCTGGTGGGGTGGTCTTTTTTCCGGGAGGTCCCCCTATGCAACGCGTGGTCATTTTCACCAACGGGGCCATACCCGACCTGGAGCGGGTGCGCTGGATGCTCCGCCCCGATGATCTCCTGATCGGCGCCGACGGTGGCATCCACCCCCTCCTGGGCCTGGGACTCCGCCCCCACGCCGTAGTCGGGGACCTGGATTCCCTCTCCCCTTCCCTCCTGGAAACCCTCCGGCGGCAGGGGACGGTGATTCGTTCGTACCCTTGCGAGAAGGACGAGACCGACCTGGAACTGGCCCTCCGGTACGCGCTGGAATTCAAACCTCAGGTGATCCGGATCATCGGCGCTCTGGGCCTGCGTCTGGACCAGACACTGGGGAATCTCGCCCTCCTGGCCGCCCCCTGGCTGGAGGGGATAGACGTCCGGCTGGACGACGGAGTGGAGGAGGTCCTGCTGGTGCGCTCCGAAGCGGCCGTAGAGGGCCGGCCCGGCGAGACGGTCTCCCTCATCCCCTGGGGAGTACCGGTGGAGGGAATCACCACCGAGGGGTTGCGCTGGCCCCTCCGGGATGAGACGCTCTACCCCGACCGGACGCGCGGTATCAGCAACGAACTGACAGGCTCTCGGGCCCGTGTTCGTATCCGCTCCGGACTTCTGCTGGTCGTTCACCGATGGAATCCGTGAAACGTGAAAGGAGGTACACCGATGAGAAAAATCCTTATCCCCCTGCTTCTCGGCCTGCTGGTGTTGACGGCCTGCGGGCCGCGCCCGCCAGCCACGCTGACGGTGATGACTCACGACTCCTTCGCCGCCAGCGAGGAGGTGATCAAGGCCTTTGAGCAGGAAAATAACGTCAAGGTCACTTTCCTCGCTTCCGGCGACACGGGCACGGCGCTGAACAAGGCCATTCTCTCCAAAGATGCCCCCCTGGCCGACGTCTTCTACGGCGTGGACAACACCTTCCTTTCCCGCGCCCTGGAGGCCGGCATCTTTGAGCCCTACCAGTCGCCCCTGCTGAAGGACATTCCCCAGGAGTTCCAACTGGACCCGGAGTTCCGGGCCCTGCCGGTGGACTACGGGGACGTCTGCATCAACTACGACAAGACCTACTTTGCCCAGCATAACTTGCCCATCCCCCAGCGCCTGGAAGATCTGACCCGTCCGGAGTACCGGGGATTGCTGGTGGTAGAGAACCCCGCGACCTCCTCGCCCGGCCTGGCCTTCCTGCTGGCGACCATCGCCCGCTTCGGCGACCCGGACTACCTGAACTTCTGGCGCGACTTGCGAGAGAATGGCGTGGTGGTCGTGAACGATTGGGAGACGGCCTACTACACCAACTTCAGCGGCTCCTCCGGCAAGGGGCCTCAGCCTATGGTCGTCTCCTACGGCTCCAGCCCGCCCGCCGAGGTCATCTTCGCCGAGCTGCCGCTGGAGGAAGCCCCCACTGCCTCCCTGGTCGGACCGGGGATGTGCTTCCGGCAGATAGAGTTCGTTGGCGTCCTGAAGGGGACCAAGAACCGCGACCTGGCCCATAAGTTCGTGGACTTCATGCTTGACGTCCATTTCCAGGAGGACATGCCGCTGCAGATGTTCGTCTTCCCGGTCAACCCGAAGGCGAAACTGCCGGAGGCGTTTGTCAAGTACGCCCAGATTCCTGAACAGCCAGCCCGTCTGGACCCTGTGCTCATCGCGGCTCATCGGGAGAAGTGGATTCAGGCCTGGACGGAGACGGTGCTGAGATAGTCTCCGTAGCGCAGGCCGCCAGGCCTGCTTTTGCAGGCTAACAGCCTGCGCCACAGGCCGCCAGGCTTGCTTTCAGACAGAGAGGGTGCTAGATAGCGCAATGGTAGAACCTCTGAAGAGGAAAGGGAGGGCAGTTTCGCTTCTGGCGTTGCCCGCTACCCTCTTCCTGGCAGTCTTCTTCACCCTGCCGCTGGCGCGTATCCTGCTCTACGGACTGGACGGGCGCCTGCTCCTTCAGCCGGAGACGTGGGGACGGATCGGTCGCGCCCTGGGGTTTACTGTCCACCAGGCCACCCTTTCCACCCTGCTGACGCTGGTGGTGGGGCTACCGCTGGCCTTCCTCTTCGCCCGCTACCGGTTTCCAGGCAAATCTCTCTGGAGGGCCTTCCTTGCCGTCCCCTTTATGCTGCCGACCGTCATCGTTGCAGCGGGCTTCAACGCGTTCCTGGGCGACCGGGGCTGGCTCAACCTGACGCTGACGCGGTGGCTGGGACTGGAAGCGCCGCCGGTCCGCTTCACCGGTACACTGGGGGCTATCCTGGTCGCCCACGTCTTCTACAATACCACACTGATCGTCCGCCTGCTGGCTCACGCCCTGGAGCATCTGGACCCTCACCTGGAGCAGGCGGCACGAGTTCTGGGGGCCGATGGGGGCCGGGTCCTCCGCCACGTGACCCTGCCGCTCCTGCGGCCGTCGCTGCTGGCCGCCGTTGCCCTGGTCTTCCTGTTTGACTTCACCAGTTTCGGGGTCATCCTGCTCCTGGGCGGCCCGACATTCGCCACCCTGGAAGTGGAAATCTACATCCAGGGGATGCATCTCCTCAACCTCCCCCTGGCCGCCCTGCTCTCGGTGGTCCAATCGCTCTGTACTGCCGCCCTTTCTTTCCTGTACAGCCGCCTCCTGCCCCGCATCGTGACCCCCTTTTCTCTGCGGCCGGCGGCAGCGAATATCCGCTCTCCGCGCCATTGGGGAGAGAGACTCTTCCTGACCGCTATGCTGCTCCTTCTGGTTCTGCTCTTCCTGGCCCCGATGGCCTCAGTTCCCTTCCGCTCGCTGGTGCGGCTGGAGGCCGCGCGCGGCGAACGGGGCGAGGTCCGCTACGGTCTGACTGCTGACTACTACCGGGAACTCTTCCTGAACCGCCGCAGTTCCCTCTTTTACGTGCCGCCGCTGGCGGCCGCGCGCAACTCCCTCCTCTACGCCCTGGCGACCGTTCTGCTCTCTATGGCCCTGGGGGTTCCTGCTGCCGTCGCCCTGGCCCGGCGGGGACAGGTCGCCCGGGCCCTGGATGCGTTCTTCATGCTTCCCCTGGGGGCATCTGCCGTAACGTTAGGGCTGGGTTTTCTGATGGTGTTCCGGCACGCGGTGACATCTCCCTGGCTGGTGCCGCTGGCTCACACCCTTATCGCCCTTCCCCTGGTCATCCGTACCCTCCAGCCTGCGCTGTCCTCCATTCCGCCCCGGCTGCGGGAGGCAGCGCGAGTCTTAGGTGCCTCCCCCTGGAGGGCATGGTGGGCCGTAGAATGGCCCATCCTCTGGCGGGCCTCGCTGGCGGCAGCGACCTTCGCCTTTACCGTCTCTCTGGGCGAATTCGGCGCCACTCTGCTCCTGGCCCGCCCCGAATACCCCACGCTCCCCGTGGCCATTTACCGCTTCCTCTCCCAGCCGGGTGGGTTAAACTACGGCCAGGCGATGGCGATGACGACCATTCTGATGACCTTCACGACCGGGGGCATCCTTCTCATAGAGCGGCTGCGCCCTCCGGCAACCGGTGAATTCTGATGCTGGAAGTGATGGACATCCACAAAACCTACGATGGTCAACCGCTGCTGGCAGGGGTATCCTTCACGGTCACGCCTGGCGAGACGGTCTGCCTGCTGGGCCCCTCCGGGAGCGGAAAGTCCACCCTGCTCCGGATTATCGCCGGCCTGGAGGAGGCTGAGAGCGGACGGGTCCTTTGGAACGGAGAGGACATCACCGACCGACCGCCGCACCAACGCCGGATGGGGATGGTTTTCCAGGACTACGCGCTCTTCCCCCACTTGACCGTTGCGGAAAACGTGGCCTTCGGCCTCCGGATGCAAGGGTGGTCGCCCCAGGACCGGCGGGCGCGCGTGCAGGAGGTCCTGGAACTGGTCCACCTGACCGGGTTTGAGGCCCGACGGGTCACCGACCTCTCCGGCGGCGAACAGCAGCGGGTCGCGCTGGCGCGCGCCTTGGCTCCCCGTCCCCACGTCCTGATGCTGGATGAACCGCTGGGCGCGCTGGACCGGGCCTTGCGGGAGGAACTGCTGGAGGAACTGCGGCGCATCCTGCGCGCCAGCGACGTCGCCGCCATCTACGTCACCCACGACCAGGAGGAAGCCTCCGCCATCGCCGACCGCATCCTCATCCTCCACAGAGGGAAAATCGTCCGCAATGGCCGCCCCTTTGAGGTCTGGAATGACCCCGGCTCCCTCTGGGTCGCCCGGTTTCTGGGGGTGGGGAACATCCTCTTCGGAAAGTATCACCCCGGCTCTGGTTCGCCCCTTCTGAAGACGGCTCTGGGCGAGTTTCCCCTGGCCTGCCCCCACCGCCATCCGGAGGGAGAGCAGATTGGAGCCATTCTCCGGCCGTCGGCGGTGGAGGAACATCCCGGAGGCAAAATCCACTCCCGCGTGACCGATGTCCTCTTCCAGCAGGAGCACTTTCGGGTCTCCCTGGAGAATGGCCTTTATGCCTTCCTCCCCCGCGCACCCCGCATTGGCGAGAGGGTTTCTCTGCGCCTGAAAGCGCCTCTGGAATGTCTGGGAGGGGTAACAGAACTGTAACCCTTCTGCCTTCGCGCCGGGCCTCTTTCGGAGGTATAATAGAGTTGCCTGGCATCTCCAGAACGGCTATGAGACCCATTCAACGCCTTTTGCTGACCGGTAGCATCTTTTTCCTGCTGGCCCTGATGACCGGGGTGGCTCTGAGATCACCCGAGGCCCAAGCATCCCCCTCTGAGGGCCTTGGGGGGTTGGACGAACCTCCGCCCCCACCCGGCGGCTTTGCCGCCGGGGTCTGCTTCTGGTCCGACCGGGGGCCGGCCTGCGTGGAGCGAGCGCTTCCCCCCATTGGCATCGCCGGAGAAGATGAAGCCAGCCTGGGCTCTGCGCTTCTGCGCGCCCTCCTGGCCGGCCCCACCCCTCAGGAGCGGGCCCAGGGACTGACCAGCGCATTCCCTCCCGGCACCCGCCTGGCCGGATTCCGCCTGGAACCCGACCGCACTGCCATTATCCAACTGGAGGTCCCGCCAGAGGCCCTCTCCCCTCTGGACCCCGCCGCCTTTGAGGCCATGGTCTGGCAACTGGCGGGGACGCTGGAGCCCCTGGGCTGGCGGGACCTGCGGATTCAGACCCGCGACCTGGCCACCGGGGCCTTTGTCCCCCTGGCCGCCTTCCTGCCGGAGATGCCCGTCCCCCGCAAGGCGTCGGTCTCCGAAGAGGAGCCGGAGGCCGTTCGCAGCGCCGTATCCAACGAAGCGGAGTACAGCCCCGCCCTGAAAGGCAAAACGGTCTACCTCAGCGCCGGGCATGGCTGGCTCTGGAACGGCTGGGCCTGGCGCACCCAGCGGCCCCCCTACCCCACCGCCCCTTACGTCGGCCCCATCATTGAGGACCACAATAACGCCGAGGCTATCAACCAGTACCTTATCCGCTACCTCCAGAACGCCGGCGCCACCGTCATCCCCGTCCGGGAGCGGGATATGAACCCCGTTGCCATCGTGGTGGATAACGACACCCCCGGCAGCGGCTACGCGGAGACTGGCCTCTGGGCCACCAGTAACCTCACCGGCTACCTGGGCGGTACGTACCGCTACACGGTGACAGTCATCGGCACCGCCACCGCCACCGCGACCTGGACCTTCACCGTCCCCACCGACGGGGAGTACGCCGTCTATACCTGGTACCGCCAGGGCTCCAACCGCGCCCCGGACGCCCGCTACACCGTCCACCACGCCGGGGGTGCAACGGAAGTGCTGGCAGATCAGCGCGTTCACGGTAACACCTGGCGGTATCTGGGCACCTTCGGCTTCCGCGCCGGGCGGGTCGCCACCGTCACCCTGAGCAACCTCTCCGCATATGCGGGCCGGGCCGTCGTCGCTGACGCCCTCCGGGTTGGCAGCGGGGTCTTCTCCAGTCTGACGGGTATCTACACCACGACGGCCCCTTATCCCCCCAACAAACCCTGGTGGGAGGTCGCCGCGTACTACCACGTCCAGCGCATGGGCCTGGACCCCTCCGGCTGGCCCTCCTACGGCTACTTCAACGACGTCGTCGCCCGGCCGATGTACGCTCGCTGGGAGCACGCTGGGACCGGCGAGGACGGCCTCTACATCTCCTGGCACTCCAACGGGACCAACAGTAACGGCTACCAGACGACCACGCGGGGCACCGTCACCTACATTTACAACGGCGAATGGATCACCCGCTCCGTCACCCCTGGGAGCGCCGAACTGCAGGATGCCATCCACACCGAGATCATCCGCACCCTGCGGGCTGCCTGGGACCCCACCTGGCCCGACCTGGGGAAGCGCGCGCTCAACCTGGGCGAACTGCGGGAACTCTGGGACCCGGACCCCACCGTCCAGATGCCTGGCGTCCTTATAGAGGTCGCCTATCACGACCACCCCACCGACACCGACGCGCTGAAGGAGCCGAGGTTCAACCAACTGGTCGCCCGCGCCGTCTACCGGGGCATCGTCCGCTACTTTGAGACGCGCGATGGAATAGACCTTCCGCTTCTCCCGGAGCCGCCGACCCACCTGACGGTGCGAAACCTGAAGGACGGACGGGTCCAGGTCTCCTGGCGCCCGTCTCCGACGAACACCTCCGGTCTGGAGAGCGACCCGCCTGCTGGCTACCGGGTCTATACTTCCACCGACGGCATCGGCTGGTCGGCGGCCGCGCTGGTCACCACCACCGTCTACACCCTCACCGACGTTCCGGCCGGACAACGGCTCTTCGTCCGCGTCACCGCCGTCAACGCCGGGGGCGAATCGTTCCCGACAGAAGTGCTGGGAGTCCTCACCGGGGGAGGAGTGAGGACCCTCCTGGTCAACGGCTTTGATCGCCTCAACCGTACCATGCTGGTCCCAGATAATGACCCGGTGGAGGGCCTCAACCTGCGGATGTTCCTGGAGCGGATGAATGCCTACAACTACGTTATCCAGCACGGGCAGGTCATCTCCCTCCCCTTTGACAGTGCCAGCAACGAGGCCGTCCGCGATGGCGATGTCTCCCTGACCGATTACCGGCTGGTGGATTGGATTCTGGGTGAAGAGTCGGCCCCCGACCAGACGCTGGACCCGACGGAGCGGGCGCTTCTGCGGGCGTATCTGGAGGGCGGGGGTGCTCTCTTCATCAGCGGGACGGAAATCGGCTGGCATCTGGACTATCTGGGCGCCGACCCGGACTTCTACCGCAACCACCTACGGGCCCAGTACATCGCTGATGATGCCGGGACCTACCTGGTCACCCCGACCGTCGGTTCCATCTTTGAAGGCCTCCCGCCCTTCCGCTTTGACGCGCCGGGGATGTACGACCCGGACTCCCCCGACGTCATCAGCCCCACCGCCGGGTCGGCCGCCGCGCTGGAGTACGTGGGTGGGATGAGCGGGACCGCCGCTGTCCAGTACGCCAGTGGTTGTTCCCGCCTGGTCTACCTCGCCTTCCCCTTTGAGGCGATAGACCCATCAGCCCGGTCGGCGGTGATGGGGCAGGCTCTGGACTTTCTGGACCAGTGCCTGAGGGCATCGGTTGAGGCCACCATTCTCTCCCCGGCTCCGGGTAGCGCCCATAACAGCCCCCCACCATTCACAGGTACAGCCACGACTACATTAGGGACCCTCGCGCGCGTGGAGGTCCAGATTCAGCGCGGGGACCGGTACTGGTCGGGCAACGGGTGGCTCCCCGAGCCTCACTGGCTGACCGCAACGGGGACGCTCACCTGGGCCTACGATCTGATTCCGGCACTGGACACGGATGGCGACTATCACCTCTATACCCGTCCGGTGGTGGAGGGGTGGCCGTCTGCGGAGGACATGCCTGTTGCCTCCACGTCTTTCGTCTACGACACCCAGCCACCGGCCCCGGCGACCCTTATCACGCCCACGGGCGGAGTTGTCCTCAGCGCGCTCTCTGGCCTGACCCTGCAGTGGGTCCTGCCGGTGCCAGACGGCGGCTCCCCGCTGACCTCGGTGGTGATGCTGGACGGGGACATCCTCACTACAACGGCGGCCTCTGCCTACCCACTGACGGCCATTGCGGAAGGGCCGCATACGTGGGGCGTACAGGTAGTAGATGGAGCGGGCAACCATTCCCCCTGGGTGACCGACACTTTCACCGTGGTCCCCCATCGGGTCTATCTGCCTCTGGTTCTGCGGGACTTCGGGCCCTCTCCGCTGCCGGGCCTGGTCAACGGGGGCTTTGAAACGGATGAAGGCTGGACACTGAATCGGCTGGCCGTCTATGACGTCTCCCTGGCCCGCTCCGGCGCGCGCAGCATGCGGCTGGGCATCCCGCCGGGGGAGCCCGGGCAGTCCGCCTATTCCTCCGTCTCTCAGACTTTCGTTGTCCCGGACGGCCCAGCGGTCACTATGAGCCTGTGGGTCTACCTCCGGACCGGAGGTGATCGGGACGACCTCTGCTACCTCAGCCTGTATGACGGGGGCGGACAATACCGACTGCTGGACTCCTGGCGGCCAGGGGACCTGCCGGAGGGCCTGTGGGTGGAGCGGAGGGTGGACCTGACACCCTATGCAGGCCAGCGGGTCACGCTCTATATCGGGGTGAAAAACGACGGGGATGAAAGCAACACGGCGATGAACGTGGATGATGTAGCGGCCTGCACGCAGGCTAACAGCCTGCGCTACCTTTTCACGGCCTCTCCGACCAGATGGACCCGCGCCGGGGGCGGAATCCACTCCTCGGCCCAGACGGAGAGGCGGTATAAGGCCTCGTTGAACGCCAGATAGGTCGGGTCGCTAACGGGAATGATGGCCAGCGGCTCCAGGCCGGCGGACCGAAGGAGTGCCGTCAGGTTGGGGATGGTGTTGGCCCGGTAGAGAGTCGGAAAGGTATCCGCCTTCGCCCGTCCGTAAAGCCATTGCACGGCCCGGCCACGCGTCCAGCACAGCCACTGGTTCAGGGCCAGCAAGGGGTGGCGGACATTGGGGGTGAGGAAGATGAAGCGTCCCCCAGAGACCAGCACCCGGACCACCTCCCGAAGCGCCCGCTCCGGGTCGGGCAGGTGCTCCAGCACCCATGAACAGCAGACCAGGTCAAAAGAGCCGGCGGGGAACGGAAGCGCCTCCGCCTGACCCACAGCGCGGGGGAGAAAGGCCAGACGGTGTTCTTTCAGCGAGAGCCAGTCCACATCTACGCCGACCGTCCGACCGGCTCGCCCATGCAGTTCCTCCACCACCCCACCTCGCCCGCAGCCCAGGTCCAGCATTCGGACCGATGGACCGAGGCAGGCTGCCACCCGATCCCGATAGATATGCGAGGCCGGCTGCCAGCCGGGATGTTCCTGCGCATACCGGCGGCGGTAGGTTTCCTGTTTTTCCAGAGGGAGAAAGGGCATGGCAAGACGCCGCTCCGCTACGAGCCCAGTTTGCTAACCCCATATGCAAGTTTTTTGGGTTAGCAAAGACGGAGACCTCCTTTACAATCTGCCAGAGAAAAGAAAAACTGAAAAGACAGCAGGAGGTCTCCCATGGAAGATTTTACCACTTTTCTTATCGCTGTGTTTTGCTTTGTGGATGACTGGCTGAAAGGGAAACGGTTGCGTCAGCGTGGGCCGAAACCCACCTTGAGCGACAGTGAAGTCCTCACCATCGAGATTATGGGGGCTTTTCTGGGGATCGAGACAGACAAGATGATTTTCCAATACTTCCGCCGTCATTGGGGCAATTGGTTTCCCGGGCTGCGTCACATCCATCGAACTACTGCTCTGTCAAGTCTGAATCTTTGGATACAGATGCTTCAATTTGATGCGTGCATCAGCAGTGGTAAAGCGCCAATCTACGCCAATGGCCTTCCGATTTCGCTTATCGACCCACGCCTGCGCTTCCCGGAGCAAGGTGGCCTGATCCGGAATACGCCGGTCCAGACAGGTCCTCACCAGGGCGCTCAGCTCAATCTCGGCCATGTTCAACCAACTCCCGTGCTTCGGGGTGTAGTGAAACTCAAAACGGTGGCGCAGCCGCTGGGCCTCAGCAGGGTCAAAG
>JASFBC010000211.1:0-42714 GCA_036172315.1 Anaerolineae bacterium | reverse complement strand
TCCAGTCTTCCGGCAGGGCTTCAAAGGGGGTTCCGGGAGGGATTCCACGATTGGGGTCCCCTTTGGCGGGGTCATAAATGTAACCGCAAACCATGCACTCCCACTTCTCCATTGTTGCCTCCTGCAGAGATATTTCGGGCACGAAACGGCAGTCTATTCGGGGTGGCCCTTGAACGCGCGACCTAAGGCCCTGAAAAGTATAGCCGATGCCAGAGAAATTGTCAACCGGTGAAGTCGTGGTATAATGAACAGTGGCCCTTACTTTGCCCTGAGCACCGGGGAAGGAGAGAGATGATTGAGGTCAAAATTGCCGGAATTCAGGTCAGCCTGATGTCCCAGCACCGGGTGGTGCTCTTGAAGGAACTGGGCTCGGAGCGGTATCTCCCCATCTGGATCGGGCCCTATGAAGCCGAAGCCCTCAGCATAGAACTCCAGAAGGTAACGGTTGCCCGCCCGCTGACCCATGACCTGCTCCGAAACGTCATTGAAGCGATGGGGGGTGTGGTGCAGTACATCGTCGTCTCCGAACTGCGGGACGACACCTTCTACGCCCGCATCGTCATCAGCCTCAACGGTCGGATGATAGAGGTGGACTCCCGTCCATCCGACGCGATGAACCTGGCCGTCCGCACCCGGGCCCCCATTTACGTTGCCGAAGAGGTGATGGACGCGGCCGGTGTGGTGCCGGAGCAGGACCTGGGCGAGGAGGGAGAGGAAGGGGGGTCCGTCTTTGACGAGTTCCTGCGCGGCCTGAATCTGGACAACTTACCCATTCATTGAGGTAGCGGGTGGTGGGTAGCCGGTAGCCAGTAGGAGGCAGAGAACGGCATCGGGTGGATACCCCTGACCCTCCCGGCCAACCCCTAACTGTTATGCCTGTGCCTGAGAAGACCATCCCCCACGATGTGGAGGCAGAAGAAGCCGTCCTGGGCTCCCTGCTAATTGACCCGGAGGCGCTGTACCGCGTTGCATCTTTCCTCCGTCCGGAGGATTTTTACATCCAGAAGAACGGCTGGATTTATGAGGCCATCCTGGCCCTCCACGAGCGCCGGGAGCCGGTGGACTTGGTGACCCTGCGCAACGAACTGGAAGCGCGGGGAATTCTGGAGGAAGTGGGGGGTGTGGCCTATCTGGCCCGTCTGATAGATACGGTTCCGACCGCCATCCACGTGGAGGCCTATGGGCGGATTGTGGAAGAGGCCGCCATCCGCCGGCGCCTCATCAGCGCGGCCAGCGACATCGCCCAACTGGCCTATCAGGAGGGCCAGGAAATCGCTGAGGTCCTGGACCGGGCGGAACAGGCCCTTTTCGCCATCTCTCAGCGGCGCATCAGCCGGGACCTGGTGCCTATTCAGGAAGTCGTCCGGCCGTTCTATGACCGGATTGAGTATCTCTATACTCACCAGGGGGAGCCCCTGGGGGTGCCCACCGGTTTCATAGACCTGGACAAGTTGCTGGGAGGCTTGCAGAAGTCGGACCTGATTATCGTTGCGGCGCGGCCGGGCGTGGGGAAAACGTCCCTGTGCCTCTCCATCGCCCGCAATGCGGCCCGGATGGGCAAGCATGTGGCGATCTTTAGCCTGGAAATGTCCGCTGAGCAGGTGGTGCAGCGGCTGGTCTCCGCCGAGACGGGAATTGACGCTCAGCGGCTCCGGCTGGGGCAACTGCGGGAGGAGGAATGGCCCCTCCTGGTCCAGGCGACCGGCGTCCTCTCCGAACTCCCTATTTTCATTGACGACACGCCCGCCATCTCCGCCCTCCAACTGCGCACGAAAGCGCGACGAATTCACGCTGAGTATGGTCTGGACCTGATTGTGGTGGACTACCTGCAACTGATGACCAGCGATGTGCGGGTGGAGAACCGGGTCCAGGAAGTCTCCTACATCTCCCGGATGCTCAAGGGTCTGGCACGGGAACTGGATGTGCCGGTACTGGCCGTCTCCCAACTCTCCCGTGCTGTGGAGCAGCGGACGGATAAGCGGCCAGTTTTAGCAGATTTACGCGAGAGTGGTAGTCTCGAGCAGGACGCCGACGTGGTCATGTTCATTTACCGCGAAGAGATGTACAAGCCGGAGACAGAGAAACAGCACATCGCCGACATCATCGTAGCGAAACACCGGCACGGCCCGACCCGGACGGTGCAACTCTTCTTCCGGGAGCAACTGGCCCAGTTCCTGGATGCCGAAACCCGTATCCGACCGGTGGAGTTCGTGTAAGCGGGGGATTCCGGCCGTGTCCCAGGATGTCGCTCCTTCCACAGGTTTGCTCCGCCGTCCGGAGTGGCTGCAGGTGCCGCGCCGGGAGGGGCCGGAGTATCATCGCCTCAAGCGGTTGATGCGGACCCAGCGCCTCCATACCGTCTGCGAAGAGGCCAATTGCCCCAACATTGGCCAATGCTGGGAGGCGGGGACCGCGACCTTTCTCATCCTGGGGGATACCTGTACCCGGGCCTGCCGTTTCTGCAACGTCCGCAGCGGGCGTCCTGCGCCGCCGGACCCGGACGAGCCCCGGCGGGTAGCGGAGACGGTGGCCGCAATGGGGCTCTCCCACGCGGTCATTACTTCGGTTACCCGGGACGATCTCCCCGATGGCGGCGCCTCGGTCTTTGCCCGGGTCATCCAGGAGATCCGCGCCCGGCTGCCCGAATGCACCGTGGAGGTCCTCATTCCCGACTTCCAGGGCGACCCGGAACCTCTGGAGGTGGTGATGGAGGCCCGCCCCGATGTCCTCAACCACAACGTGGAGACGGTCCCCCGTCTCTTCCCGCGTGTCCAGCCCCGTAACCGCTACGAGTGGTCGCTGGCGGTGCTGGAGAATGCCCGCCGCATGGCCCCCAACGTGCTGACCAAGAGCGGCCTGATGGTAGGGTTGGGGGAGACCCCTGACGAGGTGCTGGCGGTGATGGCCGACCTGCGCGGGGTAGGGGTGGACATCCTGACGGTTGGCCAGTATCTCCAACCGACCCGCCGTCACCTGCCCATTGAGCGCTACTATACCCCGCAGGAGTTTGAGGAATTCCGGCGGCGCGGTTTGGAGATGGGATTCCGCTGGGTGGAGAGTGGCCCGCTCGTGCGCAGTTCGTTCCACGCGGGGAAACAGATAATGGCGCTAAGGACCCGATCTGTGTCTATGTAACCCTTCAGCGCCGACTGGAAGTTGGCCTCCCTGGGCTTGCGGCCGGAGGACAGCCTGCACCGTCCTTTCCAGATGAACGACGGACGACAGACCACCGACCACCGTCGTCAGTGGTCTGCGGCAGATGTATGAGGTCTCACTATATGGCCTTTTTCACCGTCCACGAATTGCCCGCGACCGAAGTGATGCCCGGCGTCCTGCGCCGGGTGGTCTATCTGGAGCACGCGATGGTCACCTTTTTTGAGTTCGCTCCCGGCAGCGTGCTCCCCGAGCATGCTCACCCCCACGAGCAGATAACCTACGTGGTTCGGGGCGCGATGAAGTTCACGCTGGGGGAGGAAACCCGCATCCTGCGCGCCGGAGACGGCGTCTGCGTCCCCTCTGGTGTGCCCCACAAGGCCGTCGTTCTGGATGAACCGACGTTCGTTCTGGATGCCTGGTCCCCTCAGAGGGAGGATTATCGGTAGGAGAAATTGGAGACCCATGCCCATCGGCGCTTTCACCTTCGTTCTCCATAGCCATCTGCCCTACTGCCGGATGGCCGGCCGCTGGCCCCACGGCGAGGAGTGGATCCACGAGGCGATAGCCGAGACCTATATCCCCCTCCTCAATGCTCTCACTGACCTCCACGAGGAGGGACTGCCGGTCCACCTCAGCCTGGGGCTGACGCCCATTCTCTGCGAACAACTGGCGGACCCGCTGGTCCAAGACCACTTTGAGGCCTACGTCCAGGGGCGGATTCAGGCCGCCGAAGCGGACATCCCTCGCTTCCATGAGGAGGGAAACCCCCACGCGGCGTACCTGGCCTCCTTTTACCGGAACTGGTACTCGGACCTCCTGTACTCCTTCCGCCGCCGGTACAGGCGGGACCTCCTGGGCGGCTTCCGGCGCCTTCAGGACGCAGGGGTCATAGAAATCATCACCTCCGCTGCCACCCATGGCTATCTCCCCCTTCTGGGCACCGATGCGGCGATTCGCGGGCAACTGAAGGCCGGTATCGCCTCCTACCGCCGCCATTTCGGGCGGGCTCCCCGGGCCATCTGGCTCCCCGAATGTGCCTACCGTCCTGCCTACATCGCTCCTGACGGCACCCTCCGCGCGGGCATAGAGACTCTGCTGGCCGACGAAGGGCTGGGCTGTTTCTTCGTGGAGACCCACGCCATTGAGGGAGGACGTCCGGTGGGGAAGGCCGCAGGGGAGGCCATTGGCCCCTACGGTGCCATCGTCCGCCGCTACGTCCTCCCCTTGGAGCAACTGGCTGTGCCGGAGAAGCCCCGCAGCACCTACCGGCCCTACTACGTCGTTAACACCACCCCCGGGGTGGTGAGCGAGCACTCCGGCGTCGCCGCCATTGGCCGCAACAACCGCACCGGCATGCAGGTCTGGTCCGCCGACTGGGGCTACCCCGGCGACTTTGACTACCGGGAATTCCACAAAAAAGACCACCGCTCCGGGCTCCAGTACTGGCGGGTGACCGGCGCGCGGGTGGATTTGGCCTTCAAGGACTGGTACCACCCCGACTGGGCATGGCACAAAGTGGGGGAGCATGCCCGCCACTTCGCCTGGCTGGTGACTGACCTGCTGGAACAGTACCACGCTGAGACCGGCGGCTTCGGCCTGATCGCCTCCAACTACGACACCGAACTCTTCGGCCACTGGTGGTTTGAGGGGGTGGACTGGATTCGGGAGGTCCTGCGATGGCTGGCCCGCTCCGACCGGGTCGCGCTGACGACGGCGAGCCAGTACCTGGAAGCCCACCCGCCGGAGGAGGTACTGGCGATTCCGGAGAGTTCCTGGGGCCTGGGCGGCGGCCACTGGACCTGGGACAATCCGGAGACGCACTGGATGTGGGCGCCCATCCACGAATGCGAGACGCGGATGAGCCGGATCGCGCGCCAGAAGGCCAGGGACGCCACCACGGATGAGGCCTTTGTCCTCAACCAGGCAGCGCGGGAACTCCTGCTCCTGGAGGCCTCCGACTGGCCCTTCTTGGTCACCACCGGGCAGGCGCGCGAGTACGCCGTCCAGCGCTTTACCACCCACGTGGAGCGGTTTGAGAAGTTGGCCTCCAGCGTGGAGGTGGGCCGCCCCGACCGCGCGCTGGCCGAAGAACTCTGGGAACTGGACAAAGTCTTCCCGGATGTGGATTTCCGGTGGTGGAGTGGGTAGCGCTGGGGTGAAAGAGGACATTCATCTGCCTTCATCTGCTTTCGACCTTCGCACCCGCTGGCGCGCCGTCGCCGAACGGGAGGCGGAGGAACGTCGCCGAACCCCTGTGGCCATCCGCTGGCAACAACTCAATGCCCTCATTGCCTTCGCTCAGGAACTGGGCCTGGAGTGGAGGCGAAGGGACGAGATGGAACTGGCAGAAATCCGGCGCCGGTGGGTGAAGATAAAGGAGCACGTTGAGGGAAAACGCTGACACCCAGGTCACCCCTTCTCTGCTGGATGCTCTGCGGGCCGTTCTTCGCCTGCTGCAGCGGATGGACCATCAGGGCGTTATCATCGGGGGCGTCGCCGCCACTCTCCTGGGGCGCCCCCGCCTGACGGCAGATATAGATGCGGTGATCCTGTTATCTCTGGACCGATTGCCCCGCTTGATAGAGGTGGCAGCAGAAGAGGGGCTGATGCCCCGAATACCGGATGCCGTGGAGTTTGCCCGTCGACACCGGGTCCTTTTACTTCAGCATCCGGAAAGCGGCATCCCTGTGGATATATCTCTGGGCATCCTGCCCTTTGAAGTGGAGATGGTAGAACGCCGCGTATTGCTGAATGTGGCGGGCCTGACCATTCCAGTTCCGAGGCCGGAGGACCTGATCATCCTGAAAGCCGTCGCCCACAGGCCGGTAGACCTGGCAGACATCCGGGCGATCGTGGAGAATTACCCGACCCTGGACCGGGAATACATCCGGCAGTGGGTGGAGGCATTTGCCGCGATTCTGGAGGTACCTCAATTGTGGGGTGACCTCCAACTCCTTCTGACGGTGGAGAACCATGAGCGACACCGGGCTGAAAATCCTCTTCCTGGCCGCTGAGGCCGTACCCTTTGCCAAAGTGGGTGGCCTGGCCGACGTGGCGGGCGCGCTGCCCAGGGCGCTCCGGGCCCTGGGCCACGATGTCCGCCTGATGATCCCCCGTTATGGCTCCATCCGCTCCGACCAGTTCCGCTTTGAACGGGTGGGCAAACCCTTCCCCGTGCCCCTCGGCCCCCGGGAGGAGATGGTCCACATGGTCACCGCCACGGTGGATGGCCTGCCTGTCTACTTGCTGTGGGACGAGAAATTCTTCTCCCCGCGCGATCGCATCTACGGATTTGACGACGACCCGCAGCGGTTCACGTTTTTCAGCCGGGCCGTCGTCGCTTCCTTGCCGGTGATGGGCTGGATTCCGGACATCATCCATGCCAACGACTGGCATACGGCGCCCGTCCCCACCTGGCTGGCCTACGAGGGCCGCTATATGCGGGAGTACCGCCACGTCGCGTCGGTCTTCACTATTCACAATATCGCCTACCAGGGAGCTTGCGGACGGCTCATCCTGACCTTCGCGCGGATGGAGTACGTCAAGCATCTGGACGTGGAGCCGGCGGGACAGGTCAACTGGATGGCCCAGGGCATCGCCAACGCCGACATCATCACCACCGTCAGCCCGCAATACGCGCGGGACATTCTGGAGACAGAGGCAGGGGCGGGCCTCTCGCCGCTCCTCCGACGGCGGCAGGACCGCCTCTTCGGCATCCTCAACGGTATTGACACCGACTACTGGAACCCCGCCAGCGACCCCCACCTGCGTCAATCGTATGACCTGAGCCGCCTGCGACTGCGGTCCGTCAACAAGGCGGCCCTCCAGCAGGAGGCCCGCCTGCCGGTCCGCCCGGAGACTCCGCTGATCGGTATGGTCACCCGTCTGGATGCCATCAAGGGTATAGACCTGCTGGGGCCGGTCCTGGAGCGACTCCTCCAGGGCGACGTACAGTTTGTCCTCCTGGGCACTGGAGAGCCGGAGTACCATCAGATGATGGAGTCCCTCCAGGCCCGCTTCCCGGACAAAGTCCGGGTCTTCCTGCGCTTTGACGAACCACTGGCCCACCGCATCTATGCCGGATGTGATCTCTTCCTGATGCCCTCTCGCTTTGAGCCATGCGGCCTGGGCCAGATGATCGCCATGCACTATGGCGCTGTCCCCGTCGTCCACCGGACGGGGGGCCTGGCGGATACCGTCCTGGATTACCACGAGCATCCCGACCGGGCCACAGGCTTCGGCTTTGATGCCTACGCACCGGAGGCCTGCGCGGAGGCGCTGGAGCGCGCCCTCCGGGTGTATCGGGACCGCGAGACCTGGGCCACCATCCAGACCCGGGGGATGAAGGCCGATTTCTCCTGGAAGGGGTCGGCGCAGAAATACGTGGACGTTTACCAGCGGGCACTGGAGGTTCATAGCACCCCGTAACCCTGACCTGCATTGGAGGGCCTGCCCAATGCTGACGCTTTCCCTGGTCATCCACAACCACCAGCCGGTGGGGAATTTTGACTTCCTCTTCGCCACGGCGACAGAGCGGGCCTACGACCCTATCCTGGGCCTCCTGGAGCGGCATTCGGCGGTTCGCCTTTCCCTCCATTACAGCGGCCCTCTCTGGGACTGGCTCCTGGTCCATCGGCCCGATCACGTGGACCGGCTGCGCGCGCTGGTAGCGCGCGGGCAGGTGGAACTCCTCACCGGCGCCTACTATGAGCCGATCCTGACCTCCATCCCTGACGCCGACAAAGTCGGGCAGATTCGCCGGATGACGGACTTCCTCCGCCGGACCTTCGGCGTGGAGCCCACCGGTATGTGGCTGGCGGAGCGGGTCTGGGAACCCCATCTCCCCAAACCCCTGGCCGAAGCGGGAGTCCGCTACACCTTGCTGGACGACACCCCCTTCAAGATGGCCGGCCTGACGGACGATGACCTCTTCGGCCCCTACGCCACCGAGGAACAGGGGCATGCGGTGACGGTCTTCGGCAACGTGATGTACCTCCGCTATGCCATCCCCTGGCATCCGGTGGGAGAGGTGATGGAGTGGCTGCGGGCCCAGGCGTCGGCCCATCCCGGCGGCGTCGCCGTGATGGGGGATGACGGGGAGAAATTCGGCCTCTGGCCCGGCACCTGGGACCTCTGCTGGGGACCGGAGGCGTGGATGGACCGCTTCTTTGCCGCCCTGGAGGCCAGCGCGGATTGGCTTCAGACCCGCCCGCTGGGAGAAGTGGCCGCCGAATTCCCCCCACTGGGGCGGGTCTACCTCCCTTGCGCGTCCTATGAAGAGATGATGGAGTGGGCCCTCCCGCCCCGCGATTTCGCCGCCATGCGGCGCGTCCGGCGGGAACTGCGGGAGTCGGGCCGGACCGACATTCTCCGCTTCGTCCAGGGTGGCCTCTGGCGCGGCTTCCTCGCCCGCTACGATGAGGTCAACCAGATGCACAAAAAGGGCCTTTGGGTCAGCCGCAAGGTCCACGCGTTGCCGGAAGGGGAGGAGAAAGCCCGCGCCCTGGACCATCTCTGGGCGGCCCAGTGCAACTGCGGCTACTGGCACGGCCTCTTCGGCGGCATCTACCTTTTTCACATCCGGGCCGCCAACTACGCTAACCTGATCGCTGCCGAATCCATCGCCGACCGGGCCCGCGCCGGGCGCATGTCCTGGGTCTGGGTGGAGCAGGGCGACTTGGACGCCGACGGGCATGAAGAAGTCATTCTGAACACCGACCGGCAGGTGCTGACCTTCAAGCCCTCTTACGGCGGTGCGCTGGTAGAGTGGGACTGGCGCCCATGCGGCTACAACCTCATTAACACCATGACCCGCCGCCAGGAGGGGTATCACGAGGAACTGCTGCGGGCGGCGGAGGAGGGCCGCCTGGTCCTTCCCGACCAGCCTGATCGCTCTGATGGTGTCCGGGTCAAGGAGCCGGGTGTCCACACTCGCCTGTTCCGCGACTGGTATCGCCGGGCGGCGTTCCTGGACCATTTCCTGCACCCGGAGACGACCCTGGATGCCTTTTATCGGTCCCAGTACGGCGAACAGGGAGATTTTGTCAACCAGCCCTACCGGGCGCAGGTGAAGGAGGACCCTGCAGGCCTTACCATGATTCTGACACGCGAGGGGACCGTCTGGCTTGGAGACCAGCCTGTCCCGGTGCAAGTGGAGAAGCGGGTCGTCGTCACCCCCGGTAACGACCTTCTCACCGTCCACTACTGCCTGGCGAGTAGCGCAAGATTCGCCTTGCGCTACGGCGTGGAGATCAACTGGGGCATCCTGGGCGGTGGAAGCGAGCGGGCCTCCCTGCGGATTCTGCGGGGCCGCGAGAAGGTCGTCCGCCGCCCTGCGGACACTGGCGAAATCCGGGATGTTACCGGCTTCACGTTCAACCTTCCCTACCTGGCTGGCAGTGAGCCCCGCAGCGCAGCGGAGGGGCGTGACCCTGAGATCACCCTCATCCTGAGCGCCCCTGCCGTCCTCTGGCATTTCCCACTGGAGGCGGTCTCCAACTCCGAGGCCGGCTACGAGCGGGTCTACCAGGGCACCTGCACCCTGGTCTGGTGGGACCTGGCCCTGGGGCCGGGGGAGCCCTGGGAGGTAACTCTGCAGGCCGTGCTGGGATAGTAGCGCAGGCCCGACAGGGCCTGTTTTAACTTTATCGGGAATAGCAGCGGGGAAGCAATCTTGCCCTTAATATCCCCGTTTCTCCGCGTCCTATTTCCGATGAAGTTTAATCGTTAAGGGAGGAAGCATGGACATCCGCCACATCGCTGTCATCGGCGCAGGCACGATGGGCAGCGGCATTGCCCAGGTCTGCGCGACCTATGGCTACACCGTCACCCTGATAGACATCATCCCGGAGCAGTTGGAGCGAGCGCAGGCCGGTATCCGCCAATCTGTGGAGAAACTCCATTCCAAAGGCCGGATCACCGATGCCCAGCGGGACGCTGCCCTGAGCGGCATCCGTACCTCCTTACGGATGGAGGACGCCGCTGACGCCGACCTGGTTGTGGAGGCGGTGGTGGAGCGGCTGGAGGTCAAGCAGGAGGTCTTTGCCCAACTGGACCGCCTGACCCGCCCGGAGGCGATCCTGGCCAGCAACACTTCCTCCATCTCCATCACCCGACTGGGCGCGGCCACCCGTCGGCCGGATAAGGTCATCGGCATGCACTTCATGAACCCGGTCCCGCTGATGAAACTGGTGGAGGTCATCCGGGGCCTGGCCACTTCGGACGAAACGACGGCAACCGTTGTGGGGCTGGCGAAGGCGCTGGACAAAGTGCCGGTAGAGGCGCAGGACTACCCTGGCTTCATCTCTAACCGCATCCTCTGCCCGATGATCAACGAGGCCATCTACGCGCTGATGGAGGGCGTAGGAACGGTGGAGGCGATAGACACGGTGATGAAACTGGGCATGAATCACCCGATGGGGCCTCTGGAATTGGCCGACCTTATCGGCCTGGACGTGGTGCTCAACATCATGGAGGTCCTCCATCGGGAACTGGGGGACGACAAGTACCGGTCCTGTCCGCTGCTGAGGCGCATGGTCGCCGCCGGACATCTGGGCCGCAAGACCGGGCGCGGGTTCTACACATACTCGTAGCCCAGGGAACGTGCAACGCACATATGACGGAATTTTGGCCTTACGTCTCCGGAGTCGGTATTGCCACCGGGCTGGTCCATCTCATCCTGTTCCTGATCCTCTTATTCCGCCGGGGGAAAGGAGCGGGCGAGAAACTGGCGATGGCCTATATTGGCTTCGGCCTCCTCTGGATCACGGCCGTTACCCTGGCCAATCTGGAGGCCATTTTCCTGCCGGTGGTCACGGAGAGCGGGAACGCGCTGCTCCCTGTACTGGCCCTGCTCCTGGCTGTAGGGTACCTGGTCAGTGTGTCGCTGGCACTGGAGTACCCTTTCTGGCCCATTGTGGCTACGGCTGGCTATACCTGGACGGCTATCCTGTTGGCGACAACGGTCTATTTCCTCGTTGTCCCGCCCCCTCTGCTCCCACTGGAACAGATGGGCATAGGCAGTTGGGCTATCTTTACCCTGGGGACCGTTATCGTATTGACAGCGGGTCTCCTCCGCAGCCGGATGGCCTTTCACCGGAACCGTGCGCTCTACTGGCTACTGACCGCGAACGCGCTCTCTCTGGGGCAGGTCCTGACGCTCTTCCCGCTGGGCCCGCTGCGGATGGCCGGGCCGCTGGTCCACACCCTGGGAGCCATCGCTCTGCTGCGGGGCGTCTTGAGTTTCTGGTTGCCCAGCGTGAAGGCGGTGCTCCGTTCTATCTTCGGTTTTCTGTTCCTGTTTACCGCGACCGCTATTTTGCTGACGGGCGGGGTTTTGGCGGTAGAGCGCCTGACGGCTATCTCCCTGATGCCTTCCACTACTCTGACCATCCTCCTGGCGATGGGAATGGCCCTGGTGTATTTTCCTCTCTACCGGGCCCTGGTGCGGCTGGTGGACCGGCTGCTGGTGGGGGTAGAGTTTGACCCTGCCCAGACTCTGCGGGATTACAGCCAGACCATCAGCACGGTGCTGGACCTGGAGCGACTGGCCCAGACGGCTGTTCAAGCCGTCTCCCAGGTTCTGGACATCCAGCGGGGGGCCCTGCTGATTGCCAGCGAGACGGAACGGGGAGGCCTGCTGTTGCGTCCCGTCCCTGGATTGGGGGAGGTCTCCACCGAGCCGATAGAACTGGAGCCTATCAGCCCCCTCCTGGTTCGCCTGAAGGAACAGGATGCCCCTCTCTGCCAGTACGAAGTGGAGCACCACCCTGTTCTCAGAGAAGCGCTGCCGAAAGAGAGGGAAGGGTTGCGGACGCTGGAGATGGAGATTTATCTGCCCATTCGGGTGGAAGGGGAATTGGCCGGGCTGCTGGCGCTGGGTCCCCAGCGGACCGGGGAGCCCTACGCTCCTCGTATTGTGGAGTTTCTATCCACTCTGGCTCATCAGACGGGGGTGGCTTTGCAGAATGCGCGGCTTTTTGCCGGCCTGCAGGAATTGAATGCCCGAATTATGCAACTCAACGAGAGTCTCCGCGCGGCCTACGAGCGGCTGGAGCGGTTGGACCGGGCTAAGAGCGATTTCCTGAGCATCGCGTCCCACGAATTACGGACTCCCCTCACCCAGATTTGGGGATATACCGATATTCTGAAAGAACTGGTCCAATCCGATGCCCTCACGCGGGATCAGATTGCCCGCATCGCTGAGAATATCTCCCGTCCGGTCCGTCGCCTGGAGCGGATTATCAATGCCATGCTGGACGCCTCCCAGTTGGAGGCCGGGATGAGTTTCCACTTTGCGCCCACGGCGCTGGCAGGGGTAATGCGGATGGCGATAGAACCCTGGCAGGAGGTGCTCCGAGAGCGCCGGTTGACGCTGACGATCCAGGGCCTGGAGAATATTGCCCCGATTCGCGCCGATATGGACCGGCTTGCCCAGGCGTTCAGCAACCTGATCTCCAATGCCATCAAATTTACTCCCGATGGGGGACGGATCACCATAGAGGCGCATCCACTGGACGAAGAGCACTTTGAGGTCACCATCACCGATACGGGCATCGGCATCAGTAAGGTAGACCAGGAGTTGATCTTTGAAAAGTTCTACCGGGTCGGGAGTATAGACCTCCACTCCTCCGGTGAGTACAAGTTCAAGGGTGGGGGGCCGGGACTGGGGTTACCCATCGCCCGGGGGGTGATTGAGGGTCACGGCGGATGCATCTGGGTGGAGAGCGAAGGGTACGATGAGGAGCGTTGCCCGGGGAGCACGTTCCATGTGGTTCTCCCCTACTATGCCCATCGGGGACCCTGTCGCTGGAAGCGACCAGAGCATTAAGCAGAAGGTAACTATTCAGCCGGATGGAGATCGCCCTCTTGGCGCTGATGGGAAATCGGCCTCCCCCCGCAGACCACAGACCATAGACCACAGACGACGGTGGTCGGTGGTCTGTCGTCCATCGTTCATCTGGAAAGGACACTGCAGGCCGTCCAGAGGCCGCAGGCCCAGGGGGGGCTGACTCTCCGTCAGTGCTGAATAGTTACAGCAGAACCACTCCTGTGGGGTTATCCCGTCAGAACGACCCTTCGCTGCGCTTCGTTTCATGCTCCGCGAATCAGATGAAGGTCCCCTTTCTCATCGCGGAAAGAGCAGGCAGCCCACACCGGATCATCCGGCTGCATCTCCGAAACCCATTCTAGGATCACCGGCACGTCCTCTACTACTCCATCCAGGGCGCCGATTTGATCGCGCGGGGCCCAGACCGGTTGTCCCTCTGCCGATGCCCGCACGTCCCGCGAAAGAGCCTGCGCGGTGAACACGAAGATGAGGACATCCGGATCATTCCCTTCCGGCGCCGCAGAGATGACGCCACGTAGCCGCAACCCCGTGACAGGAACTCCAGCCTCCTCCTGAATTTCCCGTCGCGCGGCGGAATAGATGTCCTCTCCCGGTTCCAGATGTCCGCCGATGCCGTTATAGCGGTTGGCCCAGAGCCGCTTATCCGGCGCGCCGCGCAGGAGCAGCACATCGTCTCCGTGAGTGATGAAGCAGAGGACGCGAGGGATGACCAGCATACTGATGGCTATCCTCTTCGCGGATGTCCCACCGGAAGCAGGTAGAGTGGCTCCTCCTCGGGAGGCAGGGCCAGCACCCGGGCAACGGCGGCGTCGTCAAACGCACCGACGGGCACGCTGGCCAGCCCCAGCGCAACGGCCTGCAGCAGCAGGTTCTGCGCGGCGTGGCCGACGTCCATAGGGACATAGCGAAACCGCCCGCGTTCTCCGTACCGGCGGGTAGTTCGGGAGAAGACCGCGCTGATGGCGAAGACCACCGGCGCCTGGGCGAGAAAGCGCTGGTTCCAGGCCGCCTCTGCCAGTGGGGCTCGCACATCCTCGGAGCGGTGTAGCACCAGGCGATGTCCCTGGGGTTGATACCGCCAGACCCCCTCTTTCCAGCAGACGTAGAACTCCAGGGGGCAGCAGCCACCGGCAGAGGGCGCGGCCCGCAGATACTCCTTGGGGCCGGTAATGCCCTGCGCGGCCCAGAGCAACTGGCCGATCTCCTCCAGGGTCAATTCCTGAGAAGTGAACGCGCGCACCGACCGCCGGGCCGCGATAACGGCTTCCAGCGAGCGCGCCCCGTCCAGCCGGGGAGATGGAAGTCGCGATTCAGCGCTCATGGCTTTCTCCTTCCCCATACATCTGCAGCAGTTTCTCCCGACCGAGCCAGTAAAAACGGCGGCTCAGCACCGCCAGCCCGCGACCCTCCACGCTGACCGGATTGAAAGCCCGACGCATCAGCCAGGTCCATACCCGGCTCCCTTGCTCCTCTAACCGGTCCCGCAGGCTCTGCGGTGGAAGTTCATAAATCTCCAGCCCCAGCCGTTCCAGAAGGCGGAGGATGGCCGGGGAAAAGCGCAGCACGCCGGCCCCGCCGAATCCCCGGATAGATTGGAGGCGAGGGTCCTCCTGGGTAGCCTGGGCCAGCAACTGCAGGGATCGGATCAACCGTCGGCGCAATTCTCGGGCCCAGGCCATATCGGCTCCGGTGGGGGGAATCGGGGGTACCCGTTCGTTCCAGGCGTGGATCATCCCGATGGTCTCTCCCCGTCGGATAACCGTGCCATCGTTCAGCGTCACCTCCCAGCGGGAGCGGGTCAACCCGACCCGGAGGATGCAGTCAGGGTCGTCGCTGAATTCCCAGATGCGTAGCCGCCGCCGCATATACCGGTCTATGGCGAAGACCAGGCGGCTCAGTAAGTCCGGAGATCTCCGTTGGCTTTCCATATTGGGACGCTTTTGGAAATGCCTGGCACGTTGATTATTGATTGTAGCATACCCGGTCGTTTCGTCAAGAGTGGTTCTCTGTTCTGGGAGGTGATGGTCACCTGCCTTGACTTTTCTCCTTTCCTGGAGTATCCTATAAGCGACAACCACTTGCTGCGGAGGATTCGGGTGTCCCGTCCCTTCTATCTGGCCATTGAAGGGGTGATCGGTGTCGGCAAGACGGCCCTGGCGCGATTGTTGCAGCCTCGCTTTCAGGCCGATCTCTTGCTGGAAGTCTTTGAAGAGAACCCCTTTCTCTCCGACTTCTACGCCGACCGCCAGCGGTACGCTTTCCAGACCCAGATTTTCTTTCTGCTCAGCCGGTACCGCCAGCAGCAGGAGATCCGGCGCAATGGCCGTCCGCTCATTGCCGATTACACCTTTGCCAAAGACCGCCTCTTCGCTCATCTGAACCTGCAGGGGGACGAACTGGCGACCTACGAGCGGCTCCACCAGGCGCTGGCGGAGAAGGTGCCCCTTCCCGACCTGGTGGTCTATCTCCAGGCCAGCCTGGATGTCCTGATGGCGCGCATCGCCACCCGGGACCGTCCCTATGAGCGGGGGATGGACCCGGCTTATATTGAGAGTTTGCGTCAGGCGTATGAGCGCCATTTCGCTACCTACGATGCGACCCCCTTGCTGGTCATCAATACCGATGGCCTGGACTTTGTCCGCAACCCCCAGGACCTGGCCTCCATAGAAGGGCGGATTCGGGCCGCATTGAGCGCGGCGGAGGTGCGGGCGCGCCTGGCGGAAGCGCCGACGAGTCTTCCTGGGGAACCGCCCTCCCCTTCTCAGCGCCCCCTGGTGGCGGAGTTCCTGGCCTTCACCGAAGCGGTGGGGGCTTTGGGCGCGGCCCTCTCTGCGGACCCGACGGGTGCTTCTCCGAATTTCCGGCGGGCGCTGGCCCTTTCCCGCCGCTATCTGGAACAGATGGAATCGGTATCTGGCGCTGCAAGGCCGGCGCCGGAGGAGGCGTAAGTTGGCTATAGAGAGCCCCGGTGCGGATGTTGCCTCCTTCGGTCTGGAGATTGTACGGTATCTCCTGGCGGGTACCCCGTTGGAGGACGTGCTGCTCCTGGTTCTGGATAACGGGCTGCGGGATGTTGGCGCCGACCGGGGGGCCATCTACCTCTACAACGGCGAGCGCGACCGCCTGACCGTCGGATGTGCCCGGGGACTCTCCGAAGAGTACCTCTCGTTCTTAACCGACATCTTCCGCCAGGTCCCCGGCTCCCGGCTCCTGCAGGAGCGGGGCCCCATTATGATTGAGGATGCCTGGCACGACCCGGCGGCTCAGGCGCTCTGGGAGGTGGCACGGCGGGAGGGATTCCGCTCTTATATCGTCTTCTCTATTCGCCATCTCCAGCGGCTCCTGGGCGCGATGGTTTTCTACTGGGACCGGCCCCGGTCCTGGACTCCGGAAGAAGTGCAGCGGTGCCAGTCCCTGGCCGATTGGGCGGCCCTCGCGGTGGCTCACGAGATGCTCTCCCGGCGGGCCCGTCGCTGGCCAGAGATGCTGGCCGCGTTCCAGGAGATGGACCGCCAGATTCTCGTCGCCCATGACCTGGAGGCTGTTCTCGCATCCATCGCCGGAGCGTTGCAGCGCATCCTGGGCGTCTCCACGCTATACATTGGCCTCTATGACCCTCTGCTGGACGAGGTCAACATTCCGATCCTGATAGACCGGGGAGAGCGGCAGCCGCCGCTGCGCCGGAAACTCTCCGAAGGGGCTGGATTGGCTAGTTGGGTCATCCGCACCGGTCAGCCTCTCTGGATCAACGACACCTGGCAGGAGCCGCTGCCGGTCCCGGCGATCCAGATCGGAGACCCCACCCGCTCCCTGGCTGTCCTCCCTCTACGGGTGCGGGAGCAGACGGTTGGTGTTCTCTCTGTCCAGTCCTACATTCCCCGTGCTTTTGATGCGGAGGACCGGCAGTTGCTGGAAGAGATGGCGACGCAGGCGGCCATTGCCATTGAGAATGTTCGCCTGTTGAAGGAAAGCCGACAGCGAATGGCCCAACTGGAAACGGCTGCTGAGGTCGCCCGTGCAGCGGCGTCCATCTTAGATGTTCAGCGACTGCTCTCTGAGACCGCTGAACTGGTACGGGAGCGGTTTAACCTCTACTATGTCGGCATCTTCCTGGTGGATGAGACCGGGCGCTGGGCGGTCCTGCGGGCCGGCACCGGCGAGGCGGGCCGAAAAATGTTGGAGATGGGCCATAAGTCGGAGGTTGGCGGCCCCTCTATGATTGGCTGGTGCACGGCGTATGGGAAATCCCGCATCGCGCTGGATGTGGGTCAGGAAGCGATTTGGTTTGAAAACCCCCTCCTACCCCAAACCCGCTCGGAGATGGCCCTGCCGCTTCTGAGTCGGGAGCGGGTCATCGGCGCAATGACGGTTCAGTCCGACCGCCCGGCCGCGTTTACCCCGGAGGACGTGACCGTTTTGCAGATTGTTGCTGATCAACTGGCGACCGCCATAGAGAATGCTCACCTCTACCGGGAAACCCTTCACCGTCAGGCCCAGGCCTGGGTGCTGCGGGAGGTGATGCTGGCGGCCGCATCCACCCTGGACTTTGACCAGATATTGCAGCGGACCATTCAGACCTTACAGTCTGCTCTCAAGGTGGAGTCTCTCGCCGTCATCCTGCCGGACGAATCCGGCCAATTTCTGCGCGTCCATCCCTCTCAGATTGGCTACGATTTTCCGGTGGAAGAAGTTCGTCTCCCCCTGGATGGGAGTGTCAGTGGGGTGGTCTTTCGGTCCGGAAAGGCGATGCTGATTCGGGATGTGCGGGAGGTCCCATTTTACTACCCGGGGCATCCGGATATCCGCTCGGAATTGTGCATCCCGCTTCGGTTAGGTGACGAAGTCATCGGGGTGCTCAACGTGGAGAGCCGACGGGTCGGTGCCTTTCAAGAGGAAGACCTGGCATTCTTCACCGCTATCGCCGGAGAACTGGCCATTGCGCTGGAGAACGCTCGCCTCTATCGGCAGGAGCAGCGCCGACGGGAGGAGGCGGAGAGCCTCTACCGCGCGGCTCAGGCAATGATGACCGCGCTGGACCTGCAGGGGGTCATGGAGCGGATTCTGACCGAGTTGCAGAATGTGGTTCCCTACGATAGCGCTTCGGTGCAGTTGCTTCGGGAGGAGAAACTGGAAATTATCGCCGAGCGAGGCTTCCCGAACCCGGAGGAGGTTCTGGGGACGACTATAGACCTGAGGGCCGGGGGGAACCCCAACGTTCAAGTTGTTCGGACCCGTGCACCGATGATTCTGGAGGATGCTCCCGCCATTTACTCCGAGTTCCGACGGGAGCCACATGTGCGGGCAGGCATTCGGGCCTGGATGGGGATTCCGCTTCTACATGGGGATCGGGTCATTGGGATATTGACCTTGGATAAGAAAGAACCGGGATTTTACAATCGGGAGCACGCCCGGGTCGCTTTGGCTTTTGCCGGGCAGGCGGCCATCGCAATGGAAAACGCGCGCCTGTATGGGCAACTGGAAGAGCGGTCGGCCCAACTGGCGGCGGCGCTACAACGGCTGCAGAATCTGGACCGGTTGCGGGATCAGATGATTCAGAACGTCGGCCACGAACTCCGGACTCCCCTTGCGCTAATCCAGGGGTATGCGGAACTCCTGATGAACGGTGAACTGGGGCCCCTCCAGCCATTGCAGCATTCTGCCCTCCAGATTATCCATGAGCGGACTCAGATGCTGGCTCGTATGATTAATAACCTCATGGCCCTGCGGACGATTCGGCCTGAGATCCTGGTTATGGCTCCCGTCTCCCTCCCGGAAGCGGTGAAACGGGTGGTGGAGCATTATCGCCATCGGGCCAAAGGTGCTGGAATTGCCCTCGTGGCTGAGGTCCCCGAAAGCGTACCCCTCATTATGGCTGACCAGGAATACCTGCTTCTGGCGATTTCCCAACTGGTAGATAATGCGATAAAATTCAGTCCCCAGGGGGGAACCGTGTCCCTTCGGGTTTGGTCAGAAGAGGCATGGGTCAACCTGGCCATCCGGGACGAGGGGATCGGGATTCCGCAGGAGCACCTCCCGCACGTCTTTGAGCGCTTCTATCAGGTGGATGGCTCTACCACTCGCCGCTTTGGGGGGATGGGGGTTGGTCTGGCGCTGGTGTGGGAGATCATGGAAGCCCATCGTGGGTTGGTCAGGGTAGAAAGCGAGGTGGGGAAGGGGAGCACCTTTATTCTCTCGTTCCCTCGGGTCGGGGGTGAGGAATAAGCCGTGCCAGACACTTCTAACAGTGCAGGCACATATTCCCGGGGAGCCGGAATGAAAAAGTGGTTTATCGCCATCGCGGGGAACATCGGTGTGGGCAAATCCAGCCTGACCGGGATGCTGGGGGAAAGGCTGGGCTGGGAACCCTTTTTTGAGGCCGTCTCCGACAACCCTTATCTGGCCGACTTTTATCAGGACATGGCCCGCTGGAGTTTCCATTCCCAGGTCTTCTTCCTCTCCCGACGGCTTCGTCACCATCACCAGTTGCTCCAACGACCGAACTCTGTGGTGCAGGATCGGACGGTCTACGAGGACGCGGAGATTTTTGCCCGCAATCTGCATCGCCAGGGGCTGATGAGTGAGCGAGATTACCGCAGTTATCGGGAGTTGTACGAGGTGTTGAGCGCACTGCTGCCGCCGCCTGACCTGGTGGTTTACTTGCGCGCTTCGGTGCCAACGCTGATGGCTCGCATCGCCCAGAGAGGACGTCCCTTTGAACGGAGCATCACGCCGGAATATCTGGAGCAGTTGAACGAACTGTATGAGGAGTGGATCGGCCGATTCAACCTCTGCCCGGTCCTGACTGTCCCCTCGGACCGGCTGGATTTCGTGAGTAATTCCCATCATCTGGACTTGATTGTGGAAAAGGTGCTGGAGAAACTGCAGGGGCGAGAAGTGGTGGAATTTGACGAATGACCGGAGAGGCGTAGCGCAGGCTGCGCACAGGCTAACGGCCTGCGCACAGGCTAACAGCCTGCGCTACAGACCGTCAGGTTGCTCCTATGCTCTTATGAAACGGCCCAGACGGAACCGAGTAAAAGAATATGACTGGCTGATGGGGGTTGCCCGGGAACTGGCGGCCGGGTTGGACTTGGAGGGTGTAGCGCGGCGGATGCTGGCGCTCAGCCTGCAGGCGGTAGAGGCGGACCTGGGCAGTCTGATTCTAGTGGACGAGAAAGCGCGGCCCCTCATAACCCTTTTGCTTCATGAGGGGCGATTCCATCGGAGCAGTCCTGCTCTGGCGCAACGGGTGCTGGCGGAAGGTTTGGGGGGCTGGGCCCTGCGGAATCATCAGGCGGTCCGGCTGGATGATGCGGAGAAGGACCCCCGCTGGCTCCCGTTGCCGGAACCCGATCTCACCGCTCAGGCTCGCTCCGTTCTCTGTGTGCCTCTGATCTCCCTCCGACGGCCAATGGGGGTTCTGACCTGTACCCA
This sequence comes from Anaerolineae bacterium, assembly GCA_036172315.1. Classification (GTDB taxonomy): domain Bacteria; phylum Chloroflexota; class Anaerolineae; order B4-G1; family DUEL01; genus SpSt-77. Next base: position 22,274 of record JASFBC010000211.1, on the reverse strand, counting down.
TTCGGAACCCGGTTATTTTAACGCGGCAGACCTCCAGGCCCTTCAGTTTATCGCCGATCAGGCGACGGTGGCGCTGGAAAATGCATGGATGTTTGCCGTCGAGGAACACCGGCGCCATCTGGCCGATACTCTGCGGGATATTGCCCGGGCCCTGACGGCCACACTGGACCTGGATGAGGTGCTGGCGCTGATTCTGGATTCCCTGAGCCGGGTCGTTCCCCACGATAGTGCGTCCATTTTTCTGCTGGAGGGTCAGCGGTTAACCATCCGGGCCTGGCGCGGTTTTAAGCAGCCGGAGATGGTGCAGAACGTGTCCTTTCCTCTGGAAGGAAACCACATTATGTGCCGGGTGGTGGCCCGCCGGGAGCCTATGGTCTGCGCAGATGTCCAGCGGGAGGAAGGGTGGCAGAACATCCCCGGTGTGCACACCATCCGGGGCTGGATCGGCGCCCCACTGGTGGCCCGGGGGAAGGTGGTGGGCGCGCTCACAGTGGATAGCCTGCAGCCCAACGTCTATAACGATGAAGATGCTCGCACCATTGCTGCCTTTGCTGACCATGCTGCTATTGCTATCGCCAATGCCCAATTATTGCGGCAAACCCGGCGGCAACTGGAGGAAGTGGCATTTCTCCATCGCACCGGTCAAGCACTGGCCGCCTCCCTGGAAATGAAGGATGTCCTGCAATCGCTGTTGGAGAGCCTGCGGGACTACTTCAGACTGGAAGCGGCTTCTGTGGCCCTGGTGGATGAGCAAACTCGCGAGTTGCTCTTTCTGGTGGCTACCGGTGGCGCCGCTGATCGGGTCATCGGCACTCGCTTGAAACCCGGCCAGGGCATTGCAGGATGGGTGGCTCAATCGGGCCTTCCCCTTGTGGTTCCCTCGGTGGACCGGGATCCCCGGTGGTATTCCGGTGTTGATCAGGTAACGGGTTTCCGCACCCGGACCATCATCGCTGTGCCCATCCGGGTGGGCGGGGAGGTTCTGGGGGTTGTGGAAGCCATTAACCCGCCGGAGGGAACTCCGGATGAGGAGGGCATGAAACTTCTTATGGATGTCGCCGCGCTGGCTGCCAGTGCGATCCAGAATGCCCGGCATTTTCAGCGCGCCCGCGATGCCGAAGAACGCTACTCCAGCCTCTTTGAAAACAGCGCCGACCCGATTCTGATCACCGACGCCCATGGCCGGATTACCGAGGTCAACCGAAAGTTCTGCCAGATGTTGGGGTACGATCGGGCGGAACTTCTCCAGCAAGAGGCGATTGCGCTGACCAACTACCCCCAGAGACTGCAGGAGTGGCTGGATCAGGTCCTCCAAGGGCAGGACATCCTGGGCAACCTGGAGTTAATCAGTCGTGGGGGGCGAATTCTTCCCTTTGAGGTCCGGGCCACTCAGGTCTTTTACAGTTCCAGGCCCTATGTCCAGTGGGTCTTTCATGACATCACAGAGCGGCTTCAACTGGAGCGAGTGCGGGAAGACCTGACCCATATGATCGTCCACGACCTCCGCAATCCGCTTTCCTCAATCATGAGCAGTCTGGAACTGATCCGGGCCCGCCTTCAGGACCCAACTATAGATATTCCTTTGGACCAGTTATTTGCTGTCGCGCAGCGGAGTGGTGAACGCTTGTTCGGCCTGATTGATTCTATCCTGGATGTCGCCCGCCTGGAATCCGGGAAAGCGGAATTGAATTATCAGGTGATAGGCGTAGAGGACATGGTCAGAGAGGCCGTGGAGCAGGTAAGGCCAGTAGCGATAGGACGAGATATTCACTTGAGTTTCTCCGTTCCTCCAGACCTTCCATTGATGCATGGAGACCGGGATCTCCTCCTACGCACTCTGATGAATCTGCTGGATAATGCGCTCAAATTTACTCTTCCCGGCGGAGAGGTGCAGGTAACGGTAGGTCGTCCATCGGCAGATTCTCTTCAGTTCGCTGTTTCGGATACAGGCCCGGGCATCCCTCCGGAGTATCAGGAGCGGATTTTTGACCGGTTTGCCCGCCTTCCCGGCGCGAAAATGAGAGGCATCGGGATTGGCCTCGCCTTCTGCAAACTGGCTGTAGAGGCTCATGGAGGCCGTATCTGGGTGGAAAGCCAGCCCGGTAAGGGGGCCACATTCAAGTTCACGATCCCGTTACATCCCGCCCCGCTAAATTCGGTCTGGGGCCAATCAGGAAGCGGAAGCCAATGACCGACCGTCTCTACTACGCAGATTCCTATCTCACGCGTTTCACCGCCCGGGTGCTGGAGCGGTTGACCTGGAACAGCCATCCGGCGGTGATTCTGGACCGAACTGCCTTCTATCCGACCTCCGGCGGACAGCCCTCTGATCGGGGGCGACTGGATAGCGTCCCCGTCATCGGTGTGGAAGTTCGGGAGCCGGAGGGGAGCATCGTGCACATTCTGGAAGCGGACCTCACAGCCGATGAGATCGCTGGGGAGATAGACTGGCCCCGTCGTTTTGACCACATGCAACAGCACACCGGTCAGCATCTGCTCTCTGCCGCCTGCGAGCAGTTGCTGGACGCCGATACCCTCTCTTTTCACCTGGGCGCGGAGGTCAGCACGATAGACTTGAATGTCCCGCGCCTTTCGCGCGAGGCGATGGAGGAAGTGGAGGAAAAGGTCAATCGGATCATCTGGGAGGATCGGCCTGTACAGGCTTATTTTGTACGTCCGGAGGAGGTGGCAGCCCTCCCGCTGCGCCGCCCTCCCCAGGTAGAAGGGCCGGTCCGCCTGGTGGAAGTGGCGGGGGACGATGGGGGCCGTCCCTTTGACATGACCCCGTGCGGGGGGACGCACGTCGCCCGGACCGGTGAAATCGGGCTGCTGAAGGTTCTGCGTCTGGACTATCGGGGGCAGGAGACGCGCGTGGAGTTTGTCTGCGGCGGGCGTGCGCTGCGGGATTATCGGCTGAAGAACGGCGTGCTGCAGAATCTGGCCGCGATGCTGACGGTGGGGTACCGGGAGTTGCCGGATGCGGTGGGCCGTCTGCAGGAGGAGGTGAAGGAAGCCCGGCGGGAAGCGCGCTCGCTCCGGGAGCGGCTGGTGGAGGTGGAGGCGGCACGGCTGGCGGGGACGGCCGTGGTCGTCGGCCCGCTGCGGGTGGCCCGGGCGGTAGAGGAAAACTGGGAACCGGCAGACCTGCGGGCGCTGGCCCAGAAGGTCGCATCCCGTGCGGGCACCATCGCGCTGGTGGCCTCTATCGGCGGGGAGCGGGTTCACCTCTGTGTGGCCTGCGCGGAAGAGGCTCCGGTGGACGCGGCGGCCCTCCTGCGGGCGGTCGCCGAACCGCTGGGGGGCCGGGGCGGCGGACAGCCCCGCTTTGCCCAGGGAAGTGCCCCCGCTGTCCCGCGCCAGCGGGTGGAGGAGGCATTGGAGGCGGGGATTCAACGAGTAATCGGCCAGGGATGACTTTAAGGAGGGGGTACAATGACGACCCTCATTCAGGAGCATTATGGCGTACGATACGTGACGGATGAAATGGGGATTTGTATTGAGCGGGCTTGAGGAGATAGAGCGAGGGCGATGAAATTAAGGAACGGTGAGCCCGGAGTTATGGACGAGATTGCTCCTGGCGTCTATGTCTCTTCCGTCTATCCCGGCATCAATGTGGGCCTGGTAGTGACCGGGCGGTGGGTGGTGGCGGTGGACGCGCCACCGTTCTCCTCCGACCATCAGGCCTGGCGAAAAGCGGCGCGCGCCATCGGGCGCCCCATCCGCTACCTCATCTTGACCGACGACCACCCAGACCGGTTGCTGGGAGCGCTCTGGGTGGGGGTGCCCATCATTGCCGGGCGCGGGACCTGGCAGAGGATCCGGGAACGGGGAGAATTTGGGGTGCAGGCATTAGTGGAAGAATGGAATCGCTGCCACGCTTCTCAGGGGAAACCGATCCCCCTTCCCGACCTGGAACGCATCCCGCTCCCGGAAGTCGTCGTGGATGGTCGGGTGACGCTGGAGGATGAGGTATCGGTCAGCGTGGAATCGATCCCGGGCCCCTCGGCGGGCAGCGTATGGGTCTGGTTGCCTCAGCGGGCGGTGCTTTTTACCGGCGACGGGGCCCTTCATGGCCCTCCGTCTCTTTCCGAGTCGCCTTCCCCGACCCGATGGCTGGAAGTGTTGACCCGCCTGGAAGAGGGGACTCCGCCAGCCCGAATCGTGGTGCCCGGCCGGGGGCCGGTGGGCGGACCCGAAATCGTCCGGCCGTTGACCAACTATCTCCGATATGCCCATCAGCGACTGCAGGCCGCCCTCTTCAGGGGCAAGTCCCCCGACCTGACGGTTGTGGCGGAGGAACTGCTACAACTTTTCCCGCCATCGGAGCGAGAGAGGGAACGGTTGTTGCCTCAGATTCGGACCGGATTAGAGCGTTGGCTGGAGGAGATGAAGTCGGGGGATGCGGGAGGAGAAAGCCTCATGCGGAACAGGGGGAAAATGGATGAGATGGATCGCATTCGGACGGTCAAGGCGGCGCATGAGGCGGAGTTGATGCGCAAAGCGAACGTCGTTGGGGTCGGCATCGGTCTCCGCCAGCGGGGTGGAAAGTATACCGGCGAACTGGTCCTCGTCGTCTCGGTGACCCATAAGGTGCCCCTGGATGAACTGGATCCGGGGGATGTCATCCCCCAGCAGATAGACGGGGTTCCGGTGGATGTGCAGGCAGTGGGGACGCTGAGGGCACTGGGGGCTCCGGGCTCATAACAAAACGTGCCCGGCATCTCCAGGAGTGCCTGGCACGTTTACCCAGGACTCTAAAGGCTCTGAAAATTGGCGGAAGATGTGAATTCCGGTCAGAACGGCTCTGCGCTGTGCTTCGTGCCTTATTACGAGCAGATTTTCAGACGGTCCCTTACAATTTCCCCAGCGCTCTCAGCACCCGCTCCGGCGTGATCGGAAGTTCGTTGATGGGGACTCCGATAGCATCGGTCACCGCGTTCGCTACCGCCGGTGCGACCGGTGTGAGCGCCGGTTCGCCGATGCCCTTGGCCCCGAACGGTCCCATCCCCGTCCCCGATTCCAGCAGAATGACCTGGGTCGTCGGGTAGTCCACCGCTGTCGGGATCAGGTACTCCGAGAGGGAGGGAGTTCGGATCTCCCCGTTCTCCACGACCAGGTTCTCCATCAGAGCATATCCTAACCCCTGGTGGCTTCCCCCCTGAATCTGTCCGATGACGGCGGCGGGGTTAATGGCCCGTCCCACATCGTGGCAGGCTACGCTCTTGAGGACTTCCACCTGCCCCGTCTCTGTATCCACCGCTACTTCCACCGCGAAGGTCCCAAAGGTGAAATCCGGAAAGACGTCGCCCTGGCCGGTCTCCGGGTCTATGGGGTCCCGGAAGGGGGCCTTGAAGAGGGCCAGGTGGGCCAGCGGCAACCCCTCCGCTGCGCAGATACGGGCCAGGTCCGCCAGCGGCATGGAGCGGTCCGGGTCCCGTTTGACGAAGACCCGTCCGTCCGCCAGGTCCAGGTCTTCCGGGTCCTCTTCAAAGTATTTGGATGCCCGGTCCAGGAGTGTCTTGCGGATGGCTGTGGCAGCCTGCAGGACGGCGTTGCCAGACATGTAGAGTTGGCGGGTAGCGGTGGTGGTGCCTGCCAGGGGGGTCAGCGCCGTGTCGGGGGTGTAGGCGACGATGTTCTCCATCGGCACGCCCAGGACTTCGCTGGCGATCTGGCAGAGGCTGGAGAGTTGCCCGCCGCCGGGATCGGGCGCGCCGCAGCGAATGACGACTGTCCCGTCCAGTTCCAGGCCCACCCATGCCTGCGAGGTATCGTGGAGCCACATCAGGCGGCCATAACTCTGGAAGTACGAGGCGAACCCACGTCCAACCTTGATGGGTCCCCGATCCGGCGTCCGTTCGCCCAGCGCCTCCAGTGCCTGCCGCGCCGACTCCTCCAGCAGGACCGCGCTCCGGATGACCTGCCCGGTGGCTGTGGTGTCGCCCGTCCGCAAATAATTGACCCGCCGCACTTCCAGTGGGTCCATTCCCAGCGCGCGGGCGATCTCATCCATTTGCCGCTCGTAGGCAAAGCATGACTGGGGGCCGCCGAACCCCCGGAAGGCGCTGGTGAAGGGGTTGTTTGTCGCCACCGCGACGGCATCTACCCAGACGTTGTCTATCCGGTACGGGCCCGACGCCATAACGGTGGAGTAGAGGGAGACGTAGGGACTCAGATATGGATATGCGCCCGAATCGGCGATCAGTTCCGCCTGGAGCGCGGTGATGCGCCCGTTCAACTTGACGCCGGTCCGGTAGCGCATTATGTACGGGTGGCGCTTGGAGTGGGCCAGGATGGACTCTTCGCGGGTGTAGACCAGGCGGACAGGGCGGCGCGTGTGCATTGCCAGGAGGGCCAGGAAGACCTCCACGATGATGTCCTCCTTGCCGCCGAAGCCGCCGCCGATGAAGGCCCCCTGGATGCGCACCCGGTTCTGGGGCACGCCGATGGTCCGGGCGACGGTCCGGAAGTGCTCCATAACCTGGGTGGAGACACGGATGTTGATGACACCCCGCTCGTCCACCCAGGCGACGCCGGACTCAGGCTCTATATAGGCATGCTCCACGAAGGGGACCCGGTAGGTGTTCTCTATGATGCGGTCGGCGGCGGCGAGACCGGCCTCTATATCCCCTTTGCAGATACGCCATCGGGCGACGATGTTATCCGGTTCAAAGACGACGGGCGCGCCCGGTTTCATCGCTTCCAGCGGGTCAAAGACACCGGGCAGGGGTTCATACTCCACCTCAATCAGTTCCAGGGCCTTTTCGGCCGTCTCCTCCGTCTCTGCCGCGACCAGGGCCACCGCCTCGCCCTTGTAGCGGACCCGGTCCCAGGCCAGGACCGGGGTCTCGGAGCGGGGCCGCTCCCGCTGGCCGGTCTGTCCGGGGATGTCGGCGACCATCTTGGCGTAGCCGATGTCGGCGGCGGTGAGGACGCAGACGACGCCGGGGAGGGCGCGGGCCCGGCGGGGGTCTATGCGCACGATGCGGGCCGAGGGGTAGGGACTGCGCAGGACTTTGCCGTGCAGCATTCCCGGCATCTTGAAGTCGTCGGCGAAGATGGTTGCACCGACGGCCTTGCTCAGGGCGTCAAATCGGCGGACGGGACGACCGATAATTTTGAAGGGAGTCATACTTCCTCCTTGAAATGGCGAATCAGAAAGGTTGACGAAAGGCATTAATGGGGCTCCTTCAGGAGAATCAGAGATTCGCCGATTCTTTTGATCCTGCTGATTCGGTGATTCCCTTGATTCCCTCCACAATCAATCCGTAGCCGGTACAGCGGCACAGATTGCCGGAGATGGCCTCCCGAATCTCCTCCTCGGCGGGATGGGGGTTTCGGTCCAGCAGTGCTTTGACCGCAATGACGATACCAGGAATGCAGAAGCCGCACTGGATGCCGCCGCTATCTGCCAGGGCTTCCTGGATGGGGTGGGGACGGCCTATGGTGCCCAATCCGGCAGCGGTGATGATCTCGGCGCCGTCCGCCTGCCAGGCCAGCACCAGGCAACTGTTGACGGCCCGGCCGTTCAGCAGGACAGCGCAGGCGCCACAGTCGCCCTTCTCGCATCCGTTTTTGACGTCCGTGTAGCCCAGGTCCCGCAGGGCGCGCAGCAGCGTGACATTGGGTTTCAGCGCGACCTGATGGGTCCGACCGTTGATGTTCAGAGTGATGAGTTTGGTCTCCATAGTTCCTCCTTGGATTATGGAGTAGGGATTAGGGATTGGGGCGGCGGCGTTCGGTACTGGCGATTAGGCCGCTGAGAATCTTCCCGACCGTTTCCGTCTGGGCCAGCAGTTCCGTTTTGGACGGAATATAGCCCAGGTCTTCGGAGAGGATGCAGTAGTACTTCAGTTCCTCCAGGGAGCCCTCAGCGATGTTATAAAAGTGCATCTTATCCCGAATGCCGCGCCGTTTGAATCCCTCGGCGATGTTGGCAGGAACAGATACAGCGGCCCGGCGCATCTGCGCGACCAACCCGAAGCGCTCATGACCTGGAAAACGCTCCGTGGCGCGGTACACCATAAGGACAAGCCGATGCGCCTCCTGCCACGCATCCAACTGCTGGAAACTATCAATCCTCCCCATACTCCCTACTCCCTACTCCCTAATCCCCTCCAACGCCCTCCGCACCATCACCTCTGTCACCACCCGCCGGTAGGCGGCGGAGCCCCGGATGTCGTCAATGGTGCGGGTGGCTTCTGCGGCCCGGCGCGCGGCCTCGGCGATAACCTCCGGCGTGAGGGGCTGGCCCTCCAGCGCGCGCTCCGCCTCGTAGGCCCGAATCGGCGTCGGGGCGACCGCGCCCAGAGCGATCCGCGCTGCCCGACAGCGACCCTCATTACCCCCTCCTCCATACTCCCTACCCCCTACTCCATACTCCCTACTCCCTACCCCATACTCCCTACCCCCTCCTCCATACTCCCGGTCCACCCGCACCGCGCCGTTGACAACGGCGATGGCGTCCGCCTTGCGCAGGGCGACCTTGAAGAAGTGGGCATGGGAGCCCTCCGGAGGCAGGGGGACGCGGATAGCGGTGATCAGTTCGTGGGGTTGGCGGATGGTCTGTCGTACATGCACGAAGAAGTCCTTCAGCGGGACCCGGCGGGTTCCTTCCTGGCTGGCCAGTTCTACCTCCGCGTCCAGCACCAGAAGCGGCGGGGCCATATCGGCCGCAGGGGACGCGTTGGCCAGGTTCCCGGCAACGGTGGCCCGGTTGCGAACCAGAGGGCTGGCCAGCACCTTCGCGGCTTCCTGGAGCACCGGGGCGAACTGCGCGATCAGCGGGTCCTCCAGGACCTCAGCGATCGTCACGCCGCCACCGATGACCAGGAAGCCGTTCTCCCGATGGACGCCGCGCAACTCCGGCAGAGAGGCGACGCTGACCAGACACGCGGGCCGGTAGCGACCGCCCCGCAGGTCTGGAATGACGTTGGTCCCTCCGGCGATGGGCATCCCATCCGGTGCTCGCTGGGCCAGCATCTCCAGCGCTTCCGGAAGCGTCCGGGGCATCAGAAGTTCAAACTCAGGCAACATCATGGGCCTCCTTCACGAAAACTCGGAGAGATTCTTATAACCAAAATCAATTTTGCTCCGCACATCCCATGACCGCCCGTACAATGGCCGCATAGCCTGTGCAGCGGCAGAGATTGCCCTTCAAGTAATCCCGTACATCCTCTTCGGTGGGGTGGGAGACCTCTTCCAGCAGGCTCTTGGCCGTCATCAGCATGCCGGGGGTGCAGTAGCCACACTGAAAGGCCGCATGTCGGATGAAGGACTCCTGCAGAGGATGGAGTTTCCCATCCCGACCCGCCAGACCTTCCACCGTTAAAATTTCGCTCCCGTCCACGGCCACCGCCAGGACCAGGCAGGAGAGAGTGAGGCGGCCGTCCACGTGAACGGCGCAGGCGCTGCACTCGCCGATGCCGCAGCCGTACTTGGTGCCGGTCAGGTGGAGTTTCTCCCGCAGGACGTTGAGGAGCAGTTCGTGGGGGGCTACCCAGACCCGTCGCCGCTCACCGTTGACGGTCAGGTGGACCTCTGCCTCCTGGTCGGCGCGGATGTGGCGGAGCGGGCGGGGCGGGGCGACGACGGGAGACGGAGCGACGGGCGCCGCCGGGAGTGGCCCCGAGGGCTGGCCCGCCCGCTCCCAGGCCCGATAGAGGCCGTCGTAGGCCAGCACGCGGATCAGTTCCCGCCGGTACCAGGCGGTGGAGCGGACGTCGTCTATGGGACGGGCCTCCTCCGAGGCGATTTGTGCGGCCTCGGCGACCACTTCCTCGCTGAACCGCCGGCCGACCAGAACCGCCTCCGCCTTGCGGGCCCGCAGCGGCGTCGGCGCTACAGCCCCCAGGGCCAGCCGCGCATCGGCGATGCGGTCCCCCTCCCGGACCAGGATGACGGCCGCGTTGACTTTCGCCAGATCTGCGGCGACGCGGCCCACTTTCAGAAACGCACCGCCGGTTTCGGCTCGCGGGGTCGGCAACTCCACCCCCACCAGCAATTCCCCCGGCTCCAGGAGCGACCGGCCCGGCCCGACGAAGAACTCCTCCACCGGCACGCGGCGCGTCCCCTTTGGGCCCTGAATGATGGCCTCCGCGCCGCAGACGATGAGGGCGGGCGCTGTATCGGACGCGGGGGACGCGTTGCCCAGGTTGCCGCCGAGGGTGCCCATAACCTGGACCTGGGTTGTGCTGAAAGACGCACATGCCTCCGCCAGGACCGGGTAATGGGCCCGAATCCAGGGGTCATTCCGCAGGGTTCGGATAGACGTCCGCGCGCCGATGCGGGTGTGGCCATCCTGGACCGAGATTCCGTCCAGGCCAGGGATGTGGCCGATGGAGACCAGGTAGCGGGGGGCCAGCCGCTCCATTTTCATCTGGACGATGAGGTCTGTCCCCCCTGCCAGTACCCGCGCTTCCGGGCCGTACCGGGCCAGCAGACCGATGGCTTCCTCTACCGACGTCGGTTCCAGATAATCAAATTCGTGGACCAGAATGTGGGTATTCGTGATGGGCATGGCACCTCCCTGTAGCGCAAGATCAATCCTGCGCCACGTGTTTCAGCGCTTCCAGCACCTTCTCCGGCGTTATCGGCAACTCGTTGAACCGGACACCGATGGCATTGTAGATGGCGTTGGCGTAGGCCGCCGCGATAGGGTTGGACGCCGCCTCGCCGATGCCCTTGGCCCCCAGCGGGCCCGTCGGCTCGTAGGTGTGGGCGAAGTGGGTGATGAGATTCTCCACCATCGGACTCTCGGAGACGCCGGGGATTTTGGCGTCCACCATATAGCCCCGGGAAAGCGCCCGGCCCTCCCGGTCCCACTGATTCTCCTCGTATAGCGCGAACCCTGCACCGATGTGCAGTCCGCCTTCCAACTGCCCCGCCGCCAGGTCAGGGTTGATCACCGTTCCGCAGTCACTGCCCAGGACGGCCCGCACCGTCCGGACGATGCCGGTCCAGGTATCCACTTCCACCTCCGCAAAGGCGGTCATGTAGGCCGGCGGGCAACTGGTGGGCCGGTAACTCTCCACCGCCGCGATGGTTTTCCAACTCTCCGTCCAGCAGCGGGTGGCGATTTCGGCAACCGTCATTCGCCGCTCCGGGATGGACGGGGCGTAGACCACGCCCTGGCCCAGGGATTCATCCAGCCTCAAGGTCAGCGCGTCGGGCATCACATTCAGGTAGCGCGCGGCGGTCTCTATCAGTTCCTGGCGGACTTTCTGGGCGGCCCGGACCGCCGCGCCGCCGCCCGCGTAGACCCCGCGCGTGGCGTGGGTAACCACATCGTAGACCGTCGTCGTCGTCCCGGCGGCGGCGATGTTGACCTTCTCCAGCGGGACGCAGAGCACCTCCGCCACCAGTTTGGCGATGGCCTCCAGCGTCCCCCCGCCGTGATCCATAACCGCTGTAATGACGTCCACCGACCCGTCCTGGTTGACCTTAACCATCGCGCCGGAGTAGTCAATGACGTCGCCCGGCTGAGGAGCGCCGGCGCTGGAGGTGTGGAACCCCCGCGCCATGCCGATCCCCCGGCGGTAGCGGCCCGTCTTCGCCTCGGGCGGCTGACGGCGGTCCCAGCCGATGAGCCGCTTCCCCTCCTCCAGCAGTTCCGGCACCCCATCGCTCTGGACGACAGAGCGGACCAGCGGCCCCTGTCCCCAGAAAGTGTCGCCCAACCCGACGTAGTTCTTCTGCCGCAGTTCCACCGGGTCCATGCCCAGCCGCCCGGCCAGTTCGTCCATCAGCGACTCCACCGCGAAGGTGATTTGCGGGTTGCCGAAACCCCGCTTGGCGCAGGACGGGGTCTTGTTGGTGTAGACGGCGATGCCCTTATAGCGGACGTTGGGGAATCGGTAGAGGGAGACCAGCCAGCCGACGCAGACGCCCAGGAAGGAGTAGGGCTGGATATTGCGGGCACCGATGTCGGTGACCAGTTCCATATCGGCCCCCAGGAGCGTTCCGTCGGCCCGCGCAGCGATCCGCAGGCGAACCTCCACGGGGTAGTCCACGTGCTCGTAGAAGTCCTCCTCCCGGGTCAGGCTCAGTTTCACAGGACGGCCGGCTTTGAGGGCCAGCGCCGCGCAGATGGGGATGGGGGTGTTCATCTGGATGCTGGAGCCGAAGGTCCCGCCAACGGGGATGCGGATGACGTTGATTTTGCTTAAGGGGATGCCAAAAATCTGGCCCAGCAGGATGCGGACGTTGTGGATGGACTGGGTGGTGGCCCAGACGGTCAGGCCGCCGTCCGGCTCCGGGCGACAGACAGCGGTCTTGGGTTCCAGCTGCATATGGTAGATTTTGTGAGTACGGAAGGTTCCCTCTACAATGACGTCCGCTTCGGCAAAGGCTCGCTCCACGTTTCCTTCTTCAATCTGGCGCATGCAGGCGATGTTGTTCTCAATGCGGATTTCCTTATCGCCCCAGAGGACGGTCTCGTGGATGGGGACGGCGCCGGGTTGCATGGCCTCTACGGGGTCCGTGAGGACGGGGAGGGGCTCATACTCCACTTTGACGGCGCGCGCGGCCTTCTCTGCCAGGGCTTCCGTCTCGGCGGCGACAGCGGCGACGGGCTCCCAGAGGCGGCGGACCTTGTCGGCCAGGACGGTGGTATCCCGGTGGAGGACGGCGGGGACCGTCACAATGCGCTGGTTGAAGCGGACGTGAGGCACATCGTCCCAGGTGATGACGACAGCGCCCATCGTCTCGGCCTCGCGGGTATCTATGCTCCGGATGTGGGCATGGGCGTAGGGGCTGGCAACGATGCGCCCGTAGAGCATACGGGGAAGTGTGATGTCCACCGAATAGATTTCCCGCCCGGTGACCCGGGCGATGGCGTCTTTCCGGGGGGTGATTTTGCCAACGGTATGGAATTCTCTCATGTTCGCTACTCCCATCCCATCAGAATCTTACGGTAGGGGGCCAGAATGTGCTATACTCCGCACATAACGCAAAAATCCTCTTGCGCCACAGCCGCCATTTCTGACCCGCAGGAATGCGCCCCGCGCGATGGGCACTCGCGTTGGAACAAACTATAGGTGGCCGATGACGGTGATTGAGAAAGTCTACGAAGGCGGCGATCTGGTGATCATCCGTCTCCTCCTTCTGGAACCGGGAATGAAACCGGAGGAGATCATCCTGATCCGTCCCAAAGCCGAGAGTTGTCCGGCGGAAGGGAAGACTCTAGAGCGCCGTCTCGTGGAGGCACTGGATGCTCTCTACGGAGCCTGGACGGAAGAGGACGGTCTCTTTCCCTCTGAAAGCCGTGCGGTCTGCTCCTGAGTTCTATATCCACACCCCTTCCCCGATCCGTCCCAACACCAGCGCCAGCAGGGCCATGCGGACGTAGACCCCGTTGCGGGCCTGGCGGAAGTAGGCGGCGTTGGGAAGCGTGTCCACATCCGGCGCGATTTCGTCCACCCGGGGGAGAGGATGCATTACCGTCACGTTGGGGTTGATCCGCGCGATCATCTCCCGGGTGAGGACGTAACTCCCCCTGAGCCGCTCGTACTCGGCAGGGTCGGCGAAGCGTTCTTTCTGGATGCGAGTCATATAGAGAACATCGGCCCTGGCCAGCGCGGCCTCCAGGTCCGTCGTCTCTTCTATTTGCATCCCTTGGGCCCGCAGGTCGGCGACGATGTCGGCGGGCATCCGCAGCGGTTCCGGGCTGACCAGGATGAGGCGGCAATCGTAGTGGCGGTAGACCCAGACCCCGGAGTGGACGGTGCGGCCGAACTTCAGGTCGCCGCAGAGGGCGATGGTCAGGCCATCCACCCGGCCCCGCTCGCAGCGGATGGTGTAGAGGTCCAGCAGCGCCTGGGTGGGGTGCTGGCCGGCGCCGTCGCCGCCGTTGATGACGGGGTGCTCGGCGGCCTCCGCCGCTACTTTCGCCGAACCGATCTGGGGGTGGCGGATGACGATGACGTCGGCGTACTGGTCCACCGTTCGGACCGTATCCGCCAGCGTCTCCCCCTTGGCTACGGAGGTGGATTCAGCGGAGGAGAAGCCCACGACCCGCCCACCCAGCCGATGCATTGCCGTCTCAAAGGAGAGACGGGTGCGGGTGCTGGGCTCAAAGAAGAGCGTCGCCAGGACATAGCCGTTCAGGAGGTCCAGGGAGGGGGTCCGCTGGAGGCGGGCCCGAAATTCATCGGCGATCTCCATGATCCGTTCCAGTTCCTCTCGGGTGAACTGAGCGCCGTCTAGGATGTCTTTGCCTTTCAGGGTCATTGCGTGCTCCTCAGGAAGGATGCAGGAAGGTGGGGCGTCGTAAACGCCACTCCGCTGCGCTTCGTGGCTCACACAAGCACTTTTTCCTCTCTCACTCAGCGGCGGGCAGGGTGAACGCAAACAGGCTTCCTCGGCCCGGTTCGCTCTCTACGCTCACCTTCCCGCCCAATTTGTTCACGATGCGTTTCACGATGGAGAGTCCCAGCCCATGCCCCCTCCCAGCAGGAGAAAGGCGGGTGAACGGAGTAAAGAGGCGGCTCTGCTCTTCCGGCGTAAGGCCGGGGCCGTTATCCCGCACCCAGAAGCGGACCATGCCGGGGGAATCCGCCGGGAAGTCGGCGCCCAGTTCCACGCGTGGGGGCTGGCCGCCGTATTTGATGGCATTGGCGATATAGTTGAACCAGACCTCCTCCACCCAGGGCGCGTAGCCCAGGGCTTCGGGCCAGGTCTCGGGAAGGATCAACTCAGCCCTGGATTGCTCTATCAGGTCGCGCAGGCGGGAGAGAGCCTCGGCCACGATGCCCGCCATGTCCAGGGGTTCCACTTCAACCTCCTGATAACGGACTGTGGCCAGGCGCAGGAGAGCCTCCAGAATATCTGCCATTTTGTGCCCGCTGCGGGCGATGCTCTGCAGGTGTTCGCGCAGCGCTTCGGGAGAGAAAGCCTGGGGGTTCCATTCCAGCATCTCCGCGTAGCCGATAATGAGAGATACCAGGCCTCTGAGGTCGTGGGCTACGGTGTGGGCGAAGGTGTCCAGTTCCTCGTTACGGGCTTCCAGTTGGCGGGCGTACTGGCGCAGTTGTTCTTCCACTTCTTGGCGCCGGGCGATCTCTCGCTGGGTCAGCATCAGTGCCTGGGCTTTGGCAACGGCCAGGGCGATCTGGGCGGCCGCGTATTCGGCCTGCGCGATATCTTCGGTGGTGAAGCGGCGAGGCTGTTCAAAAGAGATGAGCGCGGCTCCCAGTTTCTGGGGACCCACCATCAATGGAAGGGCCAGCATGGAGCGGGTGGAAAATTGCGCGGCGATGCGAGGGCTGAGATAGGGGGTGTTGAAGACGTCCTCAATGGCCAGCACGCGCCCCAGGCGAAGGACGGACTCTGTCGCCATTGTCTCCCCGGGCAGGACCTGAAAAGTGGGATAGACCTCCCGCATTGGCCCGTAGGCAGCAGCAGGTACAGGCACGCCGCGTTCCTCGTCCCAGAGGGCGATGTAGCAGCCATCGGCTCCGAAAAGTTCTCCCAGCCGGTCGGCCAGGGCCTGGAGCATGTTCTGGAAATCGGTGGTGCCGATGGCTATCCGGGTGACGTCATTGAGCCGGGCCAGATAGCGGGTCTGCTCCTCCAGCAAGTGGTAAATGCGAGAGCGGTGAATGGCGGCTCCCAGTAGATTGGCTGCCATCTGCAGCGTCTCAATCTCGGCTTTCGTCCACTCCCGCTCCGAGCTACACTCATCAAACCCGATAAATCCCCACCATTCTCTCCCTGCAAAGACCGGCACCACGGCGATAGAGAGGATGTCCTGAGCCGCCAGGATGTCCCGTTCGCTTTCGGGAAAATCGCGCACCCGTCCGTAAACCGGTTCGCCCCGGCTCATCCGCTCCACCCAGCGGGCAAAGCCGCCCTGAACGTAGGGGAAATTTTGCAGGTCCGGATTCTCTATCTGGGGTGTGGCATCCGGCGCGGCCCACTCGTACCGCTGGCTGGTCAGCAGTTCCCCCTCAGGGCCGGTGTGGTTCTCAAAGATGTAGACCCGGCTGACGTCGGTGGCTTGGCCCAGGCGGGACAGGATGGCAGGCACTTCCCGCTGCCACTCCGGCGCCCGCAGGAGGCGCTCGGCCGCATCCGCCACAGCCTCCAGAATCGCGTCGCGGCGGATAAGGGCCTCCCGGGCCCGCCGCAGTTCGGTTATCTCCCGCAGGATGACCACCCGGCCGCTGAGCCGACCGCGCCGGTCATAGAGGGGAGAGATGTGCAGATCATACGCTCGCTGCTGATCTCCTTCCCCCAGTGTGATCTCTGCCTGCGTCTGGAGTACGTCGCGATATCGCTCTATCAGGTCGTGCCTTTGGATCACTACCTGTTGGATCGGCCGGCCGATCAACTCCGCCGCCGAACGGCGAAAGATGTGCAGGGCCGCCGGATTGAGGTCCACGATCCGGCCCCGGGCATCCAGTACGATGACGCCATCGGCTATCCCGTCCACGACGGCGCTGCGCGCGATAGGAACGAGGTCCAGCATCCGGAACTGGAAGAGGGCCAGGAAAATGGCCAGGCCCGCAAAAGTGAAGGCGAGGGGTGTCGGGTCCACAGGATGAAGGGGGTTCAGGCCGAGGGCATAGAGCCCGTTCGCCAGCCAGGGCAGCAGAACACCGGAGAGCAGGGCGACGATTTGCCCCCGATAAGGAGGGAGGGCGCGGAGCAGTTCCTTCAGGAGCAGGGCGGCGCCGAAGAAGAGCAGGGAATAAGAATAGGCGAGGTGGACCCACCACCAGGCCCCATGGGTGATGCTCATCAGCACGTAGGGCCCCTGGGCTCTCTGCTCCACCCGGCTCCAGAGGAGGCCGTGGATGTCGTTCGTCCAGGCTACCAGCAGTGTGAGAAGGGGCTCTACCGTCAGCAGAAGCCAGCGGCGGCGGGCCAGCCAGTCTCCCCGACCGGTATACTGCAGGACCAGGGCCAGCCAGGCCGCCGGGACTGTGACGATGCCCAGGTACTGCATCCGGGCCCACAGGCGCGCGAGAGAAGGGTCCCGGGTGGCCAATTCCAGGGCGTAGAACCCGGACCATTCCACCGTCGCCAGCAAGAGGAGGGCAAGTAGCAGGGCTCCGGGGGCCAGGCGTCGCCGTCCGGCGACGAAGGCCAGGATGAGGGCCAGTCCTCCGGCGGCGATCAACGGCCAGATATAGGGTGGGAACTGCCAGGACATCGGCATTGTAACGGAATCGTAACCATTCAACGCTGACGGGCTGAATAGTTACGGTTTTCAAAGATAATCCGAGAGAATCTGCGTGAATCTGCGTCCAAAACAAAAATTGCCAGAGTTCAGGAGGTAGTTACCGCCAGTCGCCGAATTCCCTCGCGGATCTCCTCCGGTGTCAGCGCGCAGAAGGGGAGGCGGACGAAGCCGTCGCCGCCGCCGTTGGCGAAGAAGCCCCGGCCGTCGGTCAGCCGCAGGCCGGCCTCCTGCGCCCGCCGGAGCAGGTCCTCCGCCCGGACCGAACCGTTAAGGTCCAACCCCACAAAGAATCCCCCATCCGGGCGATGCCAGGTTGCCCGGCCCCCGAAGTTCTTCTCCAGCGCGTCCAGTATTGCCTCCAGTCGGGGGCGGTAGAGGGCCTTAAGGTACTCCAGGTGGGGCTCCAGCCATCCCCGCCGGATGAACTCGTACACGATGGCCTGATTGAGGTAACTGGTGTTAATGTAGGTATCCTCTGCCATCTGCGCCAGCGGCTCCGCCAGGTCGGGCGGCACAATGGCATAGCCGACCCGCAGGCCCGGGCTGATGAGTTTGCTGTAGGAGGACATCTGGATAACTCGCTCTGGAGCGAAATCCCGCAGGGTGGGAAGGTCCACCCCCCGATAACGGAGACGGCGGTAGGGGAGGTCTTCCACCACCAGGAACCCGTACTCCCGGGCCAGTTGGGCGACCCGCTGCCGTTTTGCCGTCGCCATCACGGACCCGCTGGGGTTCTGGAAGTCGGGGACCAGGTAGAAGAGGACGGGGCGCTCGCCGCTCCGCAGTTGTTCCTCCAGGGCTTGTGTATCTGGCCCGTCATCCCGGAGCGGGATACCCACGACCCGCGCGCCGGCCCGGCGCAGAACGGTGATGGCCCGGTCGTAGGATGGCTCCTCGGTATAGGCCACGTCGCCGGGACGGACCAGCATCCGGGCCAGCAAGTCCAGCAACTGGAGGGAGCCCTGTCCTACGATGACCTGGTCCTCGTGGGCACCGGTCTCTGCGGCGATGTGGGCGCGCAGGGGGCGGAAGCCCCGGGCCGGGGCGTACTGGAGAACTTCGTCCCCCTGTTCCATCAGCACGGCCGTGGCGCATTCGGCCAGTTGCGCTTTCGGGAAAGATTCAGCGGGGGGAACCCCACGGGTGAAAGGGATAACAGATAGACCGGTCATTGCCTCTCCACACTCCTCATAAGCCCAGGTAATGCTGTCGGATATGGGGGTTCTGAGCGAGTTTCGCGCAGGCTCCCTCCAGGACGATGCGCCCGTTTTCCAGCACATACCCCCGGTCAGCCAGCGACAGGGCATAATGGATATTCTGCTCCACCAGCAAGATGGTCAGGCCTCGCTCCCGCAGGACTCGTAGCCGGTCATAGATGGCTTCCACCAGGACCGGCGCCAGGCCCAGGGAAGGCTCGTCCAGCATCAGCAGCCGCGGTCGGGAGGCCATCCCCCGAGCAATGGCCAGCATCTGACGTTCCCCACCGCTCAGCGTTCGGGCCGGTTGATGCCGGCGCTCCTTCAGACGGGGGAACAGTTCAAACAGTTCATCCAGGACCCCGGTCTTCAGGGCTTCCCGGTTTCCGTACGCGCCCATCAGCAGGTTTTCCGCCACGCTCATGTTGGGGAACAGCCGTCCACCCTCCGGGACATGCGCGATCCCGATGCGGCTGATGGCATGGGGAGGCTGACCGGCGATGTCCTGCCCGTTGAAGGAAATCCGTCCGGCCACGGGCTGGATAAGGCCGGAGATGGTTTTCAGCAGGGTCGTCTTCCCGGCCCCGTTGGGTCCGATGATTGCGACCATTTCTCCTTCGCGGACGTAGAAGGAGACTTCGTTCAGGACCGGGACGCGGTGGTAGCCGCTGGAGAGTCGTTCCACGTGCAGCAGTCCGTTCAGCATACCGCCCCCTTTCCCAGGTAGGCCTCTATGACCCGTGGGTTGGTGCTGATTTCCTGAGGGGTGCCTTCTGCGATCACCTCGCCGTAGTCCAGGACCACGATGCGTTGGGCCATGCCCATGACCATCTGCATGACGTGCTCCACAATGCAGAGGGTGATGTGCATCTCCTCGTTTAACCGGCGCAGGATGGCCATCAATCCGGCCAGTTCCATAGAGTTCAGTCCGGCCCCGGCCTCATCCAGCAGCAGGAGGACCGGCTCCGTCGCCAGGGCGCGCGCTAGTTCCACCCGCCGCAGGGGCGCCAGCCCCATATCGGAGCATCGCTGGTGGCGGTATTCCTCCAGTTCGCAAATCTGCAGAACTTCGTCCCCTTTCCTCAACATATCCCGGCCCCGATACCGCTTATACGCGCCCACACGGACGGCCTCCTCCACAGTCATGCTCGCGAAGGCCCGGGGGACCTGGAAAGTACAGGTGATGCCCAGGGCGCAGATTCTGTGGGGCGGTTTTCCGGTAATTTCGGTCCCCCGGAAGAGGACCCGGCCCGCGTCCGGTTTCTGCAGGCCGATGATGTTGAAGAAGAGCGTAGTCTTGCCCGCGCCGTTGGGGCCGATGATACTGAAGATTTCCCCCTCTCGGATTTCCAGACTCACGTTGTTGAGGGCGACCAGGTTACCGAAGCGCTTGGTGAGTTGGGAGACCTGGAGAATAGGCGCTGCCATCCTTCTACTCCTTTACAACCCGTGCCAGGAGGCGGTCATAAGCCTGGCGGAGCAGGGGGCCCAGTCCCTGGGGGCGGAAGAGGGCGATGAGAATGAGTACCGTTGCGTAGACGACCAGGTAGAGCCCTTCCAGTTGGCCGCCCAAACTGGCACGGAGGAATTCCCGCACGCTGACCAACAGGATCGCAGCGATAACGGGTCCGTAGGTGATTCCCATCCCGCCGACGATGCCCAGAATGGCGACTTCTATACTCATCGGGCCGCTGAAGAAGTTGGGGTGGATGAAGCCATACATACAGGCATAAATGCCCCCCGTTATCCCTACCAGGAAGGCATAGATGGCCAGCGCCTGCAACTTGCATCTCTGAGTATTGACCCCCAGCACTTCGGCGGCCTCCTCGTTCTCCCCCAGTGCCATCAGATAATATCCCAATCTGGACTGGCGAATCCAGTGATTGACCAGAAGGGCCAGCACCAGCAGGCCCAGCATGATGTAGGAAAAGGGCAGGTATGTCGCGAAGCGGAGGTGGTAGAGGGACCATTCATGATATGGCAAATATCGCTCCACAGGCCCGCCGACCTGGTTCCAGATCAGGAAGGCGACTCGCAGAACCTCTACCAGCGCGGCGGAGGAGAGCGCATACCAGACCTCCTTCACCCCGAAGCGGAAGAGAGGGTACCCGACCAGGAGGGCAAATCCGACGGCCACCAGCCCTCCCAGGACCATTCCCAGCCAGGGGGAAACATTCCAGCGGATCAATAGCGTACCGGTGGTGAAGGCTCCGAGGCCCAGGTAAGCCCCGGCGGCCAGGTCCAGTTGACCGGCCAGGCCGCCGATGATATTCCAGGCGGTAGCCAGTACCCCGTAGAGCAGAATGGTGGTCAGCAGAACCAGGGTATACTGGTTAGAACGGACAGCGATGGGCAGGAGGACAACGATCCCCAGCAACAACATCAGCAGGAAACGGTTCATGTCCTTTCGGGTTCTCGGCATCACTTCCTCCCGAAGAGTCCTCGGGGGCGAAGCCAGAGGACGAGGATGAAGAGCAGGTAGACGATCAGGGAACGGGCCCGGGGGTCCCAGAGGGACATCCCCACGGCCTCGGCGGCCCCAACAATGACGCCGGAGATCAGCAACCCCGGAATAGACCCCAGACCGGCCATTGCCAGCACACACCAACTCAACAGCCCGAACCGGACTCCCATTGTGGGATCCACCTGCTGGAAGGTCATCAGCAGGCCTCCAGCGATGGCTGTCAGCGCGGAACCCAGGCCAAAGGCCAGCGCATAGGTCTGGCGGTAGGGGACGCCGAGCAGCGATGCGGCGTCCAGATCATCCGAAGCGGCCCGGATGGCTCGCCCGGCCCATGTTCGGGAGAGGAAGAGGTAGACCCCTGCAATGGCCAGGACGCTCACGACCGCAGAGATCAGACGGGAGGCGAGAATCGTGTATGGTCCGATCTGGATGTTTCCCTGGATGAGGGAATAAGGGAGGGCGCGCGGCTGGGCTTTCCAGATCAGTTGCGCCAGGGCCCGCAGGAACGTCATCAACCCGACCGTCACCGCAATCTGCGTCACATACTTCTGACGGAGAGTCCGGTCAATCAACGCATAGTAGGCCAGCAATCCGATGAGAAAAAGCGCCGGGAACGTGATCAGGGGGGTGAGAGCGGCATCCATTCCTGCCCAGAGGCCGATCCAGAAGGTGAGGTACATGGAGAGCATCACAAAATCGCCGTGGGCGAAGTTGACCACATTCATCACCCCGAAAATCAGGGAGAGGCCCAGCGCGATCAGGGCGTAGATACAGCCGGTCAGGGCGCCGTTGATGAGGTTCTGCAGGAGTGTGCCGGTCATCCTGCCTCCAGTATGGTGGATGGGGGGCCGGACCCCCGGGAGTCCGGCCCCGCCGGGTCTAATAGTTGGCATCCGGCCGTGGGAAGATCGCCTCTGTCTCGGCGTATTCAAACGGATAGACCGCTTTCGGTTCCCCGTTAATGACCTGGAGCACCACGGCGCGGGCGTAGGGGTTATCACCGGTCTCGGTAAACGAGATGTGGTCTGTAGGATAAGTCTCCACTGCTGGCCCCGAAGTCAGGTCCAGTTTCAGGAAGGCCTGCCGGAGATTATCCGGATTCAAGGGATCATCTGGGAACATCTGGCCGGAGAGTTCCAGCGCCTCCTTGAGGACCCACATCGCATAGTAGTTCATCCCGGCCGCTTCTGTCGGGATGTGGCCGACCTGGGCCTTGAACTCCTCCACGAACTTGCGGTTCTGGGGGGTGTTCTTGGCCGGATTATAACTGTAGGTGTTGACGTAGAAGTTGGCCGTCGCGCCCAGTGCCTTGATGGACTCGGGGTCAGTGTAGCCACAGGCCCCCATCCCGGCGATAAACTTGGGGATGGCCTGGGCTTCCTTGAAGGTATTGGCGAAGAGGATGGCGTCCATGAAGTACGGACAGTGG
>JASFBC010000210.1:0-3353 GCA_036172315.1 Anaerolineae bacterium | reverse complement strand
CAGGCGGTGGCCGGAGGGGCGGGCGGCGCGAGGAGAGGGCGGCCCAACCCGCGCTTTCAGCCGACAGCGCCTTCGGCGCTGCGGCTGAAGCGCAGATCGTTGGGCGCAGCGTGGAATATGGTGCGCAGTGAGTAAATGCATACACTCTCGAACAAACGATTGAGAATAGCCAATGCACATCATTACGCGGAAACGGTTGAATGAGTTTGCCGAAAAGCACCCTGACACTACGTCAGCACTGGAACACTGGTATAGATTGATGAAATCGGGACGGTTTCAGTCCTTTGTCGAGTTGCGCGCAATTTTTCCCAGCGCTGATCAAGTGGGCAAATTGACTGTCTTTAATATTGGCGGTGGCAAAGCGCGTTTGATTGCAGCGATTCATTACAATCGGCAGAAGGTCTATATTCGCGCGGTGCTAATGCACGATGAATATGAGAAAGGCAAATGGAAGGAGTAGATCATGGTGGCAGAAGTTCAAACCGCTGAACGTCTCTGGCCCACGTTAGCCCCCATTGTGTTCGTCCCGCATAGCGAGACCGAGTATCAACGGCTTGTGGCGTTACTTGACGCTTTGATTGACATAGTAGGGGAGAACGAAAATCATCCCTTGGCGTCGTTGATGGAAGTGATTGGCGTATTGATTGAAAAATATGAGGACGAGCACGTTCCCGAACTGACCGCGATATAGCCATTGATCGCAAAGAAGGGTCATTGCTGAGCGAACTGCGCCTAACCCGCGCTTGCAGCCAACCGTGCTCCGTACGCGGCCATTCACGTTGACTTGCCAGCGAAGGTGGTTGTTATTGACGCGTGATTTGCCAGACCCGCACGGCGGCTGAAGCGCGAGCCGTTGGGCCGCCAGAAGGGGGGAGATGTCCTGCTGCGATCGGCCGGTCTGAAAGGCCGGAGGGGGGCGCGGGCGGGCCGCAAGATGTCGGTGGAAAGGGAGGCCGGCGGATTGGGCGGCCCGAAGGCTTCACCCCGCCCGCAGGTCTCCTGATCGGGGACGCTGAAGCCCGTCGCACCGACGAGGATGCGGGGGGGAAGAGACGGGGGTCTCTCCGACCCCGGCGGGCAGAACGGAAGGCCCCGGCCGGGAGGGAGCGCAGCCGGTCTCCCGGAAGGGCTCGGGGAGGGCGTGCGGCGAGCCCCTGGCGGGAAGGGGGCCGAAGGGAGCGGCATCCGGCCGCAGGATGGGGGCGAAAGGGGGAGTCCCGGCCGGAACGGGAGCGGGGAGATTCCCGCCGGCCGCCCCGATGAGCGTGTGGGCGAGGGGGTGCTCCGGGCCAGAGATGCCCCGGTCGGACGTGTGAGGAGGGGCCGGGGGACGGTAGCCCGTGCAGCGGGAAGAAGGGAGCGCCGGTTCTCCCTGGGTGGCCCGCCGGAAGGGCAGGCGGTGGCCGGAGGGGCGGGCGGCGCGAGGAGAGGGCGGCCCAACCCGCGCTTTGAGCTGACAGCGCCTTCGGCGCTGCGGCTGAAGCGCGAGTCGTTAGGCTGCCACCCAGCATGGTGAGTACGAAACTCATCTCAGTCAAAATGAGGAAGCGCGTCATGCCCAAGTCGAATCACCCAAATGCTGTGTACAGGATCGGATTCTGGTCAGCGGTTCTCACCGCCTCGCTGTCAATCGCCTGGGCGGCTGCCTTCGCCTTCCAGTTCAGCATGACTTCACAAGGCCCCCGGGATGGCGTGGAAGAGACTGTACGATCATTCAATTTCGTCACGGACATGATCAACCTAGTCTTCGCGTTGCCGCTGAGCTGGACCTTCGTCGTGATGATGGTCAGCGTCCACTTTTTCGTTCCAGAAGGCAAGAAGATTTGGACTATGATTGGGCTGGCGTTCGCCATCATCTACGCGGTCATGGCTAACATCAACTACTTGATTCAACTTGTAACAGTACGGGTCAGCTTGCTCGCCGGAGAGACCGAAGGCTTAAGGCTATTCGTAAGTGACAACATGCACTCAATCTTCTGGGCATTGGCAAACTCGTACGCCATTCAATCCATCGGTCTGGTCTTTGCCGCCTGGGCGTTTGAGGGCGGCGGGCCAGCGCGCTGGATCCGCGGGCTATGGATCGCGATCGGTGCGACTGTTCCTTTCCAGTTCGCGTTCAGTCTGGGCCTTATCCCTATGGGGATTGCGTTGCCCGTGCTGGGAGTCTGGATCGTAGGCATGCCGCTGTCTACCATCCTACTGGCAGCGCTGTTGCGACACAGAGTTCCAGGTCAAAGGGCGGCCTAACACGCGCTTCCACCTGACGCCGCTCCGCTGCGCTTCGCGGCGCAGGTGAAGCGCCAACCGTTAGCCAGCCCAACCTAACCATTCTTAGGGCAGAGTCAGGAGAGACTGATGCAAGAACATATATCTTTGGCGAGCATCAATCACCTATTGGGCGAAGACCTCAAAGACGGCAGCCGTGCCTCTCAGACTTTTCGGGCTTTCATCTCCCAGCCGAAATGGCAATACGAGAACTTTGAGGCGTGGATACAAGAAGCCGTTGCCCAAAAACTCCCGAAGCACTTGCAAGATGTTATAGTTGCATTGGGACAGCACTTGGGCTTTCAGGTCGAGTTTGGCCGGTATAGCCCCTCCAAAGAAGGAAAGAGTTTTGACGGGCTATGGAAAAAAGCCACGGGTGAGCACATAGTGCTCGAAGTCAAATCAGGAACATGGATCACCCACGATGTTTCGCAGTTGGGTGAATACTTGCAAGAGATACGAGCTAATGAAGCGATCCCTGATGAGAAAGTATTTGGCCTCTACATAGTCGGTGAAGGCGACACTACGCCATTAGCCGACCAAATCCGTGGAAGTACTTGGCGTGACCGGATACGTCTTATCTCTTGCGCCGACCTGTTAAGTCTTCTCAGGCTTAAGGTGGATTTGGACTCGTTGGAACTTAAGGACGTGGATCAGAAAGTCCAAAGTATCCTTTTGCCTCTGGACACAATTGATGTAGGACATCTGGTCAGAGTGATCATTGAGATTGCGGCTTTGCGTCGCTCCTTGCCAGCAGAGGAAGAGGAAGAGACACCAGCGGCAATAGGAAAAAGGGCATGGGCCAGAGAGGAGATTCACCAGTTTCTTATGGATTCGACGCCGAACCAACGCGCCCTGTTTAAGGTTTTGGCAAGGCAGGGCGGCAAAATCCCTCGTCGCAAGCTGATCGAGGAGTTGCAGAGCGAGACAGGAAACTCACAAATCGGGGGTAGGCAGTTGGCAGGTGCACGAGGGGGTATTACTATGCGGGCTGATAGCTTGGGCAAAGAACCTTTGATTCTCGCTTCCGGGAGGGGCCACGTTTACGAGTTGCATCCCGACTACATTAACGATGTCAAGAGTTACTT
>JASFBC010000209.1:0-10647 GCA_036172315.1 Anaerolineae bacterium | reverse complement strand
GCCTCCCGCCCCTTTGACGCGGGCCGGGACGGTTTTGTGCTGGGGGAAGGGTCCGGGGTGCTGATACTGGAATCCCTGGAGCACGCTCAGGCCCGGGGCGCGCGCATCTACTGCGAACTGGCCGGCTACGGCGCCTCCTGCGATGCCTTCCACATCGCCGCGCCGGAGGAGGCGGGGGAAGGGGCCGCGCTGGCCATGCGGCGCGCGCTGACCGACGCCGGCCTCCCTCCGGAGGCGGTGGACTACATCAACGCCCACGGCACCAGCACCCCCCTGAACGACCGGATTGAGACTCAGGCCATCCGCACCGTCTTCGGCGCACACGCCGACCGTCTGGCGGTCAGTTCCACCAAGTCCATGATCGGCCACCTGATGGGCGCAGCCGGGGCAGTGGAGGCCATCGTCTGCGTCAAGAGTTTGGAGACAGGGTGGGTGCATCCGACCATCAACTACGAGACCCCTGACCCGGCCTGCGACCTGGACTACGTCCCCAATCAGGCCCGCCATCTGAAGCCCCGGGTAGCGCTCTCCAACTCTTTCGGCTTTGGAGGGCACAACGGCTGCCTGATTTTTGTAGCACAAGATTAATCTTGCGCTACAAGGAGGTCTGATGCCGCACGCCCACGTGGTTGGCTGGGGCAAATACGTCCCTCAGCGAGTGCTGACCAACGACGACCTCTCCCGGATGGTGGATACTTCGGACGAGTGGATTGTCACCCGCACAGGCATCCGAGAACGGCGTATTGCTGGGGACGGCGAGACGACGGCGACGATGGCCGTCCAGGCCGCCCGTCAGGCGCTGGACGTGGCCGGGATTGGGCCGGAGAAGGTGGACCTCATTGTTGTCGCCACGGCGACGCCGGACTACTCCTTTCCCGCCACCGCCTGTCTGGTTCAAGATGCGCTGGGGGCCCACCGCGCGGCGGCCTTTGACCTGGCGGCAGGCTGTACCGGCTTCATCTACGCCCTGGGCGTCGCCGCCGCGATGGTGGAATCCGGCGCCATCCGGACCGCGCTGGTGGTCGGCTCCGAGACCCTCTCCCGCATCACCGACTGGACCGACCGCAACACCTGCGTCCTCTTCGGCGACGGCGCCGGCGCGGTCATCCTGCAGGCCGGGCCCGATAACGGCGGCGTCCTGGCCACCGTCCTGGGCGCCGACGGCTCCGGCGGCGACCTGCTGATGCTCCCCGCCGGGGGAAGCCGCCACCCCCCCTCCCACCAGACCGTCGCCGAACGGATGCATTTCATCAAAATGGAAGGCCGGGACGTCTTCCGCTTCGCCGTTCGGGTTATCCCCACCACCACGCGCCAGGTGTTGGAGAAGGCCGGTCTCTCTCTGGAGGACGTCGCTCTGTTCATCCCCCACCAGGCCAACGGACGCATCATAGAGAGCGCCGTCCGGGACCTGAAATTCCCGCCGGAGAAAGTCTACAGCAATCTGGAGCGGTACGGCAACACGTCGGCGGCGTCCATCCCGATCGCCCTCTGTGAGGCAGTGGAGGAGGGACGGCTGAAGCCGAGGGATGTGGTCCTCTGCGTGGGGTTCGGAGCCGGGCTGACCTGGGGCGCGACCGTCCTCCGCTGGACATATCCCCGGCCGGCACCGGCGCCGGCCTGGCGGCGGCTCCTGCGGCGACTCCGCTACCTCCTGGCCACCCTCCGCTCCCGGCTCCGCCACCTGTGGTGGAGAATCCTGGTGAGAACAGGACGCAGATAATGCGCAGGGACCTGCAACGGCTGGAGGAAATGGAGAAAGCGGCCCGCGCGGGCGGCGGACCGGAACGGGTCCAAAAACAGCACGCGCAGGGCAAAAAGACGGCGCGGGAACGACTGGAGGCGTTGCTGGACCCCGGCTCCTTTATGGAACTGGACACTTTCGTCACCCACCGGGCGACGGAGTTCGGCCTGGACCGGGAGCACCCCCTGGGCGATGGCGTGGTCACCGGCTGGGGGGAGATAGACGGGCGGAAGGTCTACGTCTTCGCCCAGGACTTCACCGTCCTGGGAGGCTCCGTTGGCGAGGCCCACGGGCGGAAAATCTGCAAGGTGCTGGACCTGGCACTGGAGAATGGCGCCCCGGTGGTCGGCCTGAACGACTCCGGCGGCGCGCGCATCCAGGAGGGGGTGGACGCGCTGGTGGCCTACGGCGAGATTTTCTACCGCAACGTCCTGGCCTCCGGCGTTGTCCCCCAGATTTCGGTCATCATGGGCCCCTGCGCCGGGGGCGCCGTCTACTCCCCCGCGCTGACCGACTTCGTCGTGATGGTGGAGGGGACCGCGCGGATGTTCATCACCGGCCCCGATGTCATCCGGGCGGTGACCCACGAGGAGGTGACGCCGGAGGAACTGGGCGGCGCGCGCGTCCACCATACCACCAGCGGCGTGGCTCACTTCGTCGCCCCGGATGACCTCTCCGCGCTGGCACTGGTGCGCCGCCTCCTTGCGTACTTGCCGTCCAACAACGCCGAGGACC
The DNA here is from genome assembly GCA_036172315.1 of Anaerolineae bacterium. Classification (GTDB taxonomy): domain Bacteria; phylum Chloroflexota; class Anaerolineae; order B4-G1; family DUEL01; genus SpSt-77. The sequence continues at coordinate 8,171 of JASFBC010000209.1, read as the reverse complement.
CGCCCTTCATCTCGCCTACCGACCCGCCCGGCCGGGCCGATGAGGAGCTGGACACGCTGGTGCCGGAGGACCCCGCCGAGCCCTACGATATGTACGAAGTCATCCGCCATGTGGTGGACGGCGGGGAGTTTCTGGAGGTCCAGGCGGGGTTCGCTCCCCACCTGATGGTCGGTTTCGCGCGCCTGGGAGGCCATCCGGTGGGCATCGTCGCCCAGCAGCCGGCGGTGCTGGCGGGCGTCCTGGATATAGACGCCGCCGACAAGGGCGCGCGGTTCATCCGCTTCTGCGACGCCTTCAACATCCCGCTGGTCACCTTCGCCGACACCCCCGGCTTCCTCCCCGGCGTCGCTCAGGAGCACGGAGGCGTCATCCGCCACGGGGCGAAGATGATTTACGCCTACGCGGAAGCCACCGTCCCGAAACTCTCCGTCATCACCCGCAAGGCCTACGGCGGCGCATACATCGTGATGAGTTCCAAACCGTTGCGGGGGGACCTCTGTCTGGCCTGGCCGACGGCCGAGATTGCGGTGATGGGGCCGGAGGGGGCAGTGAACGTTGTCTTCCGGAGAGAACTGGCAGAAGCGGAGGACCCGGAGACGATCCGGCGGCGGCTGATTCAAGAGTACCGGGACCGGTTCGCCAACCCCTACATCGCCGCCGGACGGGGGTATCTGGATGGGGTGATCCGCCCCTCCCAGACCCGTTATCTGCTCATCCGGGGGCTGGAAATGCTGCGGGATAAGCGGGTCCGGCGGCCGGCGCGGAAGCACGGGAATATCCCACTGTAGGCGTATTGCGTGTTCCGTATTGCGTACTCCGTAGCACGCAGTACGGAATACGGAGCACGCAGTACGGAATACGTAGCACGCAGTACGGAACACGGAGCACGCAATACAGAATACGTAGCACGCAACACGCTATGATCCGCAAAGTCCTTGTCGCCAACCGGGGTGAAATCGCCGTCCGGGTGCTGCGGACGTGCCGGGAACTGGGGCTGGAGACGGTCGCCGTCTATTCCGAGGCGGATCGGGATTCCCTGCATGTCCGCTACGCCGATGAGGCCTACTGCATCGGCCCGCCGCCGGCGCGGGAGAGTTATCTGCGCGCCGACCGCATCATAGAAGTGGCGCGGGAAGCAGGCGCGCAGGCCGTCCACCCCGGTTACGGCTTCCTGGCGGAGTCCCCAGCCTTCGCCCGCGCCTGCGCAGAGGCGGGGCTCATCTTCGTCGGGCCCCGGCCGGAGACACTGGAACTGTTGGGGGATAAGGTCGCCGCCCGGCGGTTGGCCCGACGGCTGGGCATCCCGGTCCTGCCGGGGACGGAGCAGGCGCTGGACGACCGGGAGTTGCTGGCAGCGGCGGACCGCATCGGCTACCCGGTTGTCCTCAAGGCCGCCGCCGGGGGTGGCGGCATCGGCATCCGGGTCGCCCGATCGCGGGAGGAACTGGAATCCGCTGTCCCTCTGGCCCGTCGGGAGGCGAGGGCCGCCTTCGGGGACGATGCCCTCTACCTGGAGCGCCAGATTGAACCGGCCCGCCACATTGAGGTCCAGATTCTTGCCGACCGCCAGGGCCGCGTGGTCCATCTGGGGGAGCGGGAATGCTCCATCCAGCGCCGGCACCAAAAACTGCTGGAGGAGGCCCCCTCCCGCGCCCTGACACCGGACCTGCGGAAGCGGCTCTGTCGGGCCGCTGTTCTCCTGATGCGAGCCGTCCGCTACGTGGGCGCCGGGACGGTGGAGTTCCTCCTGGACCCGGAAGGACGGTTCTACTTCATTGAGGTCAATCCCCGGTTGCAGGTGGAACACACGGTCACCGAAGCGGTTACCGGGATAGATATTGTGAAGGCGCAACTGCGCATCGCTGCTGGACGGGAACTCCCCTACCGGCAATGGGAAGTCCAGCCACGAGGCTGGGCGCTGGAGTGCCGCATTCTGGCCGAGGACCCGGCCCGGGATTTCGCCCCCTCGGTCGGGCGCATCGTCCGGCTACGGGAGCCGGGCGGACCGGGAATTCGGGTAGATAGCGGCATCTGTGAGGGGATGACCGTCACCCCTTACTACGATTCGCTGCTGGCGAAATTGATCGCCTGGGGCGAGACGCGGGGCGTCGCCATCGTCCGCATGCGCCGGGCGCTGGACGAGTATCAAATTCTGGGCGTGACGACCAACCTGGACCTGCATCGGGCGTTAATGAACAGCCCCCGCTTCTTCGGGGGACAAGTCCACACCCGCTTCCTGGAGGAAGAGAAACTGATCCCGCCGCCCCCGCCGGAAGACGAGGAAATCCTGGCCGCCGCGCTGGCGGCCGTCCTGGCAGACTGGCGTCGACGGGCCGGGAGCCGTCGGGAGGAGACGGTCAGCCGCTGGCGCCTGCTGGGCCGGTGGGAGCAACTATCGTAGGGAGCCAGGTCGGACGTCGCAGGGCACATGGCGCACGGAACACGAAGTACGGAACACAGATGAAATACCGGGTTGAGGTAGACGGACGCCGCTTTGAGATAGAAGTCCGGCCCGATGGGACGGTCTGGGTGGACGGGCGCCCTGTACCGGTGGACCTGGAGGGGCGGGAGGGGGCTTTCCTCTCCCTGCTGGTGGGCCAGCGCTCCTACGAGGTGGTGACAGAGGAAACGGGGGAAGAGAGTCGCGTTGTCGTAGGGGGGCGCGCCTATCGGACTGCTGTGAAGGCCCCCCGGGCGGCTCCGTTGGAGATCGGAGACGCCTGTCCCACCGGAGCAGGTCTCTGCGAGGTAGTGGCCCCCCTGCCAGGGCTTCTGGTGGAGGTACGCGTCGCCGAAGGCCAGGACGTGGAGAAGGGGACCGTCGTGGCCGTCATGGAGTCTATGAAAATGCATCTGGAACTGCGGGCGCCCCGGAGCGGCGTGATCCGTTCCCTCTGGGCTACACCGGGCCGGGAGGTCCAGCAGGGAGAGGTTCTGGCCGTGATCGGATGACCGCTCCTTACCATCTCCCCGCCACCGGCGCTCCGCAGGCCGGACAGCAACCCTCTTGCAGGCGGCTCTCCACCCGCCACAACCCCCAGCGGCGAGTTACTGTCTCCCCACAGGACGGACAATAGGTGTTTTCGGCCGGATGGCCGGGGACGTTGCCGATGTAGACGTAGCGCAGTCCGGCGGCCCGTGCGTCCCGGTGAGCCCGTTCCAGCACTTCCACCGGGGTCGGTGGAGCGGTGAAGCGATAGGCCGGGTAGTACCGGGTCAGGTGCCAGGGGGTATCCGGCCCCAGTTCTCCGGCAAGCCGGGCGGCAATCTCCGCCAGTACCCCCCGCCCATCGTTGACGCCGGGGATGACCAGCGTCGTCACCTCCACCCAGACCCCTCGTTCCCGTGCCCGCTGCAGGTTGCGCCAGACCACCTCCACGTCCGCCCGACAGTACTCCCGCACCGCGCGGGCATCCCCCTTGACATCCACATTCATCCCGTCCAGCCCGGCCTCCACCAGAAGTTCCAGTGCCTCTTCGGTCATATACCCGTTAGTGACAAAGGTGTTATACAGCCCGGCCTCCCGGGCCAGCCGGAACACATCCAGCGCCCACTCCAGGCTGAGGGTCGGTTCGTTAAAACTGATGGAAGTCCCCTGACAACCGCGCCGGATCGCCTCCGCTACGAAGGCCTGGGGCGAGTAGAACTCCCCTTCGTCCGGCGGATACTTGGAAATCTCCCAGTTCTGGCACCAGGGACAGGCGAAATTACAGGACCAGGAGCCGGAGGTCAGCGCTACCGTGCCGGGGTAGAAGTGGTAGAGGGGCTTTTTCTCTATAGGGTTGGCCGAAAGGGAGGAGACGACGCCGTAGATGAGGGTAACCAGAGTGCCATCCCGGTTCTGGCGGGTACGGCACCAACCGGTCTCGCCGGGCCGAAGCACACAACGCCGTTCACAGGTCCGGCAGCGCACTCGCCTGTCGGTGGGGTCGCCCACAGGCTCTTGCAGTAGAGCAGGACGAACGGAAAGCATCGGGGTTATCCGGCCTGTATGCAGGCTAACCGCCTGCGCTACGTTTACTCATAGCGCAGAGCCTCTATGGGGTTCAGCCGGGAGGCCCGCCAGGCGGGATATATCCCGGAGGCCAGCCCGACCACTGCCGAGACGACCGTCGCCAGGAGTATTGCCTGCAGCGTCACCACAGAGCGGAAGCCCTCCACCAGCGCAGAGATGACCTGCGCCCCGGCAAAACCGATGCCGATACCGACCAGCCCCCCAGCCACCGCCAGCGTGACTGCCTCCATCAGGAATTGCACCAGGATGTCCCGCCGCCGCGCGCCGACTGCCTTCCGCAGGCCGATCTCCCGCGTCCGCTCCGTCACCGAGACCAGCATAATATTCATAATCCCGATACCGCCTACCACCAGGCTGATGCCCGCAATGGCGCCCAGAAAGACCGTCAGCACACCGGTGATGTTGCCGAACGTCTGGATCAGGTCGGCCTGGCTGAGGACAATGAAGTCGTCCTCATCCTCAAAAGCGATATGGTGTCGTTCCCGCAGGACGGCGCGAATCTGCTCAGCGGCGGCGTCCATCCGGTCCTCACTCACGGCCTCCACCAGGATGTAGGAGACCCGATACTCGCCGTTGGGCGCGCGGAGGGAGAAAAGGCGGCTCTGGGCCGTCGTCAGTGGGACGAAGACGGCGTTGTCCTGATCGGTGAACGTGCCGCCCTTTTCCTCCATCACTCCGATGACCCGGAAGGGGATGTTGTTGATGCGGACCGTCTCTCCGATGGGCGCGGGGTTATCCGGGAAGAGGGTCTCCACCACCGTCTTGCCCAGGACGACGACCCGGCTTCGTCCCTCCACATCCTGGGCGGTAATGAACTCCCCCATCGCGGGACGCCACTTGCGCACAGCGACAAATTCCGGAGTGACGCCCTGAATCGTAGTGGAAGTTTGCCGTCCTTCGGCGCTCACCGTGCCGTTCCGGTCTATCTGCGGTGCCACCCGCACTACATCGGGCAGCCGGAGCGGGTCCGAGAGGGCCCGCACATCCCCCATCGTCAATGGGCGCAGGAACATCGGCCCTCCTAACCGGCCCGTTCGCCCTATGTTCGGCAGGACAAATAGGAGATTGGTACCGATGCCCTGAAATTGCTCGGTGACAAATATCTGCACCCCTTGCCCGGCGGCCATCAGTGCGATAACCGCTGCCACGCCGATGACAATCCCCAGCATCGTCAGCGCCGAGCGCAGTTTGTTCGCCCCCAGCGCCCGCAACGCCACCCGAAAACTCTCCACCAGATTCATTCTGACCTCCACCCCCAGCAGAATACGGAGTACCCCGCATTCCGTTATCCCGCCGCCACCAGCGGGGCAGAGACGGGCTCCTCCCCTTCCACTAACCCGTCCCGCAGGTAAATGATGCGCCCCGTGTGTCGGGCAATCGTCGGATCGTGGGTCACCACCACCACGGTGATCCCCTGCTCCCAGTTCAGCCGCTGCAGAATCGCCATCACCTCCCGCCCGGCTTTGCTATCCAGATTCCCCGTCGGCTCATCGGCCAGAATGAGAGAGGGGCCCGTCACCAGCGCCCGCGCGATCGCCACCCGCTGCTGCTCCCCGCCGGAAAGTTCCGTCGGCCCGTGCCCCAGCCGATCGCCCAGCCCCACCGCCTCCAGCGCCTCCCGCGCCCGCCGCAGCCGCTCCGCCCGCCCCACCCCCGCATAGAGAAGCGGCAGCGCCACATTCTCCAGCGCCGTCGTCCGGGGCAACAGATTGAAGGTCTGGAAGACAAAGCCGATGCGCCGGTTGCGAATCGCCGCCAACTGGTCGTCGTCCAGTTTCCCCACCTCCTGCCCGTCCAGCCAGTACGTCCCCGAAGTGGGCTGGTCCAGACAGCCCATGATGTTCATCAGCGTGGACTTGCCGGAACCGGAGGGGCCCATAATGGCGACCATCTCGCCGGGGCGGATGGTGAGGGAGACGCCCCGCAGCGCGGGCACCTCCACCGCCCCCATCCGGTAGATTTTGACAATGTTCTCCAACCGTACAACGCTCTTCTCTGCGTCCATTTCGCATCCATCCGCTACGGCCCGAACGGGAAACCGAACTGGTTCCGTGCGGTCTCGCGAGCCAGTACCAGCACATCCCCTTCGTTCAGCCCGTCCAGCACCTGACTATACCCCTCGTAGCGCACGCCCAGGCGAACATCCACCCGCTCCAGGTCGCCGCTGGCCGTCTTCCGGTATACGTAGGGCCGACCGGTGGTCTGATCAATCCGCACGATCCAGTTCGGGATTAGCAACTGGTCGGTCAACTCCTCCACCCGGATCGCCACATTGGCGGACATTCCGACCCGCACTGGAGCATCCGTGGAATCCAGGGCAATGATGACCGGGTAGGCGACTGTGCCTTCTACCAGAGTCGCCGCAGGACCGATGCGCTCCACCCGGCCGGTCAGAGTGATGTCGGGGAGGGCATCCAGCGTCACCTCCGCCAGCAACCCGACCCGCAGGCGAGCCACGTCCATCTCGTCCACGTTGACGGTGATGCGGAAGCCGGAGAGGTCCACCAGCGAAAGGGCGGGCAGGCCCGCTGGAGTCATCTCTCCAGCAACGACGTTAACCGCCGCGACCACGCCGTCAAAAGGAGCGGTCAGGGTGGCCTTTTCCAGATTGCGACGGGCGGCCTCGTAGGCGGCGCGAGCCTGCTCCACCGCCGCCTCGGCGATAGCCAGTTCCTCATCCGTCGGGCCGCTCATTGCCCGCTCCAGTTGCGCCCGGGCGCTCTCCACGTTGCTCCAGGCCGCCGCCAGGTCCTCCGTCGACGCGCCCCTGGTGGCTAACTGGTAGTTGGCCAGGGCGATCCGGTAATCCAGCGTGGCCGTCTCCAGATTGAGGGATTGAGGCAGCGCCCCGACGTCAGGCCGCCAGGCGACGGGTTCATAGGCGGCGCGGGCCCGATTCAGCATCACCTCGGCCCGTTTCAGGTTCGCCTCGGCGACGGCCTTCTCTTCCGGAGAGGGACTGTTTTTGAGCCGCTGATACTGGGCCAGCGCGCTGCGGTAGGCGGCTTCCGCCGCCTTGATCGCCTCCGGGCGAGGCTGAGACCGCAGTTGGGCCAGTTGGGCCTGGGCGGATTTGAGCGCCGCTTCCGCCTGCCGCAGGCTCAGTTCCAGGTCGCCGGTATCCAGCCGGGCCAGCACCTGGCCGGCGCGCACCTCGTCTCCGATCTGCACCGTCACCTCGGCCACCCGGCCCGGCGCGCTGAAGGTCAGGTCTACCTGACGCACCGGCTCAATCCGCCCACTGGCACTGACGGTGACCTCCAGCGTGCCCCGTTCCACTACGGCAGTCCGCTCTTCGGTGGACGGGTTGCGTGCCGTGACCCGTTGCCATACGAAAAAGCCGCCAGCGGCTACCAGCACAACGGCGGCCAGGACCACCCATGTCCTACGGCGTCTGCTCATTTTCTTCCTCCTCAAAATTGCCGACCTGCAATTGTCGGACCAATTCCAGCCATCGGTCCGTCAGTTCGCTGATAAGGTCAGCGCGCAGCAACCAGAGGCCCCCTCCAGGCCCGCCGATGACCAGAAGTTTCTCCCCGGTCCGAATGCCCAGGTCTCGCCGGGCCTGTATCGGGATGACCACCTGCCCGCGCTCGCTCACTCTCACTGCGCCATAGAATTGAGGGCATGGCCTTTTTTCCATCTTACCTCTCGTCTTGTTTCTCCTAGTAAGATAAATCATACTACAAAGGGGGAAGATGTCAAAAGCGCGAAAATCCGCTCAAATTTGCTTGACTTTCCGCTTAATTGTGGTATAATTAAATGTAGATATTTATTCCCCACCCGCAGACACCCTACCAGCCCTTTTCGCTTGCTTTACGCATCACTATTTGCCCCCGTACTACCAGGAGAGAACCATGGCGGAACGACGGTTTATCGTGGAATGGGGTACCGGAGCCGACCTCCATGGACAGGATGCCACCAAGGCTGCCCTTCGCGCAGTCCAGGATGCGATCTCCCGCAGTTGTCTGTGCGGGCTGCTGGAAATCCTGCACTTGCAAGACCTGAACGAGATGCGGGTGGATGTCCTGGTCGCGGTCCCTCTACCGGAGCAGGTGCAGGCAGAGACAGTCCTCTCCGTGATCCCCTTTGGGCGAAAATCCCTTCAGGTCGTTCCAGGCGGCCTGAGGGCTCCGGGTCTATATCAGCCCGAACT
>JASFBC010000208.1:0-13627 GCA_036172315.1 Anaerolineae bacterium | reverse complement strand
TTTTGATTTTACCATCAAAACCCCTGCACGGCAAGCCCTCACTGATATATCACCACTGCCGGCGGCGGGGAGAGGCGGAGGACATCGGCGGGGGACATCAGGGGAGTGTCGTAGTCATAGAAGAGTTTGAAGCCGCCGTACTCAAACCCCGGCTCCTGGCTGTACTGAATGTAGTCGGCGGTTTTGGCCCCCGGAGAGCCAAACCCGTCCGCATCCCAGACCAGGTCCACGCAGGGGTAGTCCAGGATGCAGTGCTTGCTCCCGATCATCCGGTCGTCAAACTGGTGGACGATGAGGATTTTGCGCTCGCCCACCGCGCGGGAGATGCGGTCCAGCCGGGCCTGGATGCGGTTGATCTGCGGGCCGCCGATCGCCCCCAGTTGCGCCCCCGGTACCTGGTCGGCCCCAACGATGAACTCCGGGTCCACCGCCAGGTGGACCCCCGGCTCCCGCAGGAACGGCTCCACAATGTCCAGTTCCGCCTCCAGGTCAGCCCGACCCACCTGGAGGTCCAGAAAGACCCATACGCCGGCCTCCCGCGCCGCATCTATCCAGAGGCGAATCGTGTCGGTGGGCACCCGGTGATTGTAGTCCCCGTCCTCCCCGGCGTAGCCGTCGGCGATGGTGACGACTGCGTGGAAGGCCGGGACGGTCTCCACAGTGGGATCCAGGTCCCGGTAGGCCTGGACCTGCTCCGCCAGCAGGGAGAGGGTGGTGGTGATGTCGTGGCGGCCCAGGATGCCCAGGCCCGGCCCCAGCGGGGTGCCGTAGAAGGCCACCACCCGATGGCCAGCCAGCCCAGAGGCCGGACAACCTGCCGGCGGCGGGAGCGGCCCCGGGTCCGGGCAGGGCTCGGGGGTGGGGAGGGGAGAGCGCCGAGCGGCCCCGGCAGCCTGCAGGGTCGGGGTGGGGGTCGGTGCAGGAGTCGGCGTGGGGGTGGGGGTCGGGGTGGACGTCGGCGTTGGCGTCGCCGTCGGCGTGGGCGACGGGGTGGGCGTAGCGGTGGCGGTCGGGGTAGCCGTTGGAGTGGGGGTAGGAGCGGGAACCAGCGCGGCCTCCCAGCCAGAGGTCAGCCCCCGACCAACCGCCAGAAGGAGCAAAAGGCCCGCCAGCAATAAAGGAGCCCGGGCTATGCGCATAGAGAACGGGAAACGCGAGAAGTGATGTGTAACTGTCGGCTTCTGGCTATACCCCTCCGGCTACCGGCTTCCGCAGCGTCGCGCCAATCTCCCGCTCCAGCCGCCGGATGATTTTCTCCCGCACGCGCGCTACCTCCGGGTCGGTCAGTGTGCGGTCGTCGGCCTGATAGGTCAGGCGGTAGGCCAGGCTCTTCCGACCAGGCCCGATTTGCTCCCCGCGATAGACGTCAAAGAGGACGACGGACTTCAGCAACGGCGCGCCGGTCTGCGCAATCAGGTCCCGCACCCGCACCGCCGGGGTCTCCTCATCTACCACCACCGCCAGGTCTTCGTAGACGGGCGGGTGGAGGGAGATGGGGGTCATCCGGCGCGGTGCGCCCCAAAGGCCCAGCAGTACCTCCAGGTCAAATTCCAGCGCGGCAACCGGTTGCTTGGGCAGATCAAAGGCCTCCCGCACCAGGGGGTGAAGTTCGCCCATGACGCCCAGGACGTGCCCGTTCACGGAGACCTGCGCGCAGCGGCCTGGATGGAAGGCGGCGATGGGACGCCACTCCGCTGCGCTTCGGGGTTCACTCCGAACGGCGCCGCTCCGCTGCGCTTCGGGGCTCACTCCGAACGATGGGCGCTCAAAGGTTCCAGAGAGGCCCAGGCCCGCCAGCAGCGCCTCCACCACCCCCTTAAGGTCGTAGAAGCCCAACGGGGTCGTCTGACGGTCGGGGAGCCAGGAGCGAGGCTCGCGCGGCCCCGTCATCACGATGCCCAGCCGCAGGGGTTCATCCGGCAAGGGCTGTCCCTCCACGGGGAGGTAGACGGCGCCGATCTCAAAAATCGCCACCCGCTCCTGGAAGCGCAGGTTCTCTCGCAGCGTGCGCAACAACGAGGGGAGCAGCGTCTGGCGGAGATAGGCCCGGTCGGCGGAGAGGGGGTTCTTCAGCCGCAGGTAGCGGGCGGGGTCGGGGGCCGGGCCCTGAGGGCAGAGTTTCCCTTCGTCCGCAATATCCACCAGCGAGTAGGTGATGACTTCATCCAGCCCGCAGCCCACCAGCAAGTCTCGCACCCGCTCGGCGCACTCCAGGCGGACATTGGGCCGCTGGGGCGGCAGTTCATCCCGCAGAAGCGTCGGCGGGAAGCGATCGTACCCCCAGATGCGCCCGATCTCCTCCACCAGGTCCACCGGACGGGTCACGTCGGGGCGGTGAGAGGGGACGGTGATGCGGTATGCGGGTAGACGGGTATCTGGTAAGGGGGTGGGCTGGACACCGAATTCCAGGGCGGTGAGGATGCGCACGATCTCATCCGGGGGGATTCCCACGCCCAGGATACGGGTCACATCGGCGGGGTTCAGTTCCAGGGTACGGGATGGCTGACGGCCCGGGTAGACGTCGCCGATGGACGGGGCCACAGTCCCGCCGGCCAGTTCGGCCATGAGGAGCGCGGCGCGCAGGGCAGCGGGGACGGTCAACTCCGGGTCTACCTGGCGTCCGAAGCGCTGGGCCGCCTCGCTGGTCAATCCCAGAAGGCGAGAGGTGCGGCGGACGCTCAGGAAGTGGAAGTTGGCCGATTCCAGGAGGACATCGGTAGTGGCGTCGGTGATCTCACTTTCCCGCCCGCCCATAACGCCGGCCACGGCCACAGGGCCACCGCCGTCGGTGATGAGCAACATCTCGCCGTCAAAGGTCCGCAGGGTCCCGTCCAGGGTGGTCATCTGCTCGCCGGGGCGGGCTCGCCGGATGATGATGGCGGGGCGGCTTTCGCCGGGGCGGGGGCGCAAGCGGTAACTATCAAAGGCGTGGAGGGGTTGGCCCAATTCCAGCATCCCATAGTTGGTGACATCTACAATGTTGTTGATGGGGCGCATCCCGGCCAGACGCAGCCGCATCTGCATCCAGAAAGGAGAAGGCCCGACACGGACGCCGCTGATGAATGCCGCTGAATAGCGGGGGCAGAGGTCGGGGTCGGCAATCTCCAGGAAGACGAAGTCGGGGTTCGGGGTGATGGAGACGGGATGGCTTTCTACGACGCGCCGGGGGTCATTCCGCAGCGGCAGGTCCAGCAGCGCGGCCACTTCCCGGGCGACGCCGAAGACGGAGTAGAGGTGGGCAAAGGGCCCTTTGATGTCAAATTCCAGAACAGCATCGCCCAGATAGTCGGCCAGGGGGACGCCCACAGGGGCCTCGTCGGGCAGATAGATGATGTCTTCGTGCTCGTCGGAGAGGCCCAGTTCTTTCTCGGAGCAGACCATCGCGCGGGAGGGAACGCCCCGAATCCTGGTGGCCTTGAGTTTCATGACCTGGAAGCCGGGGGCATGGCCGTCGTAGAGGTGGGCCCCCTCCAGCGCGAAGGCGACTTTGAGATGCAGGTTGGTCTGGCCCCGGCGGGCCAGGAGACTCGGGGCGCCAGTGACGACGACTTCCGGCGCCGGCCCGCCGTACTCTACCTCCGCCAGGACCAGGCGGTCAGCGTTGGGGTGGGGGTGGACGGCGCGCAGTTCGCCGACGACGATTTTGTCCGGCTCCCAGGGGAGTGCGGCGCCGGGCAGGCCGATGTAAGTGACGGTCTCCACCTCCAATCCAGCCAGAGTGAGCCGTTCGGCCAGTTGGGAGATGGGAATAGGGATGTCCACATACTCTTTGAGCCAGGAAAGCGGAACACGCATGGGTTTCCTCCCTGATCGTTATCCCGACGGTCTCTGCACCCTCTGCGATGGGTGGTAATGATTCAGCGCTGACTGGAAGTCAGCCTTCCTGGGCCTCTGGCCGATGGACGGCCTGCGCCGACGCCCGGCGCGAAGCGCCCAGCGTAATTCCCCTCGCCCCCCACCGGCGCCAGGAGGGCGATCTCCGTCAGGCTGTTAAAACTGGCACAGGAAGCGCAGGTCGTTGCCGTAGAAGAGACGGATGTCGTCAATGCCGTATTTCAGCATGGCAGGGCGCTCCACGCCCAGGCCGAAAGCGAAACCGGACCACTCGTCGGGGTTGTAGCCGCCGTTGGCCAGGACGACCGGATGGACCATGCCCGCGCCGGCGATCTCCAGCCAGCCGGAGTATTTGCAGACCCGGCAACCCCTGCCGCCGCAGAGGATGCAATCTATATCGGCCTCAATGCTGGGTTCGGTGAAGGGGAAGTAGGAGCCGCGAATGCGGATGCGCCGCTCGGCACCGTAGAAGCGGCGGGCGAAGGCGCTCAGCGTGCCGATCAGGTCGGTCATAGTGATGTTCCGGCCCACTGCCAGGCCCTCCACCTGGAAGAATTGATGCTCGGAGCGGGCGGTGATCTGCTCGTACCGGTAGCATTTGCCGGGGAGGATGACCCGGATGGGCTCCGGATACCGTTCCCGCATAACGCGAATCTGTCCAGGGGAAGTGTGGGTGCGGAGGAGGACATCATCGGTGATCCAGAAAGTATCCCACATCTCCCGGGCGGGGTGATGGGGCGGCATATTCAGCAGGCCGAAGTTCATCTCATCGGTCTCCACATCCCGCGCCTCGTAGACCTGGAAGCCCATTTCGGCGAAGATGGCGGTTATCTGGCGCAGGGTGCGGGTGGTGATGTGGAGGTGGCCCGGCCCGATGGGGTGGCCCGGCAGCGTGATGTCCAGCGCACCAGCCTCCAATTCCCGCGCCAGTTGGGCCTGACGGACGGCCTCGGCGCGGGCACTGTAGGCGGCTTCCAGGCGCTGTTTGGCCTCATTGGCGCGCTGCCCGACAGCAGGTCGCTCCTCCGGCGGCAGGCTTCCCACAGAGCGGAGAACAGCCGTCAGTGCACCCTTCCGGCCCAGGTAGTTGAGGTACCAGCGGTCCAGGTCCTCCGGCGTCTGGACTTGCTCCAAGGTCTGGAGGGCTTCCTCCTCCAGTTGGGCCAGTTGTTCCAGCGACGTATTTCGTACTGCGGATTCCGTCATCGCTCTCTGTCCTCCATCCTGTCGTCCGGGATCGGTGATCTGTGATCTGTCATCTGTTCGTCCAAAACAGAAACGCCCTCGCCCCGCTGGGGACGAGAGCGCCGGACTCCCGTGGTACCACCCCAATTGGTTCCTGGAAGAACCCACTCGTTGCGCCAACAGCACCTGAGGCGCGAGCGGCTGCCCCGATAACGCAGGGCCTGCGGAGCGGACTACTGGGGTCGGTGGTTGGCCAAATGGTCGGAGATGGTCCCGATCTGCATCACTCAACCAACCCGTTCACCCGTCGGCTCGGGAGCGAACTTCGGCGGGCTTCCTCCGGGCGGGGCTCTCAGTCGGACCGGAACGGCACTTCGCTTCGTGCCCGTACAGGGCCGGCCCCACCTCCCTGTCGGTCTCCCTCCGCCTACTCCTCTCCGTCGTCGCCTTTGGAGGTATCGCTTGTCAGAGCAGCGGGCCTCGCCTGCTGGGGCAAATTATGCCCCAGAATACCGGATTTGTCAAGGGTGCGCTTCAGTGGATCGTGGTTTCCCCCTCTTCACGGTCTTCGCTGAAAGAGAGAACACACCGCGATTTGACAAGTTGGAGAGAGGCTTTATAATTAAAGATGTTATCGTTCCCCCACCTTAAGAAAGGAGAACCCCCATGGCCGAGGTAAGATACGGAGAGGTCACTCAGGACGACAAACTGTGGGCCCTTTTCTCATGGCTCATCTGGATCGTCGCTCTGATCGCCCTCCTAATGGGAGACAAGAGGTCCCGCCCCTTTATCCGCTATAACGCCGTCCAATCCCTGGCCCTGGCAGTCGTTGGCTGGGTACTCTCACTGGTCCTCAGTGCCATCCTCGTCGGCTGCGTCATCGGTGTCGCCTGGCTGGTCTACGTCATCATCCTGGCCATCCAGTCCTACCAGGGCCGGTGGGTCACCATCCCCTTCCTGACCGACTTCTGCAAGAAGCAGGGCTGGATTTAGACCAGACTTTGAAGCCAAAGGTGCCAGGCACTTCAGAAGTGCCTGGCACCCGCTGATGATGATGCGCGCCTTCTGGCTGACCCGCTTCCTGTTCCCCGTCGGCGTGCTGGTAGCGGTGACCTTTTTTGTCGCCCGCGTGCCGCCGATCCCTCTGGAACGGATGTTTCCCACCATCACTCCCTCGCCGACGGCTACGCCGATCCCGCCCACCCCGACATTATCCCCCACGCCGACCCCCACTCCTACACCGACCCCCACCCCCACGCCGACCCCGACACCCACACCGACCCCCGGCCCTCTGCCGGACTTCGCCGAGGTCCCCATCCTGATGTACCATTACGTGGAGGACCTGCCGCCCAACGCGGACCGCATCCGACGAGACCTGACCGTCCGCCCCGAAATGTTTGAGGCCCAATTACAGTACCTGGCCGAAGCCGGATACCATACCATCACCCTGACCGACCTCTACCTCCATCTGACGGAGGGGCGTCCCCTGCCGGAGAAGCCCGTCATTCTGACCTTTGACGACGGCTACCGGGACGCTTATACGGTCGTCTTCCCCCTGTTGCAGAAGTACGGGTTTGTGGGGACATTCTTCGTCCTGGCGACCCCCGCCCACTACGGGAGCCCGCTGTATCTGGACTGGGGAATGATGAAGGAGATGGCCGACGCCGGGATGGAGATTCAGGGGCACGGACGGGACCATGTAGACCTGCGCGGGAAGTCCTACGAGTTTCTGGTCTACCAGATTCTGGGGATCAAAGAGGCGGTGGAGTATCACACCGGCCATCCGGTGCGGTTTTTCTGCTACCCCTCGGGTCAATACGACGCCAACGCGATCGCGGTGGTGCGCTCTGCCGGGTACTGGGGCGCGGTGACGACGGAGTACGGCCGCATCCACACGCGCGAGAACCTCTACACCCTCCATCGCATCCGCATTCGCGGCTCCGATACGCTGGAGAGTTTTATCGCCAAACTGGAGGGGCCGTAATCAGTAGTTCGTCGTCTGGTCTATCAGGCCCTTCTCCCGGGCCCGATGGTCGCACAGGCGGAAGGTGACGGCCGCCATCAACTCAAAGAGGATGGAGAGCCCCGCCAGGATGCCCAGGAGTTGACCGTTCGTGAAACCGGAGAGGGTCGGAAAACCGCCGGCGATGTCTCCCAATAGAGCACGGCGGATCAGTTCCAGCCAGTAAGTGATGGGCATCACGAACCCCAGCGGCCGCAGCCACGGCGGAAGGACCTCCAGGGGAAAAATGGCTCCGCTGAGGAGGTACAGCGCGCCTGCCACCGCCTCGCCGATAAGGAAAAAGTGGTGGGCGATCATCAGACTCACGCTGGCCAGTACCAGCCCCATCAGAGCCAGCATCACCACCCCCAGCGTCAGCGAGAGCAGAAAGAGAGGCCAATCCACCCGGGCAGGGTGAAGCGGCACGTGGAGGAAGAGTACTCCGGCGGCCAGGGTGATGAGGACGGCGAAGGAGCCGGTCAGGAAACGGGCTACCCCTCGCCCCAGCCAGTAGGCGGGGATACGGATAGGAGCAACGTAGATGTACTTCAACGTCCGGTAGTGCTCCCGGTCGTCTATCACCGCCCAGGAGACCCCCGTCATCACCGCGCCGACGTAGATATAGAACGCGTTGCCCAGGTAGATGTAGGGGAAGACGGGGTTCTCAAATTGGCTGTTCGTGATGACGGCGTACATCACCACCAGGATGGCCGCCGAGGCCAGCGGCTTCAGCATAGAGTAGACGGCGAAGAGGAAGGGGTCGGTCCAGTTGGACTC
Source organism: Anaerolineae bacterium (assembly GCA_036172315.1). GTDB lineage: Bacteria > Chloroflexota > Anaerolineae > B4-G1 > DUEL01 > SpSt-77. Next base: position 5,829 of record JASFBC010000208.1, on the reverse strand, counting down.
AATCTGCCACCCCAGCCATGTGGCGACGCGAAACGACCGCCAGGCGGCGGCCCATCTTTCCCTGAAGTGAGCGGACGGGTAGACGCTCAGGCTCATCTCCGGCTCTCCAGCAGCCGTCCCTCCCGGACAGCAATCCGCTCCATATGCCCCAACAGCCACCGCGCGGCGGCCAGGAAGAGGACGCACAGGGCCGCCAGCACGCCGACCTCCACCGGGACCGACAGAAATCCCAGCGCGGCGCCGGAAGGGAAGAGAAGTTGCCGCATCGCGTCCAGCCCCACCGTCAGCGGGATGATGGAGGCCCCCACCGCCACCCAGAACCCCAGGTTTCTGACCGGGAAGTAGAAGCCGGAGAGGAGGTAGATGGGCTCCTGGGCCAGATTAGCCAGGTGCCACGCCTCCCGTCCCCACAGCAGGAAAAGGGATGCGCTCATCATCCCCAGCCCGTAGAGGGCCGCCAGGGTGAGGATGAAGACGGCCACCAGCGCGGGGAGGCTCCCTACCACGTACCGGACGTGGAAGATGAGGCTGCCGACTACGAGGATAGCCCCCGCCCGCAACCCCGTCGCGATGATGCCGCCCAGGGCCATTCCCAGCAGGATGGCCATCATGGAGTTGGGGGCCATAATGTAGAGGGCCAGATTACCGGATTCTTTCTCCCAGTAGAGTTGGCTGGACATGCTCCAGAGGATATTGAGCCAGAAGGCTGTCATCGCCCCGCCGACGACGACGAAGCCCACATACTCCTCCGGTGCTCCGATGGCCCGATAGACAAAGACGTAGGCGGAGACGGCCAGGATGGAGAGAAAGACGTCAAAGAAAATCCACGACCGCTCCCGCTGCTGGCCGATGACCCGGGGGTAGGCCCGGGCGACCACCGTCTTCAGAAAGAGACGCCAGCCGCGGGCTTTGGGGACGGGCGCGAAGAAGGGGCGGGCTTCATTGTCCATTGTGGCCCTCCTCCTCCGCCAGCGGGCGCCCCACCAATTCCACAAACACATCCTCCAGTGTCGGCTCCCGCTTGGTCAGATGGCGGACCTGAACCGCGCGCTCGGTGAGGACGCCGATGACGCCGGGCAGGGCAGAATCCGCCACCAGGACCAGGCTCAACCGGGCGCCGCCGTCTGTGTCCGTCAGCACCGCTTTGCGGACACCGGGGAGGGCTTCCAGGGCCGCCGCTGTCAGGCCATTGGGGGCGGTAATTTCTATATCAAATAGCGCGTCCCGCCGGAGACGGCGCTTCAGCGCCTCGGGGGAATCGCAGGCCAGCACCCGCCCCTGGCTGATAATGGCGACCCGGTCGCAGAGTTCGTCCGCCTCCACCATGTAGTGCGTGGTCAGGAGAACGGTACGGTCGGGATGGGCATCCATCCACTCCCGGATAAACCGCCGGACATCCCGGGCCGCGTTGACGTCCAGCCCCAGCGTCGGCTCGTCCAGGAAGAGAATCTCCGGGTCCGTGAGAAATCCCCGGACGATGTTCATCTTCTGGCGCAGGCCGGTAGAGAGGTCGGAGGACTTGGTATGGATCCGGTCGGCCAGGCCGATGCGGCGCAGCAATTCCTCAATGCGGCGGTTCGCTTCCCGGGAGGGGAGACCGTAGAACTGAGCAAACATCCACAAATTCTCCCGCACCGTGAGCAGGCCGTAGCCGGATGCCTCACCGCCGGAGACCATATTGATGCGAGGGCGGATTTTCTGGGGTTCCCGCACCACATCATACCCGGCGACCCGCGCCCAGCCGGTGGTGGGGGCCAGGAGGGTGGTCAGAATCTTGATCAGCGTCGTCTTCCCAGCGCCGTTGGGGCCCAAAAGGCCGAAGAGTTCCCCACGCGGAATCTCCAGGTTCACATCCTGCAGAGCGACAATCTCCTTGTGGATGCGCCGTTCCCGCCGGTTGCGGATGGCGTAGATGCGCCCCAGGTTGTGGGTCTCAATCGCCAGTTCGGTGGACATCGGGCTCCTCATAAGGATACGGTCAGCCGTTGCAACCGATATTGTACCCTTTTCCGGAGATTCGCGCCAGTTATCCTCCACGGGTGCGCCGATGGAGCGGCTCTCCCGGGCCTTCGGCCGCTGGCCAGCGGGCATCCGCGCAGATGGACGCCCGGCGCGAAGCGCCCAGGGAGGTTGGTTTCCCATCGGCGCCTGTCCAACGAATTGCATGCGCACCTGACTGATTGGCAGAAACTTGACAACTTCCTAAATAAGAGTATACTATTTCCTTGCCCTGGATACCCGAGCCCCAGGTGTTTTTTGGAGGTCCCGCGTTCCCTAGAGGAGGTGATGCTTATAGAGGAAACCCCCATAACCCCATCGTTTGTATCCTTAACAGTCCCCATCATTGTTCTAAGGAGGAGTAACATGTCCCGCAGAACCGTCTGGTCTATGCTGAGCCTTGCTGTCGTACTGGCACTGCTCCTGGTCGCCTGCAAGCCGACTCCCACTCCAACCCCCGCCGAGAAACCACCGACTCCCACTCCAACCCCCGCTCCAACCCCCGCCAAGAAACAATTGGAAATCTTCTCCTGGTGGACGACGGGGGGCGAAGCCGCCGGTCTCCTGAAACTCTTTGAACTCTACAATCAGAAGTTCCCGGACGTGGAGATCATCAACGCTACTGTCGCCGGCGGGGCCGGGTTTGAGGCCAAGCCCGCCCTGAAGGCCCGCATGCTGGGCGGTGACCCACCCGACTCCTTCCAGGTGCACATGGGCCACGAACTCATTGACACCTGGGTTACCACCGGCTATATGGAACCGCTGGATGACCTCTACAAGCAGGAGGGGTGGGAGGCCGTCTTCCCTAAGGGTGTGCTGGAGATTGTCTCTTACGGTGGCCACTACTGGTCCGTCCCGGTAAACATCCACCGGGCCAACGTCCTCTGGTACAACAAGAAGGTCTTTGAGGCCAACGGATGGAAGCCACCGGCGACCTTTGATGAATTCTTCGCCCTGGCCGAGCAGATGAAGGCCAAAGGTATCACCCCGCTGGCCCTGGGCGATGTGGGCATTTGGGCCTCCACCCATCTCTTTGAGGTCATTCTAGCCGGTACAATGGGTCCGGAGAAGTACAAAGGGCTCTGGACCGGCCAGACCGATTGGAACGGCCCGGAGGTCAAGCAGGCTCTGGAGACGATGGCCAAGATGCTGGAGTATGCCAATCCCGACCACTCCGCCCTCTCATGGGATCAGGCCAATGATCTGGTGATCCAGGGCAAGGCCGGGATGACCATCATGGGCGACTGGGTGGACGCCGACAACCTGGCAAAGGGCTTCGCCGATTCCGGTTGGGCCTCCCCGCCGGGGACGAAGGGCATCTTCATCGCCCTCTCCGACACCTTCGGCCTGCCCAAGGGCGCCCCGCATCGGGAGCAGACGATTGAGTGGCTGCGGCTTTGCGGCTCCAAAGCGGGTCAGGAAACCTTCAACCCGCTCAAGGGCTCCATCTGCGCCCGCAACGATTGCGACCCGAACCTCTTCGGGCCCTACTTGAAGACCGCCATGCAGGACTGGGCGAAGGACGCCATCGTGCCCAGCCTGGCCCACGGCGCGGCGGCTTCCGAGGCCTGGGTGACCAAGATCAACGACGTGATGACCGCCTTCGTCACCGATAAGGATGTGGCTAAGGCCCAAGCCGGCCTGGCTCAGGCCTGCAAGGAGGCTGGAGTCTGCAAGTAGTCCTCCCCGGCCTGCACTGCGGCGGGGCGGCCTGGAGGGTCGCCCCGCCGCAACATATATTATGACTCTGCGGAAAGGAGGTAGCGGTTCACCATGCGCCGCTTATCCTGGGACCGGCTTATTTCTATTCTGCTTATCCTCCCTTCCATTCTGGCCATCACCGTCTTCGTCTACGGCTTCATCGCCTGGAGCGGATGGGCCTCCCTCTCCAACTGGGACGGTCTGCGCCCCGACCTCTCATGGGCCGGTTTTGTCAACTATGCCAAACTCTTCGCCAATCCCCGCTTCCAGATTGACCTACGCAACACCGTTGTGTTCACCGCCCTTTTCCAGGGTGCCTGCATCGCGCTGGGACTGGGAGTGGCCATTCTCCTGGACCAGGGCATTCGCGGGGAGAATTTCTTTCGTAGCCTGTTCCTCTTTCCAATGGCCATTTCGTTCATCGTGACCGGGGTCACCTGGCGGTGGCTCCTGGCTCCTGGCGACCCAGCGACCGGCCGTCTGACCGGTATCAACGTCCTGCTGAACGCCGTCGGTCTGCCCCTATCCCGGTGGTATACCGACCCCACCGTCATCCATATCCAACCCACCAGCGCGCTGGGACAGTTCCTCCAGCAGGTCGGGCTGGGCTTCCTGACCACCCCCAACTTCGGCATTCCCCCGGCGATGTTCTCCATCGTCATTGCGGCCACCTGGCAGATGTCCGGGTACGTGATGGCGATGTATCTGGCCGGGTTGCGGGGAATTCCGGAGGAACTGCGAGAAGCGGCACGGGTAGATGGCGCCAGCGAATGGCAAGTCTACCGGCACATCGTCTTTCCCCTCCTGCGTCCGGTCACGCTGAGCGTCGTCATCGTTCTGGGCCACATCTCGCTGAAGATTTTTGACCTGGTGGCCGCGATGAGCAAGAAAGGACCTGGCTTCGCTACTGATGTGCCGGCCTACTTTATGTTTGAGACCACTTTCCAGGGCGACCACTATTCTCAAGGTGCTTCTATCGCCATATTCCTGCTGATCACTGTCAGCCTCCTGGTGGTCCCCTACCTGATCTACAGCACCCGTCGGGAGGCCGAACTATGAAGGCGGAATGGCGGAACTGGCTTGTCCGACATGGTAGCCGGATAGGTATCTATCTGGCCCTGCTGGTCGCCAGCGCGTTCTATCTTCTCCCCGTCTATGTGCTGATGGTGACCAGCCTGAAGCCCTATGCCGAAGCCAACCTGGCTGGGATGTGGAAACTTCCCTCCGCCCCCAGCCTGGAAAGTTTCTTGCGCGCTTTTGAGCAACTGCGGCCGCACTTCCGCAACAGTTTTTACCTGACCATCCCGGCAACCCTGCTCTCTTCGCTTCTGGGTTCGGTCAATGGGTATGTTCTTTCCAAGTGGCGCTTCCGGGGGTCAGAGGTCCTTTTCCCGGTGATGCTTTTCGGGATGTTTATCCCGTACCAGAGTATTCTCATCCCTCTAGTGCAAGTTTTACAAAAGGTCAACGCGGCCGCGGATGCGCTGCACATTCCCTCCGCGCTCCGGTGGCTGGTGCCCGGCTATGGTTCTATTGCCGGCCTGGCTTTCGTCCACATCGTCTACGGTATCCCCATCACCACGTTGATCTTCCGAAACTACTACGCGACGGTTCCCAACGAACTGGTAGAGGCGGCCAAGATTGACGGCGCCAACATTTTCAAGGTCTACCGCTGGGTGCTCTTTCCCCTCTCCATGCCTGCCTTCGCCGTGGTGATGATCTGGCAGTTCACCTCTATCTGGAACGAGTTCCTCTTCGCTGTCATCCTCACCCAGAACCCGGCCATCCGTCCGGTCACGGTCGCCCTCTACAATCTGGCGGGGAGTTATATCGTGGAGTGGAACGTGCAGATGGCCGGGGCACTCCTGGCCGCGATGCCGACTTTGCTGGTCTACATCTTCCTGGGACGCTTCTTTATGCGGGGGCTTCTGGCCGGCGCCCTGAAAGGCTGACCTTTGTATGCTGGTCCTTCCGCTGCACTGGCTCCTCTTCGGCCTGTTTTTGATCACCCTCGCGGGTAACTATTCAGCGCTGACTGAAAGTCAGCCTCTCTGGGCCTTTGGCCGGAGGACGGCCTGGGCCGTCCGTTCAAGACGGACAACAGACGACCAGGGCTTATCAATGCTCTAA
>JASFBC010000207.1:0-5211 GCA_036172315.1 Anaerolineae bacterium | reverse complement strand
TCCTCCCTCGCCTGCGCGCCAACGTGCGGCCGCCGATGACGATGGAGGAGCACGCGGAGCGGCTGGAAGCGCTCTATGCCCAAATCGTTGACAGGAACCTCGCCTCGTGGTAGAATCCCCCACAGATTATCGGGTTGTTTCGCCATTAGTCATTCCCTTGAAACTCATCATCCAGATTCCCGCCTACAACGAAGAAGCCACTCTCCCCCAGACCCTCCACGACCTGCCCCGTTCCCTGCCGGGGGTGGACCGTATAGAGGTTCTGGTGGTGGACGACGGCTCCACCGACCGCACCGCCGAGGTGGCACAGGCGGCGGGGGCCGACCACGTCGTACGCCTGAAGCAAAACCGGGGACTGGCGGCGGCCTTCACTGTGGGCCTGGAGACGGCGCTCCGCCTGGGCGCCGACATCATCGTCAACACCGACGCCGATAACCAGTACCGGGGGGAGGACATCGCCCGGCTGATTGGGCCCATCCTGGAGGGCCGGGCCGATATCGTGGTGGGGGACCGGGGGGTGGCGGCGTTGGAGCACTTCTCCCCCCTCAAGCGGTTGCTCCAGAAGTGGGGGAGTTGGGTGGTGGGGCGCGCAGCCGGCATCCCTATCCCCGATGCCACCAGCGGCTTCCGCGCCCTCACCCGGGAGGCCGCCCTGCGCCTCACCGTCCTGGGCGACTACACCTACACCTTGGAGACCCTCATCCAGGCCGGAGCGCGCAAGATGAACGTTGTCTACGTCCCCGTGCGCACCAACCCTCAGACCCGCCCCTCCCGTCTCATCCGCAGCATCCCTTCCTTCCTGGCTCTCTCCGCCGTCACCATTGTCCGGTTCTACACAATGTACCGCCCCCTGCGGGTCTTTACGACGATTGGGGGCTTGTTGATCGCTGGGGGATTGGCCCTGGGGGTCCGTTTTCTGTATTTCTACCTTCAGAGCCGGGGGGCGGGGCACGTTCAGTCCCTGATCCTGGCGGCTATCCTGACCATCGTCGGCTTCCAGGTCTGCCTCATCGGCCTAATGGCCGACCTCATCCAGATGAACCGGAAGATGCTGGAGGAGATTCTCTACCGGGTGCGGAAGGAGGAACTGGATCGGAAGCCGGATGTGGATTGAACGTGAACGTGCGCGGACGGATTCCGAAAATCTGTGAAATCCCGTAACTACCTACCAGGCGGTGGTTTAGTCCTCACCCCTCCCTCTGCCCTTCCCCTCTCCCGAACTTTTTTCGGGAGAGGGGAGGGGGCGGCGGCGAAGCCGCCGGGGGTGAGGAGGGGTAAGCAGTTACGAAATCCCTGCAATCTTTGATTTCTTTTGCCCATCCGAGGAGAAGACGCGATGGGTGCATCGGGTCCTTCCCGCAGCTTGCTGATATTCTGCTCCGTCCTCAGCCTGATCGCCGGTGCGCTGATCGGTTATTTCACTCCCCATCCCCGCGGCCGGCCCATCACGGTAACCACCCCAGACCCCACTCCCACGCCTACGCCAACACCCACTCCTGCGCCCCTGCGGGTCTACGTCTGCGGAGCGGTGCAGACGCCCGAGGTCTATCTTCTCCCGCCCGGTAGCCTGGTGCGGGATGCGATCCGGGCCGCCGGAGGCCCCGCCCCCGACGCGGACCTGGACCGAATCAACCTGGCGCGCGAACTGCTGGACCAGCAGCAAATCTATGTCCCCCGGAAGGGGGAGGAAAACCCCGTGCCTGTGGTTTCCGAAGGGAGCGCTGCTCCCACTGTGCCCGCCCATCCACTTATCAATATCAACACGGCGACCGCCGAGGAACTCCAGCAATTGCCGCGCGTGGGCCCGGCCCTGGCCCAGCGAATTGTCGCCTACCGGGAGATGTACGGCCCCTTCCAGACCCCGGAAGACCTGATGCGGGTCTCGGGCATCGGGGAATCCATTCTCGCGGCGATCCGGGATTATATCACGGTGGGGCCGTAGATGAGAGGCTAAACGCCACTCCGCTGCGTGGCTGTGTTCGTAGTAAGGCACGGAACGAAATGGAGTGCCGTAGACGCCACTGCGCTGTGTGGCTGAACTACGAACGGTTTCGTGGCTGGCTACGAACGGTTACCTTTTCGCCTCCACCCAGTAGCGGATGCCGTCGCTGATGATTTCCACCGTGCCCTGGTCCTCTATCCGGTAGACCCTCAGCTCCGCCAGACGCCGATCCTCGGTCCGACGCCAGGAGGTCGCCGGATCGCCGGCGGGGACGACCACGACGTCCGGATTCACCAGATTCAGAAAACGGTCCATCAGGGCGGTGGTTCCCCTGTGTTGAGGTGCCTTCAGGATGTCGCAATCCAGCCACGCTCCCGCCTCCGCCAGTCTCTCCTGCCCTGCTTCCTGGAGGTCCCCGGTCAGCAGAAAACAGACCGGCCCGTAATCCAGGCGTACCACCACGGAGTTATCAGCCGGGTCGGCAAGGGGGCCGGGGTGAAGGACGGTGAGCAGGAGGCCTTCGTCCAAGGTCAACTGCAGGCCCTGCTCCCCCCGCCAGGCCTTCCGCGCGGCCTGGGAGGCCACTTCCCGCCAGCGGTCGCAGAGAGCACCGGCGCAGCCTTCGTCCCGGGCAATCAGATGGTGCACCGGATACCGTTCCAGGACCGCGATCAGGCCCGGCAGGATGTCTTCAGCGGGCCGGGTGAGGACGACCACGTCCAGTTCGTGGTCCCAGAAGGGCATCCGGCGGCCCAGGGCGGAGAGGAGTTCGGTTGTGCCGGGAGTCCCGCCGACCAGTACATCTTGCCCCGATGGGGTACGGATGAAGACCGCGTCCCCGCCTGTTACGTCCAGAAAGACCACGTGCAGCCGGCCGTCGGGCAGGGAGAAACGGGCGACCACCGCCAGCAGGAGAAGCAGCGCGGCGGCACTCAGCAGAAGACGGTCGCTCAGGCGCCCCGTCAGGCTGGCCCAGAGGGCACGCGCCCGGGCCCGTATCTGCGGGTCCGACCCAGCGGTGAGGACGCCGATCAGGCCGTAGAGGGCCCACGTCTCCGCTGCAGTTATCCGACCCACGTCCACCCAGGCATAGGGGATGCCTGCCGCCCACCGGACGACCTCTATGGTGTAGGTCAGAAAGAGCCAGGCTACCCAGCCCAGGCACTGTCCCAGGGGAAGCCAGAGCATCCCTGCCAGCGTCGCCAGTCCACCCCCAATCATCACCCCCGGCTGCGCCGGAAGAATCAGGAAGTTGGTCAGGAGGGAGACGAGGGAGAGGCGACGGAAGTAGTAGAGGGTCATTGGAAGGGTAGCGATTTGCGCGGCCAGGGTGACCAGCAGGGCATCGGAAAGGAGTCCCGTCGCCTGCCGGGCGCGGTCTTCGGGGACCGCGCGGGATAAAAGGCGAACCGTACCGCGCTCCAGCCGGTCTGCATAGAGCACCAGTCCCAGGGTGGCGGCGAAACTCAACTGGAAGCCCACGTCCCAAAGGAGCAGGGGGTTCAGGAGCGTCATCCCCATCGCGGCGGCGGCCAGAGAGACGGGGACGTAGGTGGGGCGACCCAGGTGCCGTCCCAGGAGGTAGAGGATGCCCATTATGGCGGCCCGGACCACCGACGCCGACGCCCCGACCAGGAGAGTGTAGAGGACGACGCCGGCAATGGAGGGCCAGATGGCTCGTCTGGAGCCGAGCCAGCGGCGGAAGAGCCGGAAGAAGATGCCGCTGATGATGGCGATGTTGAACCCGCTGATGGCGATGATGTGGGTGGTGCCGGTGGCAGCGAAGGCGTCGCTCACGTCTTTCGGGATGCCCCCTTCCACACCCAGGAGGATGCCCGTCAAAAGAGAGGCGGCCGGTTCGTGGAGGATACGACCGATGATCTCCTGAGCGTGCCGTCGGAGGGAGAAGAGAAGCATCCAGAGGGGGCGAACTGTCCCTTTCCCTACCCGGATCGCTTGCGCCCGTCGGATGAGAGAGAAGACTCCCTGGCGGGCCAGGTACTCGCGGTAGGAAAAACCGGCAAACTCCGGCGGGGTTTCCAGAAGGCCGGTCACCTGCAACCGGTCGCCGTAGGAGAAGGTCGGGTAGCGGGGGAGATAGACCAGGGCGGCGCCCTGGACGGAGACCGGTTGCCCACCGGGGAGGGTGAGCCGTTCAACCTGCAGACGCAGTCGGGTATAGGTATCCCGTTCGTCTGGCGCGGCGGCGACCGTCCCCTCTACCAGGACGGGGCCGATGTCGTTGTAGTGGGCCAGCGCGTTCGGGGGGAGGCGGGGGAGGGCCCAGAGCAGCCGCCCGGCTCCCAGCACGGCAACCACCAGGAGAGCAAAGACGGAGCGGATAGGAGGGCAGTCCCGCCAGCCGGCCCACCCGATGACGGCGGCCAGTCCGAGAAGCAGAAGGGCCTGCCAGGGGGGATGGAGGGCCTTTCCCAGGGCGATGCCTGCCAACCACGCGGTGGCCAGGTAAACCAGCGTCATCGGATTCCTCCGACCGCCGAGGGCGCAGAGGATGCGAAGAGAACCCTATTGGTAACTGTTCAGCGCTGACGGAAAGTCCGCCTCTCTGGGCCTCTGGCCAATGGACGGCCTGCGCCGTCCTCTCCGGAGGCGTCAACGCAGGTTGACGCCCGGCGCGAAGTGTCCGATGGGGGGCAGGGCTTGCTCCTGCTCCGAATGGGGCAACTGCAAGGGTTGTCCTCCATTGCTTCTGCCCCACATCGGCGCAAAGAAGGCGATCTCCATCGGGCTGAATCGTTACCTCTGTTAATTATAGGCCCTGTTGCGGAGATGGCAAGCGTGAGGGTGATGAGCGGTCAGCCGTTAGTCGTCAGTGGTCTGAGGTTGACAGACCTCGGGGGGTGTAGTAGAATGCGGCAAAGAGGAGCCACGAAGGACATGATCGGCCTAACAGAGGGCTCCATCCAGATGCAACTGCCTATCGGGCGGTGGTGTAGTCTTACCCCCTGAGTCCTCCGTAGCGCAGGCCGCGAGGCCTGCTTTTGCAGGCTAACAGCCTGCGCTACAGGCTAACAGCCTGCGCTACAGGCCGCAGTAGCGCAGGTCGCAGTAGCGCAGGCCGCCAGGCCTGCAATACCTGCTTTTACGGGCGCAAGAAGAACGAACCGGGGCAATTTGGGCCGGTGAACGTGGGGGAATGGGATGGAACGGAGTCGGGACTGGATGGATCAGGCGATGGGGGACCTGGAGCATGCCCGCAGCGACCGGGAGCGGGGGTTTTATGACTGGGCCTGCTTCTCGGCCCAGCA
>JASFBC010000206.1:0-3363 GCA_036172315.1 Anaerolineae bacterium | reverse complement strand
AAATGTCCAGCGGGAATGCTGGCTACCCAGCCCGGCGCATCCGCTCGGGATGGTTGGTGATAATGGCATCCACGCCCCACTCTACCAGCCGGGCCATCGCCTCCGGTTCGTCCACCGTCCAGGCGACGACGCGCTGACCCCGAGCGCGGGCCCGCCGGACGGTGTCCGGTGTGATGAGGCCCCACCAGGGGTGGAGGGCATGGGGCCGCAGGCGGATCAGCGCCGCCGCCAGGCGCGCGACGCGGGAGAGGGGCGCCGTCTCATAGAGAAAGCCCACGGGCACCTCCGGCATCTCCCGCCGGAATCTCCGCAGGGCGAAGGGATTGAACGAGGAGACGAGCACCCGGTCGGTCAGGCCGTGCCGCCGGATCAGTGCCGCCACCGCCGCTTCCAGCCCAGGGTAGTCGTTGCCGGGCATGGATTTCAGTTCCACGTTGATCAGAAGACGGCCCCCCACTTCGGCGAAGACCTCCTCCAGGGTGGGGATGCGCTCCCCGGCGAAGGCGGGGTCAAAGCGGAAGCCGGCATCCAGTTCCTTCAGCGCCGCCAGGGGCATATCGCCTACCCTCCCGGTCCCGTCGGTGGTCGCGTCCACGGTGAAGTCGTGGATGACCACCGGGACGCCGTCGGCGGAGAGGTGGACGTCCAGTTCCACCCCGTCGGCGCCCAGTTCGGCAGCGCGGCGGAAGGCCGCCAGGGTGTTGGGCGGCGCGACAGCGCTGGCCCCGCGATGGGCGATGTTGAGAGGACGGTCGGATGTGAGCCAGATAGAAGCCATAGATGTCTTTGAATTCCCCCCTCCCCCTGACCCCTCTCCCCTCTCCTGAACTTTGTTCAGGGGAGGGGAGCGCCGGGGGTGGGGTGAGGAGAATTTGCCCCTACAATGGGATGTTGCCGTGTTTCTTGGGCGGGTTAGCGTCCCGCTTGTTCCGCAACATCTTCAGCGCCTCTATCAGCCGGGGGCGGGTCTCCTGGGGCTCTATGACGTCGTCTATGTAGCCGCGCGCGGCGGCGACGTAGGGGTTGGCGAACTGTTCCCGGTACTCCCGCACCAGCCGCTCCCGCTCCGCCTCAGGGTCTGCCGCCGCCGCAATCTCCTTGCGGAAGATGATGTTCACCGCCCCCTCCGGCCCCATCACCGCAATCTCGGCCGTCGGCCAGGCGTAGGAGATGTCGCCCCGGATGTGCTTGGAACTCATCACGTCGTAGGCGCCGCCGTAGGCCTTGCGCAGGATGACCGTCACTTTGGGCACCGTCGCCTCGCAGTAGGCCCAGAGCAACTTGGAGCCGTGGATGATGATCCCGCCGTGCTCCTGATCTACCCCGGGGAGAAAGCCGGGCACGTCCACGAAGGTGACAATGGGGATGTTGAAGCAATCGCAGAACTGGACGAAGCGGGCCGCCTTGCGGGAGGCGTTTATATCCAGGACGCCGGCCAGGACCAGCGGCTGGTTGGCGACGATGCCCACGGAGAAGCCGCCCAGTCGGGCAAAGCCGACGACGATGTTCTGCGCCCAGTGCTCGTGGACCTCCAGAAACTCCCCGTTATCCACCACCCGCCGGATAACCTCTTTGACGTCGTAGGGACGGGTAGGGCTTTCGGGGATAATGCTCTTCAGTTCCTCATCCTTCCGGTCCTCGGGATCGCCGGTGGGGACGAAGGGCGGATCCTCCATGTTGTTCTGGGGGATGTAGGAGAGAAGGTGGCGGATGAGGTCAAAGCAGTGCTCCTCATTTTCGGCCGCGAAGTGGGCGACGCCGCTCCTGGAAGCGTGAGTCATTGCCCCGCCCAGTTCCTCAAAGGTCACTTCCTCCCGCGTCACCGCCTTGATGACGTCCGGGCCGGTGATGAACATGTGGCTGGTGTCCTTGACCATAATAATGAAGTCGGTCATCGCGGGAGAATAGACGGCGCCGCCTGCGCAGGGGCCCATGATGGCGGAAATCTGGGGGACCACGCCGGAGGCCAGGACGTTGCGCAGGAAGATATAGGCGTAGCCTGCCAGGGAGGCGACGCCCTCCTGGATGCGGGCGCCGCCGGAGTCGTTCAGGCCGATCACCGGCGCGCCGTTCTTCGTCGCCAGGTCCATAATCTTGCAGACCCTCTCGGCGTGGACTTCAGAGAGGGAGCCGCCGAAGACGGTGAAGTCCTGGGAGAAGATGTAGACCAATCGTCCGTTGATGGTTCCCCAGCCGGTGACGACGGAGTCTCCCAGGTACTTCTGCTTCTCCACGCCGAAGCCGACGGCGCGGTGGGTGACGAACATATCCAGTTCCCGGAAGGAGCCGGGGTCCAGGAGCCGCTCCACCCGCTCCCGGGCGGTCAGTTTCCCCTGGGCGTGCTGGCGGTCAATGCGCTCCTGCCCGCCGCCCATCCGGGCCTGCTGGCGCATTTGCTGAAGGTGGGCGATCAGGTCGTCTATGGTGGGCATAGGCACCTCTATCGTGTTGCGGGATTCGTGTTCTGTTTGTGGATGGCCTCCGCCTCTCCTGCCATCCGCCGGGCCTGGTCCGCCAGTTGCGGGAGGCCGATCCCGTCAAAGATTTCCGCCGCCTGCAGGAGGTAGGGGCGGGCCTCCTCCGTACGGCCCAGTTCCCGCAGGACCAGGCCGAAGTTGCCCAGGTCGACGGCGACGTCGTAACGACTGCCGATTTCTTCATGCCGGCGAACGGCCTCCTGGAGCAACCGCCGGGCCTCCTCATCCCGGCCCTCCTTCAGTGCCAGGCGGCTCAGGGAGGCGAGGGTGTTGGCCTCCCCCAGCCGGTCGCCTACGGCCCGGAAGAGCCCCAGCGCCGCCTCATAGGAGGCCAGCGCCGCATCCATTTCCTTCCGAAACTGCTGCACGTCCCCGATGGCCTGGAGGGTGTTGGCCTCCCCCAGCCGGTCGCCTACGGCCCGATAGAGCCCCAGCGCCGCCTCATAGGAGGCCAGCGCCGCATCCATTTCCTTCCGAAAACTCTGCACGTCCCCGATGGCCCTCCGGGTGTTGGCCTCCCCCAGCCGGTAGCCTACGGCCCGGAAGAGCCCCAGCGCCGCCTCATAGGAGGCCAGCGCCGCATCCATATCGGCCCGAAACTGCTGCACGTCCCCGATGGCCTGGAGGGTGTTGGCCTCCCCCAGCCGGTCGCCTACGGCCCGATAGAGCCCCAGCGCCGCCTCATAGGAGGCCAGCGCCGCATCGTATTCATCCCGAAACCGCTGCACGTCCCCGATGGCCTGGAGGGTGTTGGCCTCCCCCAGCCGGTCGCCTACGGCCCGATAGAGCCCCAGCGCCGCCTCATAGGAGGCCAGCGCCGCATCGTATTCATCCCGAAAACTCTGCACGTCCCCGATGGCCTTCCGGGTGTTGGCCTCCCCCAGCC
>JASFBC010000205.1:0-5081 GCA_036172315.1 Anaerolineae bacterium | reverse complement strand
CCACCCCTCCCCCACTGCTGTCATCGCTCCGGTCTGGGGGTCGAAGAGGCGGCCGGTGGGGTAAGTGACGTCGTCCAGGCTGTACCAGCACCAGCGCTGGACCAGCCGGTAGCCATCCGCCGGGTCGCCCAGGGCCGGGTCGATGGCCGTCAGGAAGAACTCAAAGGTGCCCTGCAGGAAGGCCACCACCCGCTCCGGCGGAAAGCCATAGTCCTCCGGCATCGGGATGCCGTACTCGGAGACGATGAGGGGACAGCCGCCCAAGCCCCGCGCCGCCATCCAGCGCCGAAAGTCCCATATCTGCTGCCGGAAGGCCTCCAGATTGCCGGAGTCATCTATTTCGTAGAGCATCCCCCGCTCGTCCGGCAGGCCCGGCGGGATATCCACGCCCCACGACCCCCGCTCCTCCCGCAGGATAAAGTTGTGCACGTTCCAGACGTCCACCGGCATCTCGGCACCGAACTGCTCCCGATAGGCGTCCAGAACTGCATCCAGGTAGCGCAGCCGCAGCGGCGTAGACTGGGAAACGCCACCGATGGCCACCTGGGCCATGGGGTCCGCCCCCTTGATCGCCCCGTACGCCTCGTGGTAGAGGCGGGCATAGGCCGCAGGCTCCGTGTTGTCCTGCCACTTCACGTCCGGCTCATTGCCGATCAGCCAGAGGGAGCCGGGATTGGCCCGGGCGATGGCGGCTATGGTCTCCGCGTCAGGCCGGAGAACCCCATCCCGCAGCCGGACCATCTGGACGTACTCCACAGCCCCCGGCCGGGGCGGGTCAGCGCGCGCCCGCCAGTCCAGATACCAGCCCAGGCGCAGTTGGGTTATATTGTACCGCAAAATGGGCCCAACCGCAACCCCGCCCCCCCAGCGGGGAAGGCGGTGATACATAACAGGATGCGTGAAACGTGAAACGTCAGGGGCAGGGGGAAAAGTGGCCAGAGAGGGCGACGGCCGAGGGGTTGGGAAAGCGGGCGACGATGCGGGAGAAGGGGGCGGGGCAGAAGTGGGAAGCGTTGGGATAGTCGGCGACGGCGACGATCCGGGCAAAGACGTCGGCTCAGGAGCAGGAAAAGTGGGGGTACGAGTGGAGATCAGCGGCTCGGGAGTGGGCGAGGGTGCTGGCCGCGCAATTCCCTGCATCAGTGCGGCCAGCACCAGCAGCCCACCGACTAGGATCAGTTCCCATCCCAGCACCTGAAGCCCGCGGTTACGGTCCACGGCGTCTCCCGAAGGCCAGTAGGAGGATAAGGCCTGCTCCTATCAGCCCCACCCCGCCCCATAACAAGGGAGGAACACCTCTGCCCACCTCCTCCGCTGCGGCCTGCGGGGTCGGCGAGGCGACAGCCATCGGAACCGGGGTGAGTGTGGGGGATGCGGTGGGCGGGGCCGGCGACGGGAAAGGGGTGTCCGTCGGTGCCAAAGCGGCAGGGGATGGGGAGGTCGTCGTTGGTAGCCCAGGCATCGTCGCCGTGGGCGTGGCCGGCGGGCGGGTCGCGGCGGGCGCGGTGGCCGTGGGCGGGACCGGCGTGGCTGTCGGCACGAGCGGGGTCTCTCCGGGCGGTGGCAGGGGTTCGGTGGGGGGCGGGACCGGCGTGGCTGTCGGCGCGAGCGGGGTCTCTCCGGGCAATGGCGGCGGGGGTTCGGTGGGGGGCGGAACTGGCGTGCGCGTCGGGACGGTCTGGCGGTGAGGGCTTTGCCCCGGCGCCGCCCAGAGGTCGGGCCCCACCACCAGCCCCAGGATCAGCAGGCCGATCATCATAAGCCAGAAAGTCGCTCTCTTCATCGTTCCCTCCAGTTGGCGTTAGCACTACTCCGCTTCGCTCCGTGGCTGGCTACAAACAAACGCTTGTGGCTGACTACGAACATCACTCCTCACGGAAACGCAGGGAGAATTCCCGGTCCCGGTCCAGCCGGGTCTCAAAGATAAGGATGGCCCCATTTATCGCCGAGGGGGACGGATCGGCCGCAACGAGGCTCACCCCATCGGGCAACCGGATGCGAATCCGCAGGGAATGCCCCACTGTCCCCGGCTGTTTCTGCACCCGCAGGGTGTAAGTCCCCTCGTCTCCCTCCCAAACCACCCCGCTTTCCGGCAGTTCCCAGGTGAAGGAGCGGGTCTGGACCGCGCCCGGCGGCAGGAGGAGCAGCGTCTCCAGGGAGAGGAACGGCCCCTCCTCTGCCGGTCGGACGGTCACCTCACCGGAATCCGGCTCCCCCGACCAGAGGGCCTCCCCCGGCACCGGGATGCGAGTGGCCTCCAGCAGCCGGACATCCCAGGGAACGTAGACACGCAGGTAGTCCCAGTAGCAGCGATCCATCATCTGCTCATAGACCAGGTCGTAGCGGACCTCCGGGACGCAGGGGTACTCGGCCGGGGCGGTATGGGTGTAGACCAGGGTCAGCGTAGCCTGCATGGGCCGACGGCTCAGGTCCACCTCATAAATAACGGCCTCCTCTACCTTCGCGCTGGCTTTATTGTACCCGACGTTGGCGTCTACAACCATCAGGAAGTCGCCCCTCCCCGGACGGAGCGCGCCGTCCCAGTTCCGCTCAGCCAGGAGGGCCTGGGCCTGAGGATTGGAGAGGTAGACCAAAAGGTGCTTCTCCTCCAGCAGCCGGAGGGCTGTTTGGGCCAGCGCCCGTCCATCTACTAAACCCTTTCGGAGACGATCCCCTGCGGCCTGGGCAAGCGCGCCCATAAAGGACTTGCGCTCCAGCCACCATTCCTTCGTCAGCCCTCCCTCCTCCGGTGCCCAGGCCCGGCGAATGTAGGGGATGATGGTCTCCTGAGTGACGGTCTCCCCCTCCACCGTCAGCAGGCCCAGGGCGCCGACCAGTTCCCGCAGGGCGTACTGATCCAGGGCAACCACACCGTCCACCCGGACCAATGTGCCAGGCCGGTAAAGCGCAATGGCCTGGCGGGCCGCCGTGGGAAAATCGGGCGACCAGTTGCTATCCCGGAAGACCCACAGGTCTATGCCCATGTAGCGCCGGAGCGGCTCTGGGGGTTCGGGGTACGGGCGCGAGAAGTCATCCACGGCATAACTATCGCGGAAGGTCACACTGACCAGTTGCCCGCTCTGTATGCGCACTTCGCCCACGCCGGTGAGGAACCCGCCTGTGGGCCGGAGTTCGTCCTCGTTCTGGGCCAGGATGAGGTATGTGCGGGGGCCGTCGGCGCCCAGGAGGTCAGGAGCGACCAGGGCCGCAGAGAGGCCGACCCGCAGAAGGGGCAGGGCCCGGTCCAAGAGCGCGGCGCGCCGGGCGGTGCGGGGGGAGAGGGCCGAAAGGTCCACCTGTTCCCACACAGCGGCGGCCTGCTCCA
Organism: Anaerolineae bacterium; assembly: GCA_036172315.1. GTDB lineage: Bacteria > Chloroflexota > Anaerolineae > B4-G1 > DUEL01 > SpSt-77. Next base: position 1,756 of record JASFBC010000205.1, on the reverse strand, counting down.
CTTCCCCCAGCGCTTGTTCCAGGGAGGGACGGGCGGCGGTCAGGTGGGGAAGGAGCAGTTCCGGGGAGAATGCGCCTGTCCCCTCCCTCAGGAGGCCCAGGGCAGGGTCCAGCGCATCGCAGGCCAGGACGCCCGCGCGGGTGAGGTGGTCGGCAGTCGCCAGCAGGTGGGGGGCGGCGCGCAGGTCGCCGCCGACGCCCGGTAGCCAGCCCAGGGCCGGGGCGAGCCGGACCGCCCCGCCGGCCTGGCGGGTCAGCGTCGCCACGTCGGCGCGAAGGCCGCGCACCAGGTCACAGACGGCAGCGGGGTCTGGAACGCCCGCCTCCGAGCGCTCCAGCAGCGCCGTCGCCTCCCGCATGTGAGCGCGCAGGGAAAACGTCGCCCGGCCCACCGTCGCCCCCCAGACAAGGAGCAGCACCACCCCCAGAGCCAGGAGAGCATAGGACGCAGATAAACGCGGACTCACGCGGATTTTCACGGTCCCTCCCCCAGCGGTGCATACACAGGGATAACTGGTCGGGTCAGACCACTCAGAGCCTGTTCCAGAGAAGTAAGGTCCATCCCCCGCCCGGAGCCCAGAAACCGACGGTACGGCGCATGGCCCAGGAGGTCCCGGTCCACCACGCGAACATCGGGCCGTTCTCCCAAGACGTCCTGGGCGTACCAGAGGGCGAAGGTGGCCCCGTCCTGGGCAGTGAGGAGGACAGCATCCAACGGGGCGGCGCGCAGGGTCTGAGTTGCCCAGACGACGGCCGAACGATCGCGGTGAAGGTCCATCTGGCACCAGAAGAGGGCGGCCTGGAGGAGAGGGAGCAGGGAGCAGGAGGCAGGAAGCAGGGAGCGGAAAGAACGGAAAACGGAACGCGAAGTACGGATGAGGGCCTCCAGGCCCGCCCCCAGCCAGAGGGCGGCCAGGGGCAGGGCCGGGGCCAGGTAGACCAGGGAGTCGGCGGTATTATAGCCGATGGCGTAAAGGCTGACGGCGCCAAAGGCCAGCGCCGTTGCCAGTGCCAGGCCCCGGTCGTTCCGCCAGAGGTGTATCCCCCCCCAGAGGGCCAGCAGGGCGCCGACCGGGGTGAACTGTCGGGCCAGCAGCCCGGCCCAGGCCAGGAGCCGCCGGGGCCAGAAGGCGGCCGGGAGGCCAAAAAGATAGCCGTGATAGAGGCGACCGCTCACGTAGGCCCACCAGCCGTCCGGGGTGGAAAAGTCGGCCCAGGGGGAGGGAGCCTTACTCCAGGCCAGAAGGACGGGGCCGTACAGCACACCAGCCGTCAGCAGTGCGAAAAGAATGGGACGCAGATGAACGCAGATAAACGCGGATACATCTTTGAATCCGTGAAATCTGCAGTTTCCCCTCAGCATCAGCGGGGCCAGGAAAAGGAGGGTCGGGTGGACGCCGATGCCCAGCCCCCAGATGATGCCCGGAAGCGCAGGCTGACAGCCTGCGCCACAGGGCTGACAGCCTGCGCCACAGGGCTGACAGCCTGCGCCACAGGGCTGACAGCCTGCGCCACAGGCCAGGAGGAGGGCTGCTGAGAAGAGCGCGGCGGGAGCATAGGCCTCGGTGATCAGGGCTTGCGACCAGAAGAGGGGGGCCAGCCCCAGGCAGAGGCCGGCAACGATGGCGACGATGACAGAAGAGGAAACCCGGCGGACAGCGGCGGCCGTCAGCCCAGCGGCGATGGTAGCGGAGAGGGCAGAAAACAGGTTCAGCCGTCCGGCCGGGTCGCCCCAGGGCAAATGCACGAAAGCCGTT
>JASFBC010000204.1:0-3368 GCA_036172315.1 Anaerolineae bacterium | reverse complement strand
TCCGGCGGTTTCGCTGCCGGGGGAGAGGTGAGAACTGCACTATCGCCTAGTAGGTAGTTACGAAAAAAGGGCCTGAGGGCCTAAAGGAGAACGCCCTCATACCGGCCCAGGAACAACCAGGGTCTCCCAAGGTCTCTGGTGCTTCTCTCCCCGCATCCCGCGCTCTTCGTGGACTCCGGCAGACCCCCGACGCACTCACCAAAGCGCGCTCTGTGCAGGCCTCCCGTCCGTTAACCTTGTCCTGAGCGAAGCGAAGGAACAGGGAGGGTGGTCCCCCCTGCAGGCTACGGGGTTCCCCGTTGGGGCGTAGGGATGGTTCAAAAGGGGAGGATGCTTCATCCCTGGCGGAGGTATTGGACCTGCTGGTATGTCCCAGCAGGGTCGTCCAGCCGACTTAATTTTTCAAGGTGCAAAAAGTGTCACCAATTTCACCCAAAAGATGAACCATCCCGGCCCTTAATGAGTTAAAGCCACAATTGCACATCAAAACCCAGCATCTCGCCTTCGCTCAGAAATTCTGCAAATGCGTTTAGTTCGGACTTGAGCGCTTCCTTGTCTACAACAATCCTGTGCATAATAACTCCAGGAGGCCTAACGGATAACTCTATATAGCAGGTCCATATATATCTGTCCTTACTTAAGCCCTGTGCACATTCTCTCACAAATCTCACTGCCTCTCTCAATCCTGCCCGAAATAGGATTCCCTCTTCAAAGTCGCTTATATATCCATCGTTGGGCAAGGTGCGAAAAAGTCTATAATGCCCAATTCCAATAAGCTCTCGTATAGTTGCTCTGGAATCTTGAATTCACCAAAATGCTCGTCCCATGCGATCAGGATTAGCATATACCCACCACGCTCTGCCATCTCGGCATCCACCATTGTATACAATTCCTACACCCATTCGGCACCCCAATCAACAACTTGACAAATAAGGGTATATATTCAGGCCGGCAGGACCAGCCTCCTCTTTCGGGCCTGCTAACGGACCGTGCCTAAACCGCGCCGTTGAAGGCAGCGCGGCCGCAGCGGCGGGTTAGGCGCAAATACTTCCTCATCCTTGTAGGATGTTGAGACGGGACAACGCCCTATGGCGCTTGCCCGCTACCAGTAACTCTTCAGGACCAATGGCAGGTACATCCGTCTAGTCTCTCCCAGCACTGCCCAGAGGGAGAAGTGGCTGGGGTAGGCAATAATGGTGTTCGTGTCCATATTTGCCTCACTGCTGGGTTCTTTGCCCCATTGACTGCCATCCCAGTAGTAGAGCGCCAGGGTATCCTCGATGGCCGGGCCTTCCTCAGCATCGGTGTAATGCACGGTGATAGTGTAAGTCTGGCCGGGAGCTAGTTGTACCAGCTGACCGGTGCTACTGAAGACGGCGGTCACTTTGAAAAAGTGGTTGATCCCTATTAGGCTACCTGGTGAAGGGGCATCTTTTGGAAAAACAGGGATGTGGGTAATAATGACTGTATCGGTGAAAGTATTGGCGGCGAAGGTGTACTCAGTGTGGTCCACTGGCGAGATGAAACTGCCGCCACCAGTAGGGATGATAAAGGTTGACACAGGGGACGAAAACCGCAGAATGAGCAATCCGCCATCCCTGTCAGCGATGTAGACATAGTCTCCCGCTACTGCTACATCGCTAGCCACTCCCGGTGTATCATAGAAACCAACCAGGATGGGATTAGCCGGATCGGCTACATAAAAGACACTCAGGCTGCTCTCATCGGCAACGTAGACATAGTTCCCTGCCACCGCTACATCACGGGCATACCCCTGCGTATTGTAGAAGCCAACTTCAAGCGGGTTTGCTGGGTCGGCCACATTAATGATGCGCAAACCGTGGTCATAATCGGCAACGTAGACATAGTTCCCTGCCACCGCTATGCCAAGGGCACACCCCGGTGTGTCATAGAAGCCGACCTTATGGGGATGTGCTGGATCAGATATATCAATAATGCGTAGGTCATAATACCCGGCGACATAAACGTAGTCCCCTGCCACTGCCACATCAAGGGCAAGCGTATCATAAGTGCTGACCTCTTCGGGGGTAGCCGGATTGGAAACATCAACAATGCTCAAACGACTCCCACCGACATAGGCGTAAGTTCCAGAAACCGCCACACTATAGACCATTCCTGGTATTTGGTAGTGGCTTACTTCATAAGGCTGGGCCAAGTTGGAAACGTTGATGATGCGCAGGCCGCTGGCATAGCCGGCGACATAAGCGTACTCTCCCGCCACTACTACATCAAGAGCATATTCCGGCGTGTTATAAAAGCCGGTCTCAGTAGGATGGGATGGGTCGGTCACATTGATGATGCGCAGACCGCTCGTATAGCCGGCAACGTAGGCGTAGCCCTCTACAACTGCCACACCCTCGCCATCCCCTAGTGTAGTGTATGAGCCGACTTCGGCAGGGGAACGCAAGTCAGTTACATTGATAATGCGCAGGCCACTACTACCACTAGTGAGATAAGCATAATTCCCCGAAACCGCTATATGCCGGGCATCTATCCCTGAAATGTGATTATAATACATACCGATCTCCACAGGATGGGCTGGATTACTTATATTGATAATATATAACCCCCCCCGATCAGCGACATAAGCATAATCTCCCACTACTATTACATCGCTGGCATCTAGTAGGCTCCGATAAGAATAGACCTCAATGGGATGAGAGGGGTCAGCTACGTTGAGAATGTGTAATCGAGTCGACTCAGCGATATAGGCATAGTCGCCTGTTACCGTCACTCCATAAGCCCACTCACCTGTATTGTAGGAGTTGACTAAAGAAGGGCGGGCCGGATTGGAAATATTGATGATATGCAAGCCGCGATTGCCATCGGCGATGTAGGCGTAGTGCCCTACCACTGCCACGTCATAGGCATAGCCCGGTGTATCGTGGTACCCGACCTCACCGGGATGTTCTGGGTTGGTCACATTGATAATACGTAAGCCGCTATCTCCGTCGGCAATATATGCATACTCTCCCACCACTACTATACCCCGGGCTTCCCCCGGCGTGTCATAGAAGCCAACCTCGGTGGGATGAGTTGAGTTGGAAATATCGAAAACAAATAGGCCGCCTTCTCCATCAGCAATGTAAGCGTACTCCCCTAAAACTACCACGTCGTATATAATGCCAGGCAATATATTGGTCTGACCGATAACAGAGGGGCGGGCTGGGTTGGAGACGTCAAGGACACTCAGCCGTGGCCCTGTGCCGATATAAGCGTGATTTCCCCGGACAGCCACAGCGTAGGTAGAACCACCAATTTGGCCTATCCTTTCCATTCTCCAGCTCTGCAAATGGTGACGAACGACTCTATGGGGGGCAGACACAAGTGTAGCCTTTGCTGATGCC
>JASFBC010000203.1:0-16182 GCA_036172315.1 Anaerolineae bacterium | reverse complement strand
CAGGCCGCCAGGCCTGTACGCCTGGACGACGGAACCACCCCCCTCCTCATCCTTTACTTTACAATCGCGGCAGGATCTGACCGTACCCCTGCAGCCGCAGGATAAGCGCGGCCAGGAAGATGACGGTCAGCGCGGCCAGCGCGATGGAATCCGCCCGACGCATCTGGGGATTCAGGTACCAGGTGCGTGGTTCGCCCGGATTGAAGCCTTTGGACTCCAGCGCCATCGCCAGCATATTGGTGTGCCGGACGGCGTAGATGAAGAGCGGGACGCCCAGAGGGATGAATTTGCCCGCGCGCTGGAAGATGTTGCCCGATTCCAGGTCCAACCCCCGGGAAATCTGGGCCTGGACGATGGTCGCTCCGGCTCCGGCGAAGGTCGGCACCAGGCGCAGGGCAGTGGAGAAGGCGAAGGCCAGCGGATACGGCAACCCCAGGCGGATCAGCCCGTGGGTGAACTCCTCGTTGGTGGTGATGGAGAGAAAGATCAGCCCGGCAGCCACAAAGGAGGCCAGCCGCAGCCCCATCGCAATAGCGTATAGTAGTGACTCGCGGCTGACCTCCAAGCGACCCCACGACCATAACGGGGTTGGCCCCTTGGCAAAAAACGGCCACAGCACGGTACTGAAGACCACCAGCAGGGCGAGAATGTAGCGCATCCGCCAGAAGTTGGGCAGCGCCTTCGCCGCCGCCCCCAGCAACCCCAACCCCAGGGCAACCGCGGCCATATACAGCGGGTGGTTGAAGACCATCGCGATGCCGAAAAGGAGCAGGACCCCGATGATTTTCGTCCGGGGGTCCAAGCGGTGAAACCAGGTGTTCTCGTCCAGGTAGAGAAAGATGTTCATCTTGTTCGGAGTTCCTCCACCATCGCTTCTAGGGTAATTCCCGATGTCCCCAGCCAGTTCCCCAATCGCAGAAGGGGCGGGGGACGCAGGGATGCCTCTGCCAGCGTCTGCTCCTGGGCAAAGGCCGCCCGGGTGGGGGCATCCAGGAGGATCTGACCGTCCTTCATCACTACCACCCGCTCAGCGTATTCCGCCGCCACCCACATGGAGTGAGTGATGATGATGACCGTGTGTCCCCGCCGGTGCAGGTCCCGAAGCATCTCCATCATACTCCGCTGATGGCGATAGTCCAGCCCTGTGGTTGGCTCGTCCAGAATGATGACCTGGGGTTGGGCCGCCAGTACGGAAGCGACGGCCACTCGCTGCCGCTCCCCCTTCGTCAGAGTGAAGGGAACTTCCTCTTCATAGCCCGAAAGCCCTACTACCGCCAGCGCCTCGGCGACCCGTTCCTCCACGGCCTTCGGGTCCATACCGGCCACCCGCAGGCTGAATCCGACCTCTTCCCGCACCGTGTTAGAGAAAATCTGGTGGTCGGGGTTCTGGAAGACGTACCCGACCAAACGGGCCATCTCCGTGCGCCGGATTTCCCCCAGAGGCCGTCCCCGGAAGAACACCTCCCCCCGGGTGGGCTTCAGCAGGCCGTTCAGGTGCTTGGCCAGCGTCGTTTTGCCGGAGCCGTTCTGCCCCACGAGGGCCAGGAACTCTCCCTCGCGAATTTGCAGATTGACTCCTTTCAGCGCCTCCACCGCGCGGGTGGGGTAGACGTAGTCTACATCCCGGAGTTCCAGGATGACGGGGCGCCCATTCATCGGCGCGGCCAGGCCCTGAAGGGGGTGGGGCCGGGCCAGGTCGTGCTCTTGGATCAGCGCAATGGCTTCCTCCACGGTCAGCGGCTGGCCGGGCCAGCCCATGGCCTGAAAGAGGGCGACGGTCAGCGGAGGCTGGACGCCGCAGGACTCCAGCAGGGCCAGGTCCGTCAGCACCTGGCGGGGCGGCCCCTGGGCGACGATCTCCCTCTCCCGCATCAGCCAGACCTGGTCGGCGTCCGCTGCTGTATCCGGATCCTGATCCACGACCAGAAGCGTCCGCCGTTCCTGCCGCAGCATGTCAGCGACGGAAAGCACTTCCTCCCGTCCAATCGGGTCCAGGTCGGTGGTCGGTTCGTCCATCACCAGGACGAGGGGCTCCAGCGCCAGAATGGAAGCAATCGCCAGCCGCTGCTTCTGTCCGCCGGAGAGGCTGGCCGGCTCCCGACGGCGCATATCCGCCAGTCCCACGAATCGTAGATAGCGATCAATCCGCCGCTCTATCTCGTCCCGGGGCAGACGGAGGTTCTCCGGCCCGAAGGCCACCTCCAGTTCCACACTGGTGGAGAAGAGTTGCGCTTCAAAGTCTTGAAGGACCAGGCCCACCCGCCGGGACATGTCGGCGACCCGGGCCCTGGCGACCTCCACACCGTGGACCACCACCCGACCGGCATACTCCCCCCGGAAGAAACGAGGCACGAGGGCGTTCAGGGAACAGCAAAGGGTGGACTTCCCTGCGCCCTCGTGCCCCATGATCACCACGAAGGTGCCTTCTCCCACCTCACCGTTGATGTGCTGAAGCGCCGGACGCGTGGTTTCCGCGTAGGTGAAGGAGAGGTCCTGGATGGAGATGGCGACACCCATCGTGGGTTCCGGTATCTTACATCAGGAACGCGCCCACCAGGATCAGAATGGTGGTGATAATCCCGATGACCAGGGCCTGCCCGGAGAGGACGTAAGCGCCCAGAATCCAGCCCGCCAGTGCGCCAACCACTACCAGCCAGGCGCCCAGAGCGCCAGCCTTGGGCTTGCCGATGTCCTCCGGCTCCATCACGTCCCACCAGATCAGCCGCAACTGCCGCCGGACGACGCCGTAGACGGCCAGCAGGAGCAGGCCGCCGATCAGGCTGCCGAAGGTGTCGTTGACAGTGATGATGGTGACCAGGACCGGATAGGGGACCAGCCCCAGTACCTCCAGCCACATCGCGATGACCACGCCGCAGGCGGCCGAAGAGATAAGGGCCAGGAGGATGTAGAGAACCCACGAACGCCAGTTCCCCACCGCCAGTTCCCGCTTCCCATCGGCGATGGGCTTCAGGGTGGTCCACATCGCATAGGGGAGATAGCCCAGCAGGAAGTTGCCGACAAAGCCGAAAATGCTCCCCAGGCCGAAGGTGCCCCCGAAGATGTCGCCGATGAGATTGCCGATGGCCGACCCCCAGGCGGCCGCCGGGCCGAAGAGCAGGCTGAAGACCATCGGGAAGATATTGGCGACGCGGACTTCGGTGATACCAGGAATGAGCGGGATGGCGGTCTTGAAGGCGATCAGGGCCGCCGCGTAGATGGCCGCACAGACGGCCACCAAGATGATCATGCGGGTATTTTTCCACATGGTGATGACGGCTTTCATGGCAGTTCCTCCTAATGGGTGGGCAGAATGAAATGGTGGATAAGGTAAGCATCGTCTACGGAATTTTATAGGCTTCTTTGCCGATAGGCATCACCTCCCTTTCATCAGGTATCGGGATAGAGCAGGAAATCCACAAATAAAAACACCGTCTCGTACCCCAGGTCACGGCGGGAAAGACCTTCATTCCATCTGCAGCAATACCTTCAGCACCCCGGGCTCCACCGCGCGGGCGAAGGCCTCCACCCCCTGGGCCAGAGGGTAGACTGCACTGATCAGCGGCTGGACGTCCACCAGGCCTCGCTGAAGCAAGCGGAGGGCAGGTGAGAACGGCCCGCAGCGGGAGCCGACCAGGGTAATTTCGTCCACCACCAACCCCGTCAGGTCCGCCTCCAGCCGGCCATGATAGGTGCTCTTCAGGACCAGCGTCCCCCGGGGCCGCAGGATGCGCCGGGCGGCGGCGAATCCCTCCGGCTTTCCTGTGCACTCCACGACCACGTCCGCCGAGAGCCCCTCCGCCTCGGATTCCAGCGCGGTCGGGATGCCCCGCCGGGCCAGGATGGCCAATTTCTCCCGATGGCGGCCCAACACGGTTAGGTCGCTGCCCGTGAGGGCCAGGACCTGGGCCACCAGCAGGCCCAGTTTGCCGTCCCCCAGGACGACGACCCGGTCGGTGGGGCGAATGTGGACCCCCTCCAGAATCTCCAGCGCCGCCGCCAGCGGCTCGGTGAAGACAGCAACCTCATCCGGGACGTCGTCCGGAACGATGTGAAGGTTGCGGATGGGGAGAGTCAGGTATTCGGCGAAGGCGCCGTCCCGACCCCAGATGCCCAGAGTGGTGCGGTTGGGGCAATGGGTGGGCCGTCCGGCCCGGCAGGTGGGGCATTCGCCGCAATAAGCGTTGATCTCCCCGACCACCCGTTGCCCGAGGAGACGGCTCTCCGCTTCGCTACATTCCTCTACAACCCCGACAAATTCGTGCCCCAGTACGCCCCGGAACCCCATATAGCCGCGCACGATTTCCAGGTCGGTGTTGCAGATGCCCGCCAGGCGGACCCGTACCAGCGCCTCCCCCGGCGGCGGGACAGGACGGGGATAGTCGTCCCGCAAAACTACGGATTTCCCATCATAGACCAGCGCCTGCATGCTTTCCTCGTTTAAGTCACCCACTGGTGTAACATCTTCAAGGTTTGGTCCCACTGAATATCCCGAAAATCTCCCTGTGCTACCTGCTCCAGAATTAGCCGCTCTACCGAAAGCGGATATTCGGGCTGAAAAACGACAAAGCCATTCGCTAATCGCCTCTGTAGCCGCCCGGCCAAAAGCATCAAAGACTTGTAGCGCTCACGAGTTTCTTGCTTCTTTGCCTTTAAAGCCTTCTCTCGTAACTCCTGCTCGGTCGCCACCGTATATGGCACTTCCACTATCCAATCGGCCTCTCTCCGACGGGCGGCAAAACGTCCAGGCCCACGCGCTTCCGGGCGATAGGTCTCTTTCTTAACCTGAAGCGCCACCCGGACCGTATCGCAGTACACCAACCCATCAATACCTTTCATATCCAGTTCCGCCGATGCTTCCATTGGCAACTCGCAATATGCACGCCAGAGATAGCCGAAATGAAATTGGGTCAGTACGGAGATCAGTGTGCGGTAGAGGCGGGCCTTGAAGCCCAGGAAAACGAACTCGTGAGAGCAACCCCAGAAATACTGGCGGATGAATGGGTCCAGGAGCGATAGATTTTCTTTCCACCACCCATCAAAGAATACCTCATACTCCGGAAACCGAACGGGTTGCTCTACCCAGAATACGGCATAGATGGCTGGCAGAGGATTCAGATCGGGGAGCAAGTCCTGTTCCACCGTCTTGACCGGCATCAGTTCTTCCCGATACCGATCCAGGGGGATGGATTCCAGGAATTGCTCAAACGCCAATAAGGCTCGGACTGCTTTCTCCAACGGCCTCCTCCCACAGATGGAGCTGGCGGGTACGGGGGACAGGGGCCAACTTTGGCGGGATCGGCACCAGCCGCAGTTGGGTCATTGTCAGGTGAGGGATCAAATCCCGATACAGAGAGCGAACGTACCACTGGACCGGTTCGCTATTCAGGTATTCCACCAGTACCCTCTCGTCTAACCTTGTGACCTTTGGGACCAAGTGAAACTCCTCCCGCCAGGGATAGCAGCGCTCATCCCGCGCTGCCACAACGCACGCTCCCTTCGTATGTCCTACCACTATATGGGGAAACGCGTAGAAGAACCGGAGGGATGGGGCCTCTTCCCGGGGCATCCATAAGCCAGAGTAACCGGTATCGTAATCAATCCATCCCGGCTTCAGATTCCGCCCCGTCAGAATGGGTACCGTGCCGGCCTTGGGCTCCCCCACTACCGACGGATGGCGGCGAATCTCAGGACTGCGCGCGGCAAAATGAATCTCCAGTAACTCTCCCAGAGGGACACCCTGGCGTTCAAAGGCAATCGCTTCCGGTCTCTCAAAGCGAATCCATTCGCCCCGGTAGACGGTCTTTTTGACAAGGGGCTCGCTTTCTCCCAGGTCATACAGGCTGAGGCCCTGTTCTCCCCGCCGCAGGACGAGGATGACGGCAACAACATTCCGCCCCGGGAAGGGGCGGCCTATATAGTACACCTCCAGGCGCCCCTCCCCAGCCAGGAACTGCCGCAGTCGGGCAAAATCGTCCAGAACCAGCCAGGTGGAAGGGACGACAAATACCAGCCGGCCATCCGTCCGAAGGAGATGGACGGCGTGCTCAATGAACGCGCCGTAGATATTGAATTTGCCCCGCCACGTTTGAAAGCGGCGCTTGTAAAGCCCCTTCCGATCTTTCAGGACGTGGATAGGGTAGTGAGAAGCGTCGCCGATAATGCCGTAAGGAGGATTGCCGATGATCAGGTCAAATCGCTCCGACGGCTCCCAGAGCAGGAAGTCCTCTTCCAGAATGGTGGCGAAGGGAACACGCCGTCGGGCTTGTTCTACAACCGCCGGGTCTATGTCCACCCCGACCAGTTCGTGGGAGGACCCGTACCGTTCGGCGAAAGCCGCAAGGAAAGGAGCATCACCGCAGGCTGGCTCCAGCACCCGTACGCGGCGAGGCCCCGGCGCGGCCAGAGAGACCATAAAGGCCACCAGGTCCGGCGGAGTCGCCACAGCCCCCAATGAGTGGTTAGCCGGTAGCCGGTGGTCTGCTTCTGGCATTTTGCTTCCCTTCCTCCCCTGCTTCCTGCTAACGGCTCCCGGCGATCTGCTCCCTTGCCTGCTCCAGGGCCTGTTTCTCCTCGTCGGTGAGCGGGTAGGAGGAGGTCCAGGCTGTCAGCGGTTTGCCGTAGAAGCGGGTTCCCTCCCGCAGGTAGAGGGCGGAGAGGACGACGCCGCTGCCCTCGCCGTCCACCAGCGCCAGGGCGAAACTCTGGTCCCCGCCGACGTCGGGGAGGGCCCGGAAGCGCACCATCCCGACCCCCTGGACCGCGTGCCCCAAGGTGGTTTGGGATTGCCGGGCGAGGGCTTCCAGTTTCTCCACCCGGTCCCGCACCGAGCCGATCTGGGCCAGCAAGGTCCCCACGCCGACCTGAGGGCCGGTCTCCTCCACGCTCGCCCCGGAGAGACGGCGGTATCGCTCCTCCAGCCGCTTCAGGCGGGTCTGCAGGTCCAATTGCCAGACGATGTTCAGCAGCGCCAGTAAGGTGACAGCGACAATCCAGATCAGTTGTGGAATCTCCATGTCTGCTCCCACTATGGTGATGTCCAGCGGCCCAGAGTGACCTGTATCTCCAGTTTCTCCCCGTCTCGCTCCACCGTCAGGGTAACCCGGTCGCCGGGGCGGTAGGAAGAGAGGATTTCCGTCAGAGGACGGCTTGCGCTCACCCGCTGGCCATCCACCTCCCGAATCAGGTCTCCCACCTTCAGGCCGGCCCGTTCCGCCGGGCTATCCGGGATGACTTCCTGGATTTCGGCCCCGCGCGGGCGCATGATGTAGCGGATACCCAGATATGGCCGCTCCTCCGGGACCGGAGTGGGCAGCCCCTCCGGGGTCGGAACCCCGGGCGTGGGGATGATCCGCCATTCCGGGGTGGGCGCCGGCTGCACAGAGGCCCGGCCCAGGCCGAACCCGGCCACGCCGCCGACCAGAAGGCCCAGAGAGCAGCAAGCGATCACCAGGACCAGCAACCCCACGGCGATGCCAATCATCTGCCATCCTGTCAATGTAACTTGCCCGTTATCCATCGTGACCTCCTGTTACCGCTTCGCCTGTTGCCAAACCCGACTGTACTCGCCCAAAAAGGCCTGGGCGACTTCGGCGTTATAGATGAGGAGCAGATTTTCGTCATTCTCCTTTTCCGCGTTGCTGGTGAAGTTGTACGAGCCCAGAGCAACCGCCTCCTCGTCCACAATAAACACCTTGTGATGCAGAAGATACGGGTTGCCGTCTACCCAGACCGGGATTCCGGCCTCCTTGAGCCGGGTATACTGAGCGTAGGCGGCATCTGTGCCCCGTTCCTCCACTACCCCTTCCACGGAGACCCCCCGACGGGTCAGTTCTATCAGGGTGTCGGCGATCTCCTGGCCGGTGAAGGAGAAGGCCATAAAGCGTACGCTGCGGCGGGCTCCGGCGAGGACGGAGATCAGGTGGCTGGCGACTTTGTCCTCCGGAGCGAAGTACACCTCTATCGGAATCCGGAGCGATTCCTCCGGCACTTCTATCACCAGCGTCGGGTAGGGGGTGTTCTTAGGAGAGGTAGGGCCGAATTGGCCCCTGAACAGTTCCTCAAATTCCGTCGCGTAGTTCTCCGCCAGATGGGGGGAGGCAATCAGAACTGCGTTGTTGTTGTTCCGGTAGGTGCAGTTTTCGGTGAGATTCCAGGAGCCGGTCCACACCCAGGTATTGTCCACGACGACGAATTTGTTGTGCATAATTCCGCCATCCTTCGGGCGGACAGTGACCGGAACCCCTGCGCGGCGCAGCCGGCCCACCATCTCCTCGCCCTCGTATTCGCCGTCGGTGACCAGGCGGACCTGAACGCCGCGCCGATGGGCCCGCAGAAGGGCATCGGTGACGGTAGGGAGATTCAACTGATAAGCGGCCACGTCCACCCGTTTCTGGGCCCCGTCTATCAGGTCCACCAGGTGGAGGTCCACGCCTCCGGTATGAAGGGCTGGGTCATCGGGATAGCGCGGGGTAGTGAAGTAGACGGCGATCCAGTCACCGGCGACGGTGTCGGTGATCTCCCTTCCTCCCAGGAGGTCAATCCCGACGAATTCCCGCAGCAGCCAGGCCAGCAGGAGGAAAACGATCAGGAGGAGTATGCTCCTCCAGGTCCATTCCGCTCTGGTTGAACGTTTCCTGCTCATGGCATCTCCTACTCTTCATCCTCAACGCCAGGCGACGTTGCCCGCCCGGGCCCCTCAGGGAGAGGGCCGGCCCCGTCCAGCCATCTCTGCAGGGCAGCCGCCTGCTCCTCAGGCGGCATTTGCCCCACCTGGCGGGCGATGGCCCCCATCTGTTGACGCAGCGCGGCCAGGCGGGCCCGGGCTTCTTCGGAAGCCACGCCGGTCTCCCGGAGTATAAGAGTCACCTGCGCGATGCCCCAATCCAGAAGGTGGCGGGCCGCCGCGTCCACCAGGTCGGCGGTCAGGGCCTCGTCCTCCAGAAGCCGCTCCACCGCTCTCTGGATGGCCTTATCCAAATCTGCCCCCGGAGGGGAAGGCCTGACCGACGGAGCCGAACCAACGGGCAGGGGAGATACCCGCCGTCTCCGAAAAAAGAAGCGGCCCACTTTCTGCCAGAATCGGACTGGAGACAATGATGACTCCTTTTCCCACTTATTGCTTCCTGCCTCCTGCCTTTACCCCAGATAGTCCCGCAATTTGCGGCTGCGGACGGGATGGCGCAGTTTGCGCAGCGCCTTAGCCTCAATCTGACGAATGCGCTCCCGGGTGACTCCCAGTTCCCGCCCAACTTCCTCCAGAGTATGGGACCTCCCATCCCGCAGGCCGTAGCGCAGTTCCAGGACGGCTCGCTCCCGTTCGTTCAGCACCTCCAGCGCGCTGCGAATCTGCTCCTCTAATAGGTGTCGGGACGTGGCGTCGTCGGGGGGAGGGATGCTTTCATCTTCAATGAACTCGCCCAGATTCCCGCTTTCTTCCTCCCCGACCGGCGTCTCCAGAGAGACCGGTTCCTGGGAGAGGCGGAGGATGGCGCGGATTTTGGCTGTGGCCTGGCGGAGGTGATGCTCAACCGTCGGCGGTGGGGGCTCTCCGGTCTCCATCGCCTGGCGGACGATACGGGCATCCTCCTCCTCCAGCATCCCCATCTCCAGGGCCAGTTCTTCCGGCGTGGGCGCCCGACCGTATTGCTGGGTCAACTGCTGCTGAAGTCGGGCCATCCGGCTCATTGTCTCTATCATATGGACAGGAATGCGGACGGTGCGGGATTGGTCCGCAATCGCGCGGCTGATGGACTGACGGATCCACCAGGTGGCGTAGGTGGAGAACTTGAAGCCCTTGGTGTGGTCAAACTTGCGGATGGCCCGCAGAAGGCCCAGATTGCCCTCCTGGATGAGGTCCAGGAAGGCGATGCCCCGACCGATGAATTTCTTGGCGATGCTGACGACGAGCCGGAGGTTGGCCTGGATAAGATTCTGTTGGGCCTCGGCCGCCCGTCCGTCTACGTCGGCCCAGGCCAGGGCCAGGGTCTCTTCAGGAGGGGCAAACCGACGCATCCGGCGCGTACTGGGCAGGCGGCCCTCCCGAACCCAATGGTCTCGCAGCAGGTCCAGTGTGGCTTCCGGGAGGAGCAGAAGATAGATCAGCAACTCCATCATCAGGCGGGTCAGGTCGCCGCCTTGCCCGTTCTTCACGGAGGTGTCGGTCGCTTCCAGGAACTCGTAGGTGTACGACCGGGTGGGCGGCAACAATTGATGATGGAGGACGCGCGCTTCCTGGACAATATGCGCGAAGCCCGGCGGGGAGATACCTGCCGCCTGGCACACCCGGACGACATCGTCCCACAGGGCCAGTCCGTCGCGGACCAGTTGTTCCCATACATCCCGGTGGGTGGGGGGGCGGCGCAGGCGTTTCCGGGCCCGCTCCCGGGCGTTCGCCAGAAACGTCGCTGCCTCCCGGACGGTGGAGAGCCACATCTCCTGATGGGGCTCCAGGAGGGCTACCTGACCGATGTCCCGCAGATAGGCCCGGACAGGATCCGCTGCCGGCTCCTCCGCTTCCAGCAGCGTTTCCAGTTGGTCCAAGTCCTCCAGTTCTTCTACCGTCGGCTCCTCTTCTTCCAGGGTCAACTCGTCCGGGACCAGGTCGTCCGGCAGGAAGGGTTTCTCATCCTGCGTATTTTCGGGGGAAGATGGGGCCCGATTCATCGGAGTCATCGGGATTCTCCTTCAATGGAGGGCATCTCCACCCAGGTGGATGAGAGTGCCCAGCAGCGATTGTATAGGGCCTGCTGGACCCGCAGGAGGGCGCGGGCGTTCTCCTCCAGCGCCTGACCATATCGGTCTACCTCCGATGGCAGGGCCTCTTCGGTCAGTGTCCGCAATTCTGCCTTGCGACGCCGGAGGTTCCGCTCCCGGAGCCGCAGGGCGGCCTGGACGCCTTCCCGCAGCCACTGTTCGTCGGAGAGGTCGGATGGCGGCTCTGGGAGACCGTCCAGCCGGAGCGCAACCGCCTCCGGCAGCCGTTCCCGCAACAGGGACAAACGGGCAACGCCCTCTACCAGCATCTCCTCCCAGGCTTCCAGCGCGGCCCGGCAGGCGGGATCGTTGAAGTCGTCAGACCGGAGAGGGGGGATGTCCCATTCCGCCAGGGTGCGATTGACCGCATCCAGCAGCCAGGGCTGGGAGAGCATCGTCGCCAGGCAGTAGCCCTCCAAGTCGGCGACACGCTGACGCCACTCCGCTTCGCCTCGTGGCTCACCACGAACGGCTTCGGGGCGCGCAGCAAAGGGTGTCCGCTGGGCGGCCTGGCGCTCCGCCTCGTAGAGGCGGGCCAGCACCGTCCGGGCATCCAGCCGCAGCGCACGGGCCACTTTCTGGGCATATGCCTCCCGCTCCACCGGATCGCCCACGTCCCGCAGGAGAGGGAGCATCGCCTCCACCACCCGGGCCCGTCCTTTGGCGTCCTCCAGGTCAGTCTGGCGGAGGAGTTGTCCCAGGACGAATTCCACCACCGGCAGGGACTCCCGGACCAGGACGGGCCACCGGTCCGGGTCATGGCGGATCAGGTCGTCGGGGTCATGGCCGGCGGGGAGGGTGAGGACGCGGATTTCGGCCCCCAGCCGTCGCTCAAAGCCCACCAGGCCCCGGGGATTGAAGACGGGGGTCAGTTCCCGGTCCATAGCCTCTCGCGCCACCTCCAGGCCGCGCAGGGTGGCCTGGACGCCCGCCGCGTCCGGGTCCAGTGCCAGAATGAGGCGGCGGGTATACCGTTTCAGGAGCCGGACCTGGGTTTCGGTGAGCGCAGTGCCCATCTGGGCGACGACGTTCCTGAAACCGGCCTGATGGGCCTGCATCACATCCATGTACCCTTCCACAATGACGGCGCACTCCTCCTGGCGGATCGCGTCCCGGGCCATATCCAGGCCGAAGAGCAACCGTCCTTTATCAAAGAAGGGGGTCTGGGGGGAGTTGATGTATTTGGGGACGCCGTCAGCCTCCAGCGTGCGGGCGCCGAACCCGACAATCTCGCCGTGGGGGTCACGGATAGGGATCATCAGCCGGTCGCGGAAGCGGTCGTAGGTGGAGCCGTCCTCCCGTTCCACCAGCAAGCCGGCGCGGACCAGTTCGGCGGGGGTGAAGCCGCGCCCGGTCAGGTAGGCCCGCAGCACGTCCCAGGCCGGCAGGCTGTAGCCCAGTTGGAAGCGGAGGACGGTCTCCGAGGAGAGGCATCGGTGGGCCAGATACTCCCGGGCCCGGGCGGCCTCCGGGGCGTGGAGGAGGAGGTGGTGGTAATACTGGGCGGCCTCGGCGACGGCGGCCTTCAGGCGGACGTTCTCCTCCTCCGCCCGGGCCTGCTCCGGAGTGCGCGGCCGCAGGATCACCCCGGCGCGGCGGGCCAGTTCCTCCAGGGCGGTGGCGAAGTCCCACCCCTCCCGCTTCATTACGAACGTGAAAATGTCCCCGCCCTCGCCGCAGGCGCCAAAGCAGTGCCAGCGCTGAGAGTCGGGGAAGACGTAAAAGGAGGGAGTCTTTTCCGTGTGGAAGGGGCAGAGGGCGCGGTAGTATCGCCCTGCCCGCTGGAGGGGAACATAGGCGCCGATGACGTCCACAATGTCCAGCCGCTCTTTGATTTCGTCCACCACGCCCATAGATCTTCCTTCGCCGCTTGTATTCTACCTGATAGCGGCGAAGGAGGCAAGTGGGGATCGGGGCTATTAAGGGTGCCAAACTCTGAGGGGGTGATCGCCGTGGAGCGACAACGAGAGAAACAGCGCTTGAGGGTTTATCTGAAGAGTATCCATGATCCACGCCGCCAGGGCGCATCTATCCTTATAGACGGTGTGTTAACGATGCTTATTCTGGCCGCCGTGGACGGAGAGTGGACGCTGGATTGCGCACATACGGATAGACTTTAAGCGCAGGTAGCCCCCCGGCACTGACAGAAGCAGTCCCCGCTGTCGCAGCCCTGCCCGTCAATTACGCAGACGCCATACCCCAGCCCGCCATAGGCGGCGAAGGTCGCCGCCAGGCCGGAACGGCGGAGCAGTTCCACGCCGCTGATGCTCTCCTCGCTGAACGTCACGCAGCGGGTGACCACGCGCCCGTCCCCGTGGCGCACGACCAGTCCGGCGCGGTGTGGCGTCTCCTCCTGCGCCTGCGCAGGCAGCGCCAGCGCCAACAAGAGCAACAGAAAAGGGATCAAACGACGAAGGGGAGTGTCCGCGCGAGGTTCTTGTCCATCCGTGATGTCTCAGAGCACCTGCTGCTCACCCAGGCGTCTTCTGCACCTGACCTCCGGCCGCTGACGGCGAACCGCGACCATCGAGGAACGATCGCGGTCTTTGGTCGGTGGTCGGCGGTCAAGACCCGTTAGATGTACAGGTCCCTCCGGTTATATATCAGGTACGCTCCCGCCAGGCTCGCCACGACGATCGCCAACGACAGCGCCACGAAGATTGGGTCAATTCTCGACTCGTTCAACATCACCTTGCCGTCGAAGTATCTGAAGGGGGAGAGGTATTTTAGGAAATCGAGGTCCTCATCCAGGACCGAAACAACGGACAGGAAGTAGGTCCCCAGCAGCACGGACACAGCCACCGAACCGGCCCGGCGGTACTGCTTCATGGCGCAGCCGATGAAGATGCCAACGGCCAGGAAGATCGATTGTGTGATGAAGAGCGCCAGCATACACAGGGTCAGGAACCGGTAGAACTCGCTGGCCGGCCGATAGGGGGTCAGGCTGACGACAGAAGCGCCGCCAGTGATCAGCAACAAAGCGATGCAGTTGACCAGCGCGGCCAGGGTTTTGGCCGTCAGCAGCCGGCTGCGGGTCACCGGCAGGGTCAGGGAGAACTCGACCGTCTTGTCGCGCTCTTCTTTCGAGATGATGTCACTGCCCCACATCGCGGCAGCGATGGACAGGAGCAACGCATAGTAGGTCAGCATCAGCCCGAAGAAACCGGTGACCGTGGTCAGGTTGAAGGCGGTGAGGTTGAACGCGGCAAGGAAGGCCGGGGGGATGCTGTCCAATACCGCCAACATCTCCGGGTTCTCATAGTACGCAGAGAACTTGGATGTGCCCACCACGATGAAAAGCACCACGATGACGCCCCAGATGAGCAGCGACTTCAGATTTGCCTTCAGCTCTCTTATGAAGATGTTCATCTCCCGGCCTCCTCACACCACGGCGGGGATATCCCGCCTGGTGTAGAGCACATAACTGCCGATCAGAGAGATCATGATCACCACGATGCTGATCCAGGCCAGGGACAGGTCATAGGCGCCGTTACGAGTGATATAGTGCGGCTCAAAATGCTTGAAGGGGGTGATTCTCTCCAACACGCTCTCGCCGAGCAGGTCGCCGAAGACACTCAGCACGTACATTCCAAAGCCGAGCGCCATCGAGTAGGGCGTGACGCTCCGGATCC
Source organism: Anaerolineae bacterium (assembly GCA_036172315.1). Lineage (GTDB taxonomy): Bacteria > Chloroflexota > Anaerolineae > B4-G1 > DUEL01 > SpSt-77. The sequence continues at coordinate 1,798 of JASFBC010000203.1, read as the reverse complement.
TTTTCACCATCAGCGAAACCACCAGGCCCACAGCCAGGAAGAAGAGTTGGAACGGGACGATACTCAGCAGCAACAGCAGTAGAGGGCGGGTTTCATACGTCGCGTCTCCCTTGAACAGGTTGATGAAGAGTAGACTGGCGATCCAGACGACGATGTCGGTGATGAGCAGGCTGCTCAGCGCGGCGAGCAGTTTACTGGTCAGGATACGGCTGCGCCCCACCGGCTTGGACAACAGGAAATCGGCTGTCCACTCCCTTTCCTCTACAGACACCAGCGAAAAGCCGTAATTGGCGGCCTGGATCGCCAGACATATCTGGACGAAAAGAAAGACGAAGCCGAAGTAGCCGAGGACCGTGGCGAGGTTGACGCCGGTCAAGCCAAAGGCCAGGAGCAGTTCTTCCGGGAAGTTAGCCATCATCTCGTTCAACAGTTCCGCCTGCTGAGAAAAGGAGGAGAACAGCGAGAGGTAGACCAACATCAACGCCGCGACTGCCGCCGACCAGGTGGCCACGGACCTCGTGTGCGTCCTGAACTCGTGCTGGAAAATGTTCTTTTGCATGCTCATCACCTATTCGTAGTAGTGCATGAAGATCTCTTCCAGCGTCGGCTCTTCGATCGTCACATCCGAGATCCTGACCTCGCCGAGTTTGCGCATGACCAGGTTGATGTCGCCCTTGTAGAAGAAGCGGATGGTGTTGTCATGCCGTTCCAGGTTGGTCACTCCAGGCATGTCGAAATAGGCAAGATCGAGGTCACTGACCTCCACCCGCACCCTCTTGTAATTGTTCTGTTGCAGGGTACGGATGTCCGCGATCTCGACGATGCGGCCCTCTCTGATGATGGCGACGCGGCTGCACAGCCGCTGCACCTCGCCCAGGAGGTGCGACGAGAAAAAGACTGTCGCGCCGCGTTGATTTTCTTCGCGGACGAGTTGGAAGAACTTACGCTGCATCAGCGGGTCGAGGCCAGGAGTGGGCTCATCGAGGAACAGCAGTTTGGGTCGGTGCAAGAGCGCCTGCACGATACCCACTTTCTTCCTGTTCCCATAAGAGAGGTCTTCGATGCGGCGGTGCATCTCCAGTTCCATCAGTTCGGCCAGTTCGTGCATCCGCTGCGTGCAGTCCCGGTTGTAGAAACTGGCCGAATACTTGAGCAGGTCTATGACCCTCATCCGCTCATAATAGAAGACCTCGGAGGGCAGGTAGCCGATGTCCTGTCTGAGTTCCGGCCCGTACCTGATGCAGTCTTTGCCGAAGATGGTGGCGCTGCCGCTGGTGGGGAAGATCAGGGATAGAAGCAGGCGAATCGTCGTTGATTTGCCGGCGCCGTTCGGCCCGATGAAGCCGAAGATCTCCCCTTCCTCCACCTGGAACGAGACATCCACGATGCCGCGGGCCTTGCCATAGTATTTGGTTAGACGGTTGACCTCGATGACGCTCATAGCGGCTCTCCTTTCCAGCAGGCTGGTGTTTCGGTAACCTCGGCCATCATCCACGCCTGGAGGATGGCGGCCTGCACACAGACTTGTTATTTTATCGTGGTTAACCTATGGTTCGCTCATTTTTAAGGCGGTTTAGCGAAATTGGCGCAGAGCCTGGCATAGATGTCTGTGGAGAAACCCACCAACGCCAGAAAATGTTGCACCTCGGAGAGCGGGGTGAGATGACGATAATGACCGTCAGGGTAATCTCCTGGAAGGCCTCCAGCAGGCGCTCCGTGGTAGGTTGCGCGGTGGCCCGCTGGGGGTTGCCGGCATACAGACCGGCCAATTTCACACCTTCGGCAGCCAGGTTGCGGC
>JASFBC010000202.1:0-7139 GCA_036172315.1 Anaerolineae bacterium | reverse complement strand
GTTCAATTCCCGCGCCCGTTGGACCCCTTCCTCGCCGGTGACGGCCGTGCCAACCACCTCTATATCCGGCGCGAAGGAGAGGAGTTTGCGCAGATTTTCTCGGGTCTCAGCGATGTCATCTACGATGAGGACGCGAATTTTACCGCTCTGTTCCATGCTGTTTCCCTCAGGAGGGTTGGTGGTTTCCAGTTCTTCCCTATAGGGCCAGATTCCTCACTCTGGGATTCGCCCCACGCTCTGAACCCCCCACTCCATATACGCTTTGGGCAAAGATCCTACCTCCGGGGCCTCCACGCCGAAGGGCAACTTGGGAGGCTGGCTGATACCGTAGCGACTGACCAGATATTCCAGCGTCACCGGTTCCGTATGGGCTGGCTCGTTGTCCTTAACGCCGCGCAGGGCCAGCGTAATGTTAGCCTGGAGTTCCAACAGGCTCTTCATCACCAGGGCATCCTGAGTATCCAGCAGCAAGATGATGACGTCGCTTCCTTTCACCACCGGAGTGGGAGTTGGGGTGGGTTGGGCCGCCGTCGGACCGGTCGGGCCAGTGGGCTGGGAGGGGGTGATAACCGGCTGCGAGAAAATGACCTCCGGCGTCGGCTGGTACGGCCCGATGTCCACCACCAGCGCATTCTGGATGGTGACCTGGGCGATGTAGCCGGTCCGACCGGGGCCACTGGGGTAGACCATCACCGGCTGACCGGTCGGCAACATTTCCATCCGCCCCATCACTCCCTGGCAGGTCATCCCCTCTGCACATTGGAGAATTATCCAGTTATTGGGCAAGGGGCTCTGGAACTCCTCATCCAATTCCACCACGTTCCAGGAAGCCAGAATGTCTACCCGATCGCCCGGTTGAATATGCCATGCGACGGCGCCCAGAAGGTCTACCGGGACCGCTACTGCTCGTTTCCCTACGGGGATTTTCAGCGCCAGATCGGAACCCCCTTCCGGAGAGGGCATCTCTTCGGTCAGCATTGTTGGCATGATGGGTTCCCCTTGAGCAATCGGCACCCGGACAATCTTCCCGTAGACCTCATTGACATCTTGATAATACAGGGGGGGCAACCGGTTGCTGGGCCAAAGCCAGGTCTCCACCATCCCCTCTGTGATGGTCATCCCTCTATCCAGGTTGTTGCGGGCAATGACGATTGGAACGGCGGGGACGACCTCTACTGTGGGGGTCATTCCGGCCTCTGAAGGCGCCGGGGCCCTTCGCTTAAGGAGGAAGTACCCCACCAGCAGGGCCACGGCCAGGACCATTAGGATGACCAGCATGAAGGTACGGCGGTCTCTCATGGATGTCTCCTTCCGATTTCAGGCACAGGAAGATAGGTGGCGGGGAGATTTTCTGCTACTATAGTGCATTTCGTCCCGTTTGTCAAGCCAGCCAGCGATCCAGCGATTGTCCGGGTAATACAAAAGAGCGCAGAGGCACATCGCGCGTTCCCTGCGCTCTCCGGTCAATCCCTGGGGTGGCCCGATGCTATTTCCAGAGGGAGACGACCATCAAGTGGCTATTACAGGCGTTGGAACCCGGACCGAAGCCGGTGTTCGGGCTGGGGACTCCCTGGCCCGAGATATACTCCACCAGTTCCGCCGTAATCTCTTTCTGCCCCTGGCTACATGCCGTAACCTTTATCGCCGCAAACCCAACGATGTGGTAGCAGTAACTGCTTCCCTGCGTCGGGCAGGCCGGCTTGGGCGCTGGAATCTGGGTCGGGCAGTCCAGCACCTCGTCGTAGACCGGAACGTAGAAGACCGTGTTCACCGGTGCCGCGCAGACGGCAGATGCGTTGGTACCGGGCTTGGCATGGATGTAGTCGCCGGTTCGGCATCCGGCGCCCCAGGGACAGTCGGCGTAAAGGGTCCCCGTCCAGCCGTTTTCCATCCAGGATCTCAAGTCACTCGCCCCGGCGTTCGGGTCCACCGCGCGCGGCCAGGTGGGGTTTTCAGTCTGGTTCCAGACGTAGCCCAGATTCATCCATCCCCGATGCTGGGCCTCGCCGCTCACCCAGCGGATGGTCCCGCCGTTGTTGTCAAAGTCAATCTTGAGCCAGTCCCCCGGATTTAGTTGGGCAACGACCGGGTCGGGCACCCCGAAGGGCCGCAACCCGCCGCTCACCAGCAACGGCGGGCCGGTGACAGCCGTTGCCGAGGCGGTGGCCCTGCCGGTGTTCTGCCCCACTAACCCCAGGAAATAAGTTGGGCGGGTGATAGTGGTGGTGACGGCGATGCCGGAAGCGCCCACCGGCACTACTCCGCCGCCTACGACCACTGGTGGGTTGTACTCCACCACCTGGTTGCCCGCAAAGCCCACGTAGTGGGCCTCAAAGGTCTCCCCGCCATTGCGCCGAACGAATTCCTGCACCACGGCATAGATTTCGGCATCGGTGACGGCGGGGTTGGGGTTGGTGGTGCAGATCGCCTGGGAGAGGCGGCGGGCACCGGCCAGGGCAGCGCCGTCAGCGGCATTCTGCATGCGGCGGCGCTCCAGATAGACCGTCCCACCGTCTATCGCCAGCCCCAGCATAGCGATGAGCGCCACCAGTGCCAGCACAACCAGCACGATCGTCTGCCCCTGCTCCCGGTTGCGCTTGAGTTCCATATCACACCTCCTCATGGGTTACTGACCGCTGAGAATCACCCCCACGGCAACAGCCCGCAGGGAGATTGTCCGCCCGGGCACCAGGTCTCCCAGAATAGGAGTGACCAGCGTGAACGGGTAGGTGATTGTCACCGTGATGGGGGCCCCTGCGGTAAGCGATGGCCGCTCCACTTGAATCATAGAAGGGGCCAACTGAATCAGACCACTGGTGGCCGCCTGGGCCCGATCGGTAATTTCCTGGATGCTGCTGGCAGGGTAGATAGAAGCATAGGTCGCCCCTTCCGCGGCCGCGTCGGTGACGGCGACGTAAGCGAAGAAAGCCCGTCCCAGTTCCAGCACCCCCCCCAGGAGAAGGATTAGCAGGGGGAGCACCAGGGCGAATTCCACCAGACTCTGACCTCTCTGCTTCCTCACCTGTGCCATCATCGTTCCCCTCTACGGCAATCGTTCGCCTGTGCGGGCATCCAGGCGGAGAGTGAACGGTTCTGCGCCCCCCTCCACCGCCAGAATCGTCCACACCACCCGACCTGATTCTGCCTCCAGCCGGAGGTTAACGGCGGCCGTCGGGTGCTCCTGGAGGTACCGCTCCCCTCCGCTGGCCAGGAAGGCCAGCAGGGCATCGGTCGCCAGAAGCCGCCATTCCTCCACCCTCTCCGGGGGAGTGGGGGCCGGGAACCGACGGCCCGGCGATGCCCCCTCCGGCCCCACGCCGATATACCGAATCTCCCCGGCAGTGGGAGAGTAGAAGACGAAGGACCAGCCCGCAGGCCCAGCCAGGAGGCTTTCCCTGCTGGCCCGGCTCCAGGTGGCTGAGACGCTCGCCAGCCAGGCATCCGCTTGCCAGCGACGCGCGGCCTCCTGCGCCGGTCCCAGGGCCTCCTCCGCCGTCGGGAGGGGGGCGGTGGTGGAAGGGGTCGCCGGCCCGGCCGGAGACCCGCCCGTTCCGCCCGTCCATGCCCACAGGAGCATAATGAATGTCACCGCCAGTGCTGCGACCAGCAGGACCACCAGGATTCGCTTCCTGCTCATCAGTGCGATAGGGTCAATCCCGCGCTGCCGTTACCGCGCATTCCGCATCACCAGCGGCAGATGGACGCTATATGGCAACCAGCGGGTGTAATACACGTAATAGGAGGAATCATAATCTGTGCCGACCAGTTCCTGCCAGACGACATAGACGCTCCCTCCCGGCGCGACAACAATGGACGGACGGAGAGACATAGCCGGGGTGCGGGAGAGATTCTCCGGCGGCGACCAGGTATTACCGCCGTCCTCAGAGCATCTCAGGAAAACATCCTCTGACGACGAATGCTCTGGCACCGCGTGCCAGGCGATGCAGACCCGCTCCCCCTCTGCCGCCACCACGGCTGCCAGGTAGTAGGGATTGTTCTCATTGACCGAGAACGGCCCGCCCAACCGTTGGGGTGGAATCCGCCCCCCGGTGGCGTTGAAGCGGGTGTAGGCCAAATAGCGCTCGTCACCGGGTTTCTCCGTCCAGACGATATGGATATCGCCGTTGGAAGTGACAGCAACCTCCGGCCCCCATGCCAGGCTGACCACGTCCGAGGCAGTAACTGAGGGAGACCAGGTCACTTCTCCGCCTGACCCCACCGTGCCGGTCATATACCGGATTTCATCTACTGCTGCTGGAGAGATGTAACTCTCCCGCCAAACCACGTGCAGAATGTCCGTGGGGCCAATAGCAATGCGGGGGTCCATACTTCCTCCCTGGAGGCCGGTGAAGACCGCTGTGGCTCTCAGCCAGTCTCCGCTTCCGGCCGGGCGGCGAGTGTAACAGACATCCCCCGCCATGTCGTTGGCCGAACAGCGATCGGCGAAAACCAGATGCAGCGTCCCATTGCTCCCGCGCGCGATGGACGGTCGGGGAACCGGCTGGGCCACGTTTGGTACAGCCACTACGGCCGTCTCGCCCATTTTCTGGTAAAGGGTATACTGCTCAGGTGTCCACTCATCTGTCCAGACGAACACCGGCACCGTCCCGGAGAAGAGCAGGGCTGGGTAGAGGGACGTCTGGGCAGAAGAATAGACCCGCCCTGGAGGGCCCCACGATTGTCCGTTGTTCTCCGAACAGGCGGAGTAGATGTTCCAGGAGCCGTCCCGATTGTCGGTCCATGCAGCGCAGAGGGTCCCACCGGACTCGCGCGCGATGACGGGGAAGCGGGCATAGGACCTGGTTCCCGAAAGGTTGACTGGCGGGGTTGTTCCGGCAGTGACCCGCCGGGGCAAAAGTCCCAGCAGGAGGAATACCCCCGCTACTGCCAAAAGAATGCATCCAATTATACGCCAGCGCATCGTAGAGGCCTTAGTGCAGGAAGAGCATCACCGTCGTAATCTGCCCCCCCGTTACGGTCACATTGGCAACCTGGTCTGTATAATACTGGCCGTCCACCACCACCCAGCCCACTACCGTGTAGCCGCTCCCGGCCGGGATGCCGGTCAGTTGGTAGACTCCATTCTCTCCGGAGAGGGTGGAGGCGATCAGGGTACTCCCCTGCCAGACCTCCACCATCGCGCGGGAGATAGGCGTTACCGTGCCTCCCTTGACCAGATAGACGGCGCCGGCGATGATGCCCGTTGTCGGGCCCGGGGTGGGGCTGGGGGTGGGGGTGGGCCCGATGGCGGTGACGGATACGGTGATAGGGCCGGTGATGTTGTCCGTCTCCCGGGTTTCGGCGATCTGGTTCCATGAGTCGGCCCAGACGTAGACCGGATGAGTCCCGGTCACAGCAAAGCCGGGTGTGTCTATGGTCAGGGTGATGGTCCCGCTGACGGCCAGTCCGCTGACCGCGCTCCAGCCGATGGGAATTGTCCCGCTGAAGGGCGGGGAACTATCGGCGTAGAGGTCCACCCAGAACATAGAGTTGACCGGCTGGTCGCCGATGTTCCGCACCACTGTCTGGAATTGAAGGGGATAATAGGTAGTGATGGGTGACGCGGTTAGCAGCCGGAGGTCGCTCGCTACCAGATTCGGCCCCGAAACCGGGCAGGGGGCGGTGAAGGATGCTGTCACATTGTGTTTCTTGTTCTCGGCCCGGACGGTGTGCGGGCCCTCCGTCACGGTGACGGTGATCACCGTTGTCCATTGAGGCGGCTGGTTGCTGGCCGATACGGTAGCGACAGCGGTCCCGTCCCAGGAGATAGTGATGTTATCGTTCTTGTTCTGATACGTCCAGTTGTAGCCCTGGACGGTGATGGTGATAGTGCCCGGGCCGCCGCAGGTAGGGGAGAGGGTGATGTAAGCGGTGGAAGGGGTGGGCGTGGGCGGTGGAGGCGTCGGCGTGGGGGAGGGAGTGGGACTGGGCGTCGGCGTCGCGGAGCAATCCTGGACGATGGCGTAGTCCGTCTTCCCGTAGGCCTGGACGGCAATCAGGTGCCCGATCTGGAGCGCCGGGACGGTGAACGCGAAGGTATTATCATCTCTGGCGACGGTGGTGGCGATATAGCCGGTATTGACGTTGCGCAGTTGGACGGTCTGGCCGCGCTGGGCGATGCCGGTAACCTGGGTGGCTCCGGCGCAGAGAGGCTTGCTCAGGGCAAAGGCGCAGGCGGAATGGGCGGAGCAATCGGAATCGGCGCAGTCCACCGCGCCATCTCCGTCATCGTCCTGTCCGTTATCGCAGATTTCGGCGGGCGTCTGGCAGGCGGGATCGGAGGCGCAATCTGGGTCGTTGCAATCCACCAGCCCATCCCCGTCGTCGTCTAGTCCGTTATTGCAGATTTCGGGGGACGTCTGGCAGGCAGGGTTGGAGGCGCAATCGGGATCGGCGCAATCTACCCATCCATCGCTGTCATTATCCAGGCCATCTGAGCAGGAGGTTTCGGTTCCTCCCCCGCCTCCCGGCGGCACGTATGCCTCGCCGTAGGAGGCAATGGTGCGGGCGGCGATGGTGCGGATGGGGAGGCCGCCAGGCGCAAAGGCCGAAATAATAGGGGAAATCAGCGAGAGGTTATAATTCAGAGAGACAACGACCCGATCGCCGATGCCGGCTTTGCCACCTGGCCCGTTCCCACCTGGTCCCAAGCAGTTAAAAAGTGAGGTCCCCGGACCGCTATCACACTGGACGGTCACGATGATATCGTCAGGGTTTACCAGCGTGGCATATTGAAGCGTCCGATTGATCACCCCATCCGGGTTCCAGGGATGGACCGCGCCCCAGCGGGCACCCTCCCGCGCGGCGTTGAAGAGGGATGTGTAGATAAACAGCGCTCGACCAAAGTCCAGGATGCCCATAATGAATAGCAGGAGCACCATCAGGATCAGAGCGAATTCCACCAGCCCCTGTCCCCGAGTGGACCGAAGGGTGGGGATATATTCCCGGTGAGCATCCATTTTCCGCTTCATGATCCCTCCCGCAGGGGTTAAAAAACCGCCGGGCCTGGAATCTGGGAGAGTCCGTTGATGTCCGCAGTTCCAGTCCGGCCTCCGAATCGCCTCCCCGGCCCGCTCCGGCAAGCCCTGGGGTGAAAGGTTGTCTATCGGTTGTGTTTCAATTATAAACCAATCGGTGTT